>NZ_JAMYPC010000018.1:0-150749 GCF_040320155.1 Mesorhizobium sp. M0771 | reverse complement strand
CAAAATCTCCATGCCTTGCGATATCGCTGGCGCGAACCACCACGAAAGCGCAAATTTCAGTCCATGCCAAAGCTATCTTAGCGCCTATGCCCTCGGGGGGGAGATTAGGTGCTCAGCTCTTCCCCGCCAGCACCAGCACCGGCTTCTCGCTATACAACCCCGGGAACAGCGCCTTCAAATTCGCCACCTTGGGCAGATCGTTGTAGACGATGTAGGGGTAGGTCGGGTTCAGCGTCAGAAAGTCCTGGTGATATTCCTCGGCCGGATAGAAGGTTTTGCCCGTCTCCAGCGTGGTAACGATGGGCTTGGCAAACACCTTGGCCTGGTCGAGCTGGGCGATGTAGCTCTGGGCGATCTTCTGCTGCGCATCGTTCTCGGCAAAGATGGTCGAGCGGTACTGGGTGCCCGAGTCGGGGCCCTGGAAGTTCAACTGCGTCGGGTTGTGGGCGACCGAGAAATAGACCTGCAGCAGCTGGCCATAGGTCACCTTGGACGGATCGTAGGTGATCTCGACCGATTCGGCGTGGCCGGTGCGGCCGCTGCCCACCGTTTCGTAAACGGCGTCATCCTTGGCGCCGCCGGTGTAGCCGGAGACGGCCTTGGTCACGCCCTTGACGTGCTGGAACACGCCCTGCACGCCCCAGAAGCAGCCGCCGGCGAAGATAGCCTTCTCGCTGCCGCTGGCGGCCTTCTCGTCCACTGCCGGCGGCGGGATCACCACCGCGTCCTCGGCCGAGCGCGCCGGGCTCTGCCAGAAGGCGGCCGCCGCGGCGGCGACGATGAGCGCGGCAAGCGCGCTCTTGAAGATCGGCGTTCTCGTCCTTGCAATGCCGGTCATGTCTGATCTCCTTGATGGTGGCGAAGACTATACGACAGAACGTCCCGCCAGGTTTCTCAAATTGCCGTGCGCCGGCCCGGCCATTGTGCGGCCGGGCCATGGGATCAAGCCTTATTGCGCGGGCGCCATGGCGTCCGCCGGCTTCATCGCATCCGTTGCGGGCTTCATGGCATCGGCCGGTTTCATGGCGTCGGTGGCGGGTTTCATTGCATTCGTCGCCATCGGATCGGCGGGCTTCATGGCATCGGTCGCCGGCGCCATGGCATCGGTCGCGGGCTTCATCGCCTCGGTGGCCATCGCCGGCTTCATGGCGTTGGTCGCTTCGTCGGCACGGGCGCCGGCGGCGAAGCCGGTCATCGAAAGCGTAAGGGCGAGCGCGGTCAGGGTCTTGCTCATGATGGTATTCCTCCTTGAAGAGGGCGCGCGGATGCGAGCCCGGTTATGCCGCGCTAGCGGCGTTGCGTAGAAAAAGAATCAGTCGGCGGCTGCAGCCAGGATCGGCCCACCACCCGGCGACTGCACCAGCACCGCGGTGCTCAGCCCGCCGCTTGCCGCCGGCAGCGGCAGTGTGGTGGCGTCGCCGCTCCAGCTGCCGAGTTTCTCCAGCGAGTGCACGACATTGGCATGCGGCAGCGTGCGCCCGGTATTCTCGCCGCGCGCCACCGGCACTTCGACGACGCCCTTGTTGTAGCGAACCAGCCAGACATCGGCGCGGCCGGCCGGCGCGGAACCGGCGCCGATGCTGATCTTGCCGCCGTCGAGCGACAGCATCGGCCCCTTCGTGTGACCGCTCGCGGAAATCAGCTGCTCGATCTCGCCGGGCGCCGCGCCCACCGCATCGGCACCGCCATTGACCACGACCTGCGGCGTGAACGGGCCGGAGCGGCCGAGCGACGGCTCATAGCGCACCTGGCGCTGGGTGAACTCCTCGCGGCCGAAAATGTCCTTCCAGCCGAGATAGTCCCAGTAGGTGACGTTGAACGACAGCGCCAGAACGCCCGGCTCGTCCTTGACCTTGATCAGGTTGGCATTGGCCGGCGGGCAAGACGAACAGCCCTGGCTGGTGAACAATTCGACCACGGTGAGCGGCTGGGCGAAGGCGGTGCCGCCAAGCATCATCAGCGCCGCACCTGCGGCAGCCAGCATGCCGGCGCGTTTTGGGTTAAGTCCAGTCATCGGGGGTCTCCGTTGCGGCGGGTTCATGCCACACTTCGCCGCTGCCCGAGGCTTCGTTACATGGTTCACCGCTTCGTGATTGGGGGCGGAAGGCGTCGTTGCCTTCTCCCCTTGTGGGAGAAGGTGGATCGGCGCGAAGCGCCGAGACGGATGAGGGGTGTTCCAGCGGAGTGAGACGTTGGTTAATCTAACGTCATGCCACATCAGCCCGTCGCTCCTGCCAAACGAAACTTTGCCCGTTCGCTCCGACGTGAAATGACGGAGGCGGAAGACAAACTGTGGCACGAACTACGTGACCGCAGGCTCGATCGGATCAAATTTCGGCGCCAAGTTCCTGTTGGAAAATACGTCGCCGATTTCGCTTGTCTTGAATCACTCCTCATCATCGAGATCGATGGGAGTCAGCATGCGGACTCAGAGTCAGACCAGGCCCGTAGAACGGAACTGGAGGCGAGAGGCTTTCGTGTGTTGCGCTTTTGGAACGACGATGTCCTGAAAGACATGGACAGCGTCTGCACCACGATAATCGCTTATGTAAGGGATGTCAGTTTGCAGCCATGGCGGTGAAAGAACGCCGGCGTCAAGCTGGAACACCCCTCATCCGTCTCGGCGCTGCGCGCCGATCCACCTTCTCCCACAAGGGGAGAAGGCAAGGGCACCGCCACCCCGCTTGCCCCTGCAACCCGCCCCTGCTAAAGCCGCCCCATCATGAGCACGCCTCTCGACCACATCCGCAATTTCTCCATCGTCGCCCATATCGACCATGGCAAATCCACGCTTGCCGACCGGCTGATCCAGTCCACCGGCGGGCTGGAGCTGCGCGACATGAAGGAGCAGGTGCTGGACTCGATGGACATCGAGCGCGAGCGCGGCATCACCATCAAGGCGCAGACGGTGCGGCTGAAATACCGCGCCAACAATGGCGAGGACTATATCCTCAACCTGATCGACACGCCCGGCCATGTCGACTTCGCCTATGAAGTGTCGCGCTCGCTCGCCGCCTGCGAGGGTTCGCTGCTGGTCGTCGACGCCTCGCAGGGCGTCGAGGCGCAGACGCTGGCCAATGTCTACCAGGCCATCGACAACAACCACGAGATCGTCGTGGTGCTGAACAAGGTAGACCTGCCGGCCGCCGAGCCCGAGCGCATCCGCGAGCAGGTCGAGGAAGTCATCGGCATCGACGCCTCCAACGCCGTGCTGATCTCGGCCAAGACCGGCCTCGGCATTCCCGATGTGCTGGAGGCCATCGTCCACCAATTGCCGCCGCCGCGCGAAGGCGATGCGTCAGCACCCTTGAAAGCCATGCTGGTCGACAGCTGGTACGACGCCTATCTCGGCGTCATCGTTCTGGTGCGCATCATCGACGGCGTTTTGAAAAAGGGCGCGACCATCCGCATGATGGGCACCGGCGCAAAACATCTGGTCGAGCGCACCGGCGTGTTCACGCCCGCCCGTATCAATGTCGACGAGCTCGGCCCCGGCGAGTTCGGTTTCTTCACCGGCTCGATCAAGGAAGTGGCCGACACCCGCGTCGGCGACACCATCACCGAGGACAAGCGCCAGACCGCGCACGCTTTGCCCGGCTTCAAGCCGGCGCAGCCGGTGGTGTTCTGCGGCCTGTTCCCGGTCGACGCCGCCGATTTCGAGGATCTGCGCGCCGCCGTCGGCAAATTGCGCCTCAACGACGCCTCCTTCTCCTATGAAATGGAAACCAGTGCCGCGCTCGGCTTCGGCTATCGCTGCGGCTTCCTCGGCTTGCTGCATTTGGAAATCATCCAGGAGCGGCTGGAGCGCGAGTTCAACCTCGACCTCATCGCCACCGCGCCGAGCGTCGTCTACCGGCTGCTGCTCAATGACGGCTCGGTTAAGGAGTTGCACAACCCCGCCGACATGCCCGACGTGGTGAAAATCTCGGCCATCGAGGAGCCGTGGATCCGCGCCACGATCCTGACGCCGGACGACTATCTCGGCGGCATTCTAAAGCTCTGCCAGGACAGGCGCGGCATCCAGGCCGACCTGTCCTATGTGGGCAAGCGCGCCATGCTGATCTACGACCTGCCGCTCAACGAAGTCGTGTTCGACTTCTATGATCGGCTGAAGTCGATCTCCAAGGGCTACGCCTCCTTCGACTACCACCTGACCGACTACAAGGAAGGCGATTTGGTGAAGATGTCGATCCTGGTCAATGAAGAGCCGGTCGACGCGCTGTCCATGCTGGTCCACCGCACGGCGGCGGAAAAGCGCGGCCGCCAGATGTGCGAGAAGCTGAAGGAGCTGATCCCGAACCACCTCTTCAAGATCCCGATCCAGGCCGCGATCGGCGGCAAGGTCATCGCCCGCGAAACCATCTCGGCGCTGCGCAAGGACGTCACCGCCAAATGCTACGGCGGCGACGTAAGCCGCAAGCGCAAGCTGCTGGACAAGCAGAAAGAGGGCAAGAAGCGGATGCGACAGTTCGGCAAGGTGGACATCCCGCAGGAGGCGTTTATCCAGGCCTTGAAGATGGGGGATTGATGACGCTAGCCTTCGAGAGAAGCGAAGCTCGGAAGATATCTGTATAGATTCGCGTACGCTTCAGCATCTCGCCCGGGGACAATGTTCCCGCCAAGGGCAGGGGCAACAGCTCCCGGTAAACGGGTCTCAAGCATTCGCATTTCCCGCGGCGTCAATATTGGAACGACTAAACGAGTAGCGTCGTCATCAGATCCATAGAAACTGAGTTCGTTGAAGCCGCAGGAAGACAGTAGATTCTTTTGGCCACTATCAACAAAAATTCCGCAGATAGTCGTCATCTTAGCCCCATCAGCGTATTCAAACGAAGCGAATTGCTCGAACTCGATCTTTTGATCATTCGGCCGCCCGACATTTCTGGCTGCTAGAGCAGCGTTGATGGTAGATTTGACCATCCGCCGCACCAGCTTCGCGTTGGCCCACCCTCGCAAGTCCGAGTCCAATGCTTCTGCAGGCACCGGCCCAGCGCCGAAATTGTCGCGGAGTTCCTGCACGGACGTCACTTCTTGAACAGTCTCTTCTCCGTCCTCGTCAATTGCAGTAAATACCGGCGGCCCTTCCACCTGTATAGATATAATAAAAACGGAGCCCGGGCTGGTTTTGCTAGCAATGACGCGCGTGTCTTCAAGCATCGATTTCACCAATCGATCATCGTAGTCCAGCCAAGTTATCGCTCGGACCGTCCAGTCCAAGGCAGGAAGCGCAACGGCGGTGTCTTCAAAAACCAGTCGGATACAGGCAAGTGGTTTGTTGAACTCGAAGCGTGGTCGATGAGCGACTTCTCGTTCAATAGAGATCATGTCGACCATCCCAAGGGTCTTATGAAAGTGAGAAAAATCAGAAAACCAAAGCGAACCCATGCCGATATATCTGTAGCTTTTAACGGCGCCGAAGGGATGGACCTTGCTGACGGCCTCTGAAATCATACGCCTTTCGGCGTATTTGCCAGGTCTGAGGGAATAATCGATGGAGCGGTAGCTCGCGGCCATGTCAGACAACTTTGTCACGGTAGACCGCGTCAAAGGTCTGCTCGCCCACGGCTTTTGCCGTATTCAAGCCAAGCGCCGCCATTAAGGAAACAAGTTGAGTCTCTGGTCGAGAATAGGCAATACGCTTCATCACTGGACCAGAAAACCGTTCTTTGTCGGGGGCCTTGAAAGGTGCTTTCTGAGTGACGCGATCAGCCTGGGTTGGCGTTGCAGACGCCAAAGCTTTTGCTAGCGGACCCGCAGCGCCCTGATCGGACGCCTCGCTATCAAGGTCGTTTAGAAAATCGATGACAGTGCGTGTGCTGGTAATCATCTTCTCCAGCGCCCGCTGCCACAGCGGAGAGTCCGCGTCGACTCCCGTTTTTGTCGTGTTCCAAGGTAATAGTTCGGCTGAGGTGCAGTCGAAATAAATTATTCCACGGAAGCGTGCAAACTGGTTATGAAATTTCGGAACATGACGATTGTCTGGCGTAGCGCGACCCCAACCGGTTTCCTCTGTTCTGTCGGCTGCGAGAATAACTCTGCCATTGCAAACGACATACCAACCGGAGGTCTGTGGTGATGAAGGACCCACGCCGGCGACAATCTTCACCTTGACGGTAACGTCCCCAAAATTTTCCTCGTATTCCTCGAGCGAGGGCGTCACGGTTCCGGTCAAGAAGTTCAAGTCGACCGCAGTAAGAGCTACGCCGCCAAGGCGAATTTCAAGCCCTTTTGATATAAACTGCCTTTGGTGAACGCGTATCAGCTCCGAGAGCTGGTTCTGAAACCACTGAGTAGAGAATCTAGACGACACCTCGGGCCGCAGTCGGCTAACCTCTATCCGTGTCCCACGGGCCGAATCGGGTACATTTGCTTTGGTGTCCGCAGTCAGGAAATCGAACGTCCAGTCTGGCCCATTTTCCCATATGTCTACATTAACGTTCACCGACCAGCTTTCGTTGTGTGTCTTTGACAGAATGGAAAACTCTCGGCCGAACTTAAAAAGGGCACGTTTCATCCCGACGCCAAATTGGCCAATTGAAAATGGAGTTACACGTGCTTCCTTCGGCCGTCCGAAGCGGAATGCGTAATCGCGAGCGGTGGCGATGTCGAAGCCTCCGCAATTGTCCTCAATCACAAACGATTGTTCGTTGAGTACTATCTTGACCCAAAGGCCAGAAAAATCGAGGCTAGCCGGATCCCGGAGGCGCTTTGCGCCATCGATACAATTGTCAACCAAGTCAAGAACCGCTCGCTCCAGCGGTATATCTCGTATTAACATGTCGACGAAAAACTGCTTCGTCGGCATGGCGTCGATCGGCGCCGGTTCGGTCATTGTTTGCCCCCAAGGGGTTTAGTCTAACCCTACTAAAGAGTACTGATCAAGCTCATGAATTCCATGCACATCTCTAAACCAAGAATCGTCGACCTGTTTTGTGGGTGCTCGGGTTTGGGACTGGGCGCACGAGAGGCCGGGTTTGCCGTGCCGTTGTCGGTCGACATCGATCCGGTCCTGACTAGTTCACACAGCCTAAATTTTGCCGGTGGAAAACTTCTTCTTAGCAACCTTCAATCGATGAGCGGCGGCGAACTGATCGAGGCAGCAGGCGGGCAGCCTATCGATGGGATCGTTGGAGGGCCTCCCTGCCAAGGTTTTAGCTCAATCGGCCGGCTAGACCCAGAAGATCCTCGGCGTGAGCTTCTTTCCGCATTCTTCCGGATAGTGATGGAGGCGCGGCCGCGCTTCTTCGTTATGGAAAACGTCCGAGGTCTGTTGTTTCCCAAGAACCGGCCCCTGTTGGACGCCTGCCTCGAAAGAGTATCCTCTCACTATGACGTAGTTGGGCCTCTGATAATTGACGCTGCTAACCATGGGGCCGCGACTCGCAGGATACGAATATTCGTAATTGGTTACGACAAAGGTTCGGTAGATCCGATCAATGCGGATGTGATCATCAATTCGCACTTGCCACCCTCAACAGTAAAGGATGCAATTTCCGACTTAGCCTATGCAACTAGTGCTGGGCTCGTCGACGGCTTCGACCAGTGGGCATACGGCGAGAGTGACGGGATTTCGGAATACGCGGCACAGATGCGTGGCGAGGGAGATCGCACCACCAGCCATCGCAAGATTGGTCACGACCCAAAGATATCTGCGCGGTTTGCCAACGTTGCGCAGGGCGCGACCGACCCTGTCGGACGTTATCCTCGCCTGGCGTGGTTAGGGCAGGCCCCAACTATACGAGCCGGAACGGGCCCAGATAAGGGCTCATATCAAGCTGTCAGACCTTTGCATCCAGCCGAACCCAGAGTTATAACAGTCAGGGAGGCCGCAAGGCTTCAAGGCTTCCCCGATTGGTTCAAATTCCACCCTACTGCCTGGCACAGTTTCAGAATGATCGGAAACAGCGTTTCTCCATTTGTATCAAGGGCGCTGCTCAGCCTGATGTATTCAAGAGTTCACGCAATGCCAATCGCGGCGGAATAGCGTTGGACAGGCTGAGCCCTAGTCGTAGATCTTGGTTGATGTCGAGGGTTCGCGGGAAAGACACCATTCCGGAAATGATTGTTAGACGCGTCTTGCACCGGTTGGGATACAGGTACCGCCTACATCATCCAAAGATGCCCGGAAGGCCAGATCTGGTCCTGGCGTCCCGAAGAAAAATAATCTTCATTCACGGCTGTTTTTGGCACAGGCATGTAGGCTGCAGAAAAGCGACACTGCCGAAAACAAATCAGGATTTTTGGCAGGAAAAATTTGTGAGAAATGTAGCTCGCGATGAAAAAATGCGGGCAGCTTTGGAAGCTCAAGGCTGGGACGTTCTTGTCGTATGGCAATGTGAGACGAAAGACCTTGAGGTTCTGCAACAATCGCTGACAGCCTTCCTAGAGCGACCGGTTGAGGGGAAGAAAAGACTTCGCAGACAGGGCACAGCCATTCCCGAGAACTCTTCCGGCCATCGAGCCCTTCTTGATCGCAGCATCCTGGCAAAGCACTGAAGGCGGCAATCCGCTGCCTTCAGTGCTTCTGAAGGTGTTGCACTGACTTTTCCTTTTCCCCCGAACCATGCGACCCTCCGATCTCCGATTCGGATACCCCCGCCATGCTCCGCCTCACCCTTGCCGCCCTTCTCCTCGCCACCCCAACCCACGCCGCCGATATGGCGTTCTTCGTCAAGAACCTGCGCAAGCAGGCGGTGGCGGTGGAGCTGTTCAGCCGCGACCGCAAGATGTCGTGGCCGGGCGGCGACCAGGTGTTTCTGATCGAGCCGAACTCGCAGAAATCGGTGCCGATCTCGTGCAATCAAGGCGAGAACATCTGCTACGGCGCCTGGGTGAATGGCAACGATGCGGTCTCTGCCGGTGTCGGGCCGGATAATGACCAGCCGTGTGACACGTGCTGTTTCATCTGCGTGGAGAAGACGACGGAGACGATCGATCTGGTGGAGTGAGGGGCGGGGCGCCGAAGCTGCTGATCTCCCCCCTCGTGGGGGAGATGTCCGGCAGGACAGAGGGGGGCGCGAAGGATCGCCAGCGTATGGATCAGCAAGCCTAAAATTGAATGACGTGGCTGCAGGAATGAGAGGTCGGCGGGACAGCGCCCCCCTCTGCCTTGCCAGGCATCTCCCCCACGAGGGGGGAGATCAGCAGTTCCGCCAACCTCTCCCAATCCCCCCAAAATCAGTCACGCCCCGCCCTTCAATCTCCGCCGCCATCATGCGATGCTGATTCCCTCGGCCGGGGGGCCGATTTGCCTCGGGGGTTTCAATGTCTTTCACCATCACGCGCCGCGTCGTCGTCGCGCTCTCGCTTGCCGCGCTGTTTGCGCCGGCCGCGCACGCCGCCGACATCACCTTTGCCGTCAAGAACAGCCATCCCAACGCCATGCGCCTCGAGCTCTACAGCCAGGACCGCGACTATGTCTGGCCGGGCAATGACAAGGATTTCTATCTCGACGATGGCGAGACCAAGCAGATCCCGGTGTCCTGCGACGAAGGCGAGTCCATCTGCTACGGCGCCTGGGTCGACGGCGACGAGGGAACCTATTGGGGCGTCGGCCCCAACAACAAGGAAAGATGCGAGGATTGCTGCTACACCTGCAATGGCGGCGAGACGGAGGAAATTGAACTGACGCCGTAGGAAGTACAGCCAATCTCCCCCCAAGTGGGGGAGATGTCCGGCAGGACAGAGGGGGGCGCCATAGAGCGCAAGCCTCGGCAACCACCGAGCATCGTAATGCCGCACACGCCTCTACCGCCTCGACATCGCGCAAACGCCAGATCGATGCGCAAAGTCCTGACGCCAGCCGAACTCAAGCTCTGGAACGAACTTCGTGCCCACCGGCTGATGGGGCTTGGCTTCCGGCGACAATTTCCGATTGCCGCCTACATCGTCGATTTCGCTTGCCCGGGGAAGAAGCTGGTCATCGAAGTCGATGGCTCCCAGCATACGAACGCCGGCGCGGCTGCCGGGGATGAAACGCGGACATCGCACCTCGGACAAGATGGCTGGACCGTCCTGCGGTTCTGGAATGACGACGTCATCCGCGACGTCGACAATGTCTGCCAGCATATTGTGATTGCGGCTGGGCTTGGAGGCGCATCCTGAACGGTGCCGGCGCTGGGCTTTAGGCAGGGAAAGGTCGGCGGGACAGTGCCCCCCCTCTGGTCTGCCGGCCATCTCCCCCACGAGGGGGGAGATCGGGTTTCGCCTTGGCTTTCGCCAATTATCCCAGCAACGCCCTCTGCCGCTTCGGCCCGCCCGCCTTGCGCCAGGAATTGAACCGGTGCGTCGCGGCGGCAAACGAGATCTTCATCTGCTGGGCGACCGAATAGCGCGACTTGCCTTCGTCGAACAGGCGGTAGCAGCATTCGACGCCCTCCTCGGTCAGCTTGCCGTCGGGCGCCTTGTTGTGCGGATTGGCGGGGTCGAATTTTTCGACCTGCTGTTCGACCAGGCCTTTCAGCCGTTGCAAATCGGCCTCGATGCTGGCGATCAGATCGAGGACGGGTTTCGGATCGAAGTGGTCGTGCGGCTTTGCCGTCATCTTGCTCATGCCTTTCGCTTGCGTGTCGCGACAATATAGGTGAACATTTGCCGATAATGAAGGGCGCGTTGCAATCCGGCGCTTCAACATTTCTTGACCGGTGATTGACCGCGGAGATTGCAGCGCCTAGTTTAGAATTGTTCTAAACTGGGGTGAATTTCTCATGCTTTCCCGTGTCTTCGGTTTCGGCCGCCGTCCTTTCGAAACGCTGTCGGAACAGGAGATCCTGGCCCTGGCAATTTCATCCGAAGAGGATGACGGGCGCATCTACCGCGCCTATGCCGACGGGCTGGCGGACAGTTTTCCGCAATCGGCGAAAGTGTTCGAGGCGATGGCGGCGGAGGAAGACGGCCATCGCGATTCGCTGATCGAGCTCTACCGCAAGCGTTTCGGCGAGCGCATTCCGTTGCTGCGCCGCGAGCACGTGAAAGGCTATTACGAGCGCAAGCCCGATTGGCTGGTGCGGCCGCTCGGCATCGAGCATGTGCGGCGCCAAGCCGAAGAGATGGAGCGGCAGGCCTATCGCTTCTATGTCGAGGCGGCCAAGCGCACCGGCGATGCCTCGACCCGGAAACTGCTCGGCGACCTGGCCGCGGCCGAGCAAAGCCATGAGAATTCGGCGCATCGGCTGGAGCAGAAACTTGTGCCGGGCGAGGTGAAGGACGAGGAAGCCAGCGCCGAGCAACGCCAGTTCATCCTGACCTATGTGCAGCCCGGGCTTGCCGGGCTGATGGACGGCTCGGTGTCGACGCTGGCGCCGATCTTTGCCGCAGCGTTTGCCACGCACGACACCTGGCAGACGCTGCTGGTCGGCCTCGCCGCCTCGATCGGCGCCGGCATCTCGATGGGCTTTACCGAAGTCGCTTCGGACGACGGCAAATTGTCAGGGCGTGGCTCGCCGATCAAGCGCGGCCTCACCGTCGGCATCATGACGACGCTGGGTGGGCTGGGCCACGCGCTGCCTTACATCATCCCGCATTTCTGGACGGCGACGGCGGTGGCGGCCGTGGTGGTGTTCTTCGAACTGTGGGCAATCGCCTTCGTCCAGAACCGCTACATGCAGACCCCGTTCCTGCGCGCGGCGTTTCAGGTGGTGCTGGGCGGGGCGCTGGTGTTTGCGGCCGGGGTGCTGATCGGGAATGCATGAGCGCCAAGCGCCCCCTCACCCAGCCTCCGCTTCGCTCGGCTGACCTCTCCCCGAGGGGAGAGGAGATTTTCGACGCCTGCGCCAGTCTCTTCTCCCCAGCGGGGAGAAGGTGGCCGCGAAGCGGCCGGATGAGGGGGCCTGGCGCGACGCCGATAGCTAGTCACCCATTCACCGCCCGGCTGTCGGCCGGCGCTTCATCCCTCTCCGTCAGCCCATAGTCCCGCAGCACATGCGCAATGCGCAGCCGGTAGCCGGCAAAGATTCCGCCACGGCCGGCCTTTTGCGCCTGCCGGTGCTCTTCCGTGTTGCGCCAGGCTTTCACCGCTTCCTCATCGCGCCAGAAGGACAGTGACAGGACCCGGTTGGGATCGCCCAGGCTCTGGAAGCGCTCGATCGAGATGAAACCGTCTATGCCGTCGAGCAGCGGCCGCAGTTCGGCAGCGATGCCGAGATAGGCATCGCGCTTTCCCTCAGCCGGTTGCACCTCGAAGATGACAGCGATCATATCTCCTCCTTGACCGCGGTCTGGAACAGCTGCCGCGGTCCATGCGGCCCCGACACCAGCTTCAGGAAGATGCGGTCCTCTTTCAAGATGAACTTTTCGCGGCGGGCGAATTCGTAATTGGCCTTGCCCGCCGGATCCGCGGCGAGACGGGCGCGATATGCTTCGTAGGCGGCGAGGCTGTCGATGTTGTAGGCGGCGTAGGCGGTGGTGGCCGAGCCCTCATGCGGGGCGTAGTAGCCGATCAGATCGGCGCCGCAGCGCGGGATCGCCTGGCCCCAGGCCTTGGCATATTGCTCGAAGGCCGGCTTGCCGAACGGGTCGATCTCATAGCGGATGAAGCAAGTGATGGTCATCGTGATCTCCTTGGGTTTCGCGTGGATAGTTCGAGCGGCGTCGAAACGTTGTGCCGCAGGGTCTGCTAAGCAAAAGCGCTGGCTGTCAGGCCTGCCAGAAGGATTTTGCGCATTCGCGGCGCACATCCTCACGGGTCAGGCCGAGATCGCGCAGCAGATGGTCGTCGATCTCCGCGAGGCCGAGCCGCTGCAGGTGGCGGTCGTACCAGCGGGCGAGCAGCCGCCGTTGCAGCCAGGTGACGAATGGAAAAGGCCGGCGGCTGGCGAGTGGGGCGGAAGCGGTTGGCATCGGCGTTCTCCTTGATCCCGCCCGACAATAATGCTTATCTGACGAGAATGCTTCGATGGAGACCTAACTATGCGTGAAGGACCCGACATTGCCCGCATCGCCAGCCTGGTCGGCGATCCGGCGCGGGCAAACATGCTGAATGCGCTGATGGGCGGCACGGCTTTGACGGCCAGCGAACTGGCGCTGGAGGCCGGCGTGTCGCTGCCCACCGCGTCCTCGCATCTGTCGAAACTGATGGAGGGCGGGCTTTTAACTTTGGCCAGCCAGGGACGGCATCGCTATTACGGCCTCGCAGGGCCGCAGGTGGCCGGCATGATCGAGGCGATCACCGGGGTGGCCGAAGCGGTCGGCCCCAAGCGGGTGCGGCCCGGCCCGCGCGACGGCGCCATGCGCGTCGCCCGTGTCTGCTACGACCACCTCGCCGGCGAACATGCGGTGGCGATGCTCGACCGCCTCGTCGCGCGCGGCATCCTGTTGCGCGACGACAATGAGATGAGGCTGGGGCCAGCAGCAGCCTCGCATTTTTCGGCCATCGGCATCGACGTCGGCGCCAAGCCGCGCCGGCCGGTCTGCCGCGCCTGCCTCGACTGGAGCGTGCGCCGCTCGCACCTTGCGGGAACGCTGGGCGCGGCTATTCTGGACAAGATCCTGGCGGAGAAATGGGCAAGGCGGGAGAAGGACAGCCGCGCGGTGGTGTTTTCACCGCCGGGGAAGCAGGCGTTCGAGCGGGTGTTTTTGGCGTAGAGGTTCGGCAGCGCTAATTGGGCGACGCTGGCGGGAACAGCACCCCCCCTCTGGCCTGCCGGCCATCTCCCCCTCAAGGGGGGAGATTACGCGCTCAACAGCTTTCGCCAATCTCGAACATCGTAAAGGTGAGCTGCGCCTCGAAGCTGCCAATCTCCCCCCTTGAGGACAGAGGGGGGTGTGACGGAACGCTTGCGTAGCAGGTGAGGCGCGCGACGCTCACCCCCGCTTCAGCACCTTCGCCTGCTCGAAGAAATCCGCCCACGGATCGGCCTTCTCCAATTCCTTCAGCGTCGTCTTGTCGCCGATCGGGAAGGAATTCGGCGCTAGCCCCTTCTCAACCTCCGCCCACGTCACCGGTACCGAGACCGTCGCGCCCTTCTTGGCGCGGGAAGAGTAGGGCGCGACGGTGGTCGAGCCCCTGCCATTGCGCAGATAGTCGACGAAGATTTTTCCGGTGCGCGCCTTTTTCGACAGCGTCGCCGTGTAGCGGTCGGGCGCGGCCTGCTCCAGCGCCTTGGCGAAATCATGCGAGAAGGTTTTGACCGCCTCCCAATCCGCCGACGGCTTCAGCGGCACCAGCACGTGATAGCCCTTGCCGCCTGACGGCTTGACGAAATTCGGCAGCGACAGATCGTCGAGCTTGCCTCTGATGTCGAGCGCGGCCTCGCGCACCGCCTTGACGTCGACGCCTTCGTCGGGATCGAGATCGAAGATGATCTGATCCGGCTTTTCCAGCTCATCGATCTTGCAGCCCCAGATGTGGACCTCGACCACGCCGTACTGGACCAGAGCGGCAAGGCCGTCGAAATCGCGGATGAACAGGATTTCCTCGCCATCGGTCGGGTCCTTCATGCGGGCAATCTTGTCGCTCATGCCGGCCGAAGCATGTTTCTGGAAGAAGCGCGGACCGCCGATGCCATCCGGCGCCCTGACCAGGCTGAGCGGCCGGTTGACGATGAACTGCTCCATGCGCGGCCAGACCAGCGCGTAGTGTTCGAGCAAGTCCTGCTTGGATATTTTTTCCTCGGGCCACAGCAGCTTGTCAGGATGGGATAGTTTTACGCTGGTCGTGATCGTCGCGGGCGCCTTAGCCCCGGCGGCCTTGCCGGCGCCGCCTGCCGCCGGCTTTGCCTTGTTTGCCGCCTTCGATGGCTTTTCCTGCACGACTTCCTCCGCCGGCTTGTCCTCGCGCAGTCCCTGGAACGACGCGTGGCGTATTATACGGTCCGAGGTCCAGCTGCGGAACTCCACTTCGCCGACAAGTTCGGGCCTGACCCAGACCAAACCCTTGCCCTTTGGCACCGCGGCGGCAAACGGCGAGGCGTCTGCCTTCAGCGCATCGAGTTTTTTCTTCAAATCGGTGGCGCTCCTGGCTGTGAAGCCCGTGCCGACGCGGCCGGCATAGTGGAGCTTGCCGCCCTCGTGGTAGCCGACCAGCAGCGAACGCAGGCCGCGGCCGGTCTTGTCCGAGGGCAGATACCCGCCGATGACGAATTCCTGGCGGGCCGTGCATTTCGACTTCACCCAGCTTGGGCCACGGCCGCTGCGGTAGGGCGCATCGGCGCGCTTGGAGACGATGCCTTCAAGGCCCATGCGGCAGGCGTGCTGCAGCATGATCTTGCCGGGCTCGGCGAAATGGTCGCTGAAGCGGACGGGGGCATTTTCGGCCGTCTCGCCGAGCAGCTCCTGCAGCGCCTGCTTGCGCTCGACCAGCGGCTCGCGGCGCAAATCGTTGCCGTCAAGCCGCATAAGGTCGAACACATAGTAGGTGAAGCGGTCGGTTCGATTGGCGGAGAGATCCTGCTGAAGCAGCGAGAAAGACGAAACGCCGCTGTCGGCGAGCACGACGATCTCGCCGTCGATGATGGCGTCGCTGCATTTCAGCTGGGCCAGTTCCGCGACGATCTCAGGGCCGAATTTCTCCGTCCAGTCGAGGCCGGTGCGGGTCAGCAGCCGCACCTCCGTGCCGGCGATCTGCGCCTGCATGCGGTAGCCGTCGAATTTGACCTCATGCAGCCAGTCCTCGCCGGGCGGCGCCTCGCGCTCCAGCGTCGCCAGTTGCGGCTCGACGAAGTCGAGGCGCTTGCCGGCTTTCGCCTTGCTGGATGCCGCAGGCTTGTTGGAGTGCCAGACCTTCGGCTTCTTGCCGTCGGCGGTCTTGCCTTCCGCGACCTCTTCGATGGTCAGGCCGGACTTCACCGATTTCGGTGCGTCCTTCAGGATATCCTCGCCGGGGCGGGCGGCGGCATCGTCGGATTTGATCAGCAGCCAGTTGTCGCGCTTTTCGCCAGGGCGGGGTCTTAACCTGACCAGATGCCACCGCCCATTCAGCTTCTGGCCGTTGAGTTCGAAGTCGATATGGCCCTTCTTCATCGCCTTGGCGGGGTCGATCTCTGGCGTCCATGTGCCTTCGTCCCAGACGATGACGGTGCCGCCGCCATACTCGCCCTTGGGAATGGTGCCCTCGAAGCCGGCATAGTCGATCGGGTGGTCCTCGACATGCACGGCCAGCCGCTTTTCGTGCGGGTCGAGGCTCGGGCCTCGCGTCACCGCCCAGCTCCACAACACGCCCTCATGCTCGAGGCGGAAATCATAGTGCAGCCTGGTCGCGTCGTGCTTCTGGACGACGAAGATGCCGCCGGGCTGCTTGCCGCGCGCGACCTTGCCCCCCGGCTCGGCCGTCTTCTTGAAATCGCGCTTGGACTGATATTGTTCGAGGCTGGCCACGGCGCCGACCCTCAAGCCGACTTGCGCTTGGGCGCAGAAGCTTTCGCCTTGCCGCTTTTTGCCGCCGGCTTGGCCTTCTTCGCCGAGACTTCCGCCTGGCCGCCATCGGACAGGCTCTTCTTCAGCGCGTCGAACAGATTGACGACATTGGACGGCTTGGGCGCGGCCTGCGCTTTCGGAGCCTTCTTTCCGGCCTTCTTGGCGCGGATCAGTTCGAGCAGCGCGTCCTCAAACTTGTCCTCGAATGTCGACGGATCGAACTTCCCCTTCTTCTTGTCGATGATGCGTTCGGCCATATCGGTCATCTCCTGGTCGGTCTTCACCGCCTTGATGTCGCCGAAGATGCTCTCCGGCTCCCGCACCGTGTTGCCGTAGCGCAAGGTGGTCAGCACCATGCCTTTGCCGCGCGGCTCGATGACCACGGGCCGCTCGCGGCTATAGAGCACGACGCGCGCCAGCCCGGCCATCTTCTTGTCCGCCATGGCATCGCGGATGACGGCAAAGGCCTCCTCCGACACCTTGTCGGCGGGCGTGACATAATAGGGCGTGTCGAGATAGATCTGCTCTATCGAGGCTTTGTCGACGAAGCCGTCCAGCGCCATCGTGTGCGAGGACTCGATCTGCACCGCTTCGATCTCTTCGTCCTCGATATGGACGAACTCACCGGGGCTCACCTCATAGCCCCTGATCTCGTCGCCATCGCCCAGCGGCTTGCCGGTTTCAGAATCGACATAGATGCGCTTGACCGTGTTGCCGGTCTTGCGGTTGAGCACCCGGAACGAAACTTTTTCGGCGTGGGTGACGACGTTGGTCAGTTCGACAGCGCAGGTGACCAGCGACAGTTTCAGATAGCCCTTCCAGGCGGGGCGAGGTGCCATGGCGAACTCCTGCGCGATGCGGTTAAAGCGAGAACGGGCAAGGCCCGTTCCGGTTCCGGGCGCGCAACCAGGGGCATTTCGGCAGCGAGCATGGAAATTTCGAGAGGCTCGCCAAATCTGAAACAGAACCGCGCTCAAGCGACATCCAGACGAAACATATGTGATGCAAAAGTCACAATGCCGGAAATGGCGACGAACCACACCGAAAGACCCCCAAACAGCCGCATTCCGGCCACGAAGCATGGGGTTTTCGACCAAAGATTAACATCGTGTTCACCGACTATTCACGCCTCGACGCTATGATCCCCGCAATCGGACGGGACATCCGAAAATCGGGACAGGGACTTGAGTAAAATGAAATTCTGGGGCCACATCGCCGGCTATGCCGCCGCCATCCGCGAGTTCATCGCGCCGACCTATCGGCCGGAGCGCTACTACATGCGCGGCCCGGGTCCGGCCTGCGCCCGTCGCGGCAGCTCGCTCGGCGCGCATTGATCATGACATTCGAAACGCGTCACGACAGCCGGATCTGCAGACCGGAGGCCGATCCCCGCGCAACCACCTATCGCGCCGAGCGCCCCGCGCTGGCCGCGAGAAGCCGTGCGACAACGCCGCGGCTTTGATCCCGCTGCCGGCGGGCTTAGTGTCTGAAGACACAAGCTGCCGGACGTCCCGTGACTTCTTCTCCTGAACCCTTCGATGCCAGCCAGCCATTGATCGTTTTCGACGGCGTCTGCGTGCTGTGCTCGGGCTTCGTACGCACGGTGGTCGGGCTCGACCGCAAAAACCGCTTCCGCTTCGCCACGGCGCAGTCGCCCTTCGGCGAGGAGCTGTTCCAGAGATACGGGCTGCGCACCGACAGCTACGAGACCAATCTGGTCCTTGTCGGCGGCGCTCCCTTCATGCGGCTGGACAGTTTCATCGCGGTGATGGCCGAACTGGGCTGGCCGTGGCGGGCGGCGAAAGCGCTGCTGCTCATCCCGCGCCCCTTGCGTGACTGGCTCTACGAACGCATCGCCAAAAACCGCTACGCCATGTTCGGCCGCAAGGATAGTTGCGAGATCCTGTCCGCCGCGATACGTGCGCGCATGATCGGCTAATCGCATGTCACCCAAAAGTGACCTCGGTCTGGGAAAACGACATACGCAAAAAGAGCGGCGAGATGAGGCTTCTGGTCGTTGGCGGCTATGGCATTTTCGGCGGCCGCATCGTGCAATTGCTGGAGAGCGAGCCACGCCTGATCCTGCTCGTCGCCGGGCGCTCACTGGCCAAAGCCGAGGCCTGGTGCAAAACCCGCACCGGCGCGGCGCCGCCGCTCGTGCCGACGCGCTTCGATCGCAACGGCGACGTCGCGCAAGGCCGGCCTGTTCGTTCGCGCCTCAGTCCGGCAGCGCCGCGACGGCGACGATCTCGATGACGATGTCTGCCTGGGCAAGCGCTGCGACGCCGATTACCTCCGAAGGCGGCGGATTGTTGTCGCTGCAATGCTTCGGACAATGCTCGGCGAAAAACGCGTCCAGCACGTCGAGACGAAAATTAGGCGAGCTGAGGACGCCGCCGTCGGGAAATGGCCCTTTGACGAAAAAGGTCAGCCTGATGAGATGGTCGAGCCCGCTGCCAAGTTCTTCCAGATCCGATTTGATGTTGCCGAGAACTTCCCGCCACTGCGCCGCGGCATCGCCGGCGAAGCCGCCACCCTTCTTGCCGGCCGGATCGTAGTCAGCCGATGTCGCGGTGTTGCCGCAGAGATAGACGGTGCCTTTCGCACCGCTGACGACCGTGCCTTTGCCCCATGGCATCAACCGGCCGTTCTTGAATTTCTTGTGGGTCACGAGTTCCATTCTCTTCTCCCACGCCTCGTGTGACGTGCCCGCCAACGACAGAGGATAGTGCTGTGCGGAGCCACGGCCAGTCCGCTGCCGGTCATCCGCCAGCAGACGAAGAAACATCTGGTCCTTGCGAAATCTCCTGGCGGAGGCGAAAGTTTTTTCTGAAGCCTGTCGAAATCGGCCGCCGCCGCGCGACATACGTCTGGCCCCGCTAGGACGCGGCCTGCGAAACCACGGGAGAAGACCCATGCGATACATGCTTTTGATCAACAGCGACGAAGCCGCGCAGGCGAACACGCCAATCGAGAAGGCTCAGCAGATGAGCGCAGCATATGCCGCCTATACCGAAGCGTTGAAGAAATCCGGCGCATGGCTCGCCGGCGAACGGTTGCGCCCGACCCAGGCGACCACCTCGGTGCGGATCACAGACGGCAAGACCAACGTGATCGACGGCCCCTATGCCGACACCAAGGAGCAGCTTGCCGGCTTCTACATGATCGAGGCGGCCGATATCGATACCGCCATCGAGTGGGCGGCGCGCTGTCCGGCGGCGAGCGCCGGCACGGTCGAGTTGCGGCCGATCTGGGAAATGGCCGACTACATGCCCAAGAAATGAAACCGTGATGGACAATCGCCCGGAGATCGCGCGGGCGGCGGCCGAAGCGGCCGCCCGGCAGAGTTACGGCAAGCTGGTCGCCTGGCTAGCGGCGCGCACCCGCGACGTGGCCGGCGCCGAGGACGCGCTGGCCGAGGCCTTCGCCGCGGCGCTGGAGCGCTGGCCACAGACCGGCGTGCCCGACAAGCCGGAAGCATGGCTGCTGGCCGTGGCGCGCCGGCGGCGCGTCGACGCGGTGCGCCGTCGGCTGACCAGCGAGGCGAGCCGCGACCATCTCAAGCTGATGGCCGAGGAGATGGAGGCGAGCATGGAAGACGAAGACCTTCCCGACGAACGTCTCAGGCTGATGTTTGCATGTGCGCATCCGGCGATCGAAGCCAGCGTGCGGGCGCCGCTGATCCTGCAGACCATTCTGGGTTTCGACGCGGCGACGATCGCCTCGGCCTTCCTGGTTTCGCCGGCGACGATGGGCCAGCGTCTGGTGCGCGCCAAGAGCCGCATCCGCGAGATCGGCATTCCGTTCCGCGTGCCGGATCGCGCCGAACTCGGCGAGCGGCTGGGAACGGTGCTGGAAGCGATCTACGCGGCTTTCGCCGAAGGCTGGACCGACCCGGCAGGGACCGAGACGAGAGCGCGCAATCTGGCGACCGAAGGCATCTGGCTCGGGCGGCTGGTGGCATCGCTGATGCCGGACGAACCGGAAGCGCTCGGCCTGCTGGCGCTGATGCTGTTTGCCGAGGCGCGCCGCCCGGCGCGGCGCGATGCGGCTGGAGATTATGTGCCGCTCGCCGGCCAGGATTGCCGTCTTTGGGATCACGCGCTGATCGACGAAGCCGAGGCGCTGCTGGGCCACGCCGCCACCATGGGCGTCATCGGCCGCTACCAGCTCGAAGCGGCGGTACAATCGGTGCATGCGACGCGGCGACGGACCGGCCAAACCGATTGGGCGGCGATCCGTAACTTCTACGATGCGCTGTCGGCGATATCAGGCTCGCCGGTGATTTCGATCAACCGCGCCGTGGCGATTGCCGAGGCCGAAGGGGCGGCGGCAGGACTGGCGGCGCTCTACGTGCTGGGCGACGACAAGCGGCTCAACGACTATCAGCCCTATTGGGCCGCTCGCGCCGGCCTGCTGGCCAGGCTCGGCAATGCGGCGCAAGCGGTCGAAGCCTATGACCGGGCGATCGGCCTTGAACGCGACCCCGCCGTGCGCCGCTTCCTGCAGGCGAAACGGGCGATCCTGCGAAATTGAAGCGTCCGTTCAGGCCGGCCACATTTCATGCGTGGTGTTGAGCCGTTTCATCAGCGGATGCGCGCGCAGCGCCGACCATAAGCGTTCGATGTTCGGCCAGTCGGCTCGCGCCTTGTCCATATCGGGGTGCCAGGCCACCAGCATGACGAGGTAGATGTCGGCCAGCGACATCGCGTCGCCGACCAGCCAGCCGCGCCCCTCGAGGGCTGCATCGACAATGGCGAAGCCGCGGTCCATCTCGGCAATGGCTGCCTGCTTGACGGCTTTCTTGCCGTCGGCATCGGTGGTGTAGCGATGGGCATAGTAGAGGCGCAGGATGGCGGGGTAGAGCACCGATGACATGAACGCCATCCAGCGCAGGAAACCGGCGCGATCCGGCGATCCGGCGGCCGGCGCCAGACCCGCCTCCGGATGGCGCTCGGCAAGCAGGATGCAGATCGCCGCCGATTCGGTTATCGATTGACCGTTGGGCAAGGTCAGCACCGGAACCTGGTTCAACGGGCTGATGTCGAGGAAAGCCGGGTCCGGCGGATCCTTCTTCGGCACATCGATCTGGTCGAATTGCGCGTTTGCCAGCGCCAATGCGGCCTCGACGACAAAACCGCCGCTGCCTGGGCGCGTGTAAAGCTTGTACATGTGATTCTCCCCCTGCCCGCGCGAAGCAGGCCGGGGCGATTTGACCCTGAAGCCGCCTCCCGCTCAAGCCGGTGGCGGACGCCACGGCCGGGTTTTCTGCGGTCCAGCCATGAGACTTCCGATGTCGGAGGGACAGCACCCCCGATGCCCGGCAGGGCAGAGGGGGGTGCGAAGGATCGCCGCCTATCCAGTTAAGACGTTAAGCCCCCAGCCCGTCGAACAGGATCGTCGACAGATAGCGCTCGGCGAAGGACGGGATGATCACCACCAGGTTCTTGCCCTTGTTCTCCGGCCGCGACCCGACGGCGATGGCGGCCTGCAGGGCAGCGCCCGACGAGATGCCGACCGGCACGCCTTCAAGGCGGGCGACGAGGCGGGCGTTGGCGACCGAATCCTCGTTGGAGACCTTGACGATCTCGTCATAGATCGAGGTGTCGAGGATCTTGGGCGCAAAGCCGGCGCCGATGCCCTGGATCTTGTGCGGGCCGGGCTGGCCGCCCGACAGCACCGGCGAGGCCTCCGGCTCGACGGCGACGACATGCACCGAGGGCTTGCGCTGCTTCAGCACCTGGCCGACGCCGGTGATCGTGCCGCCGGTACCGATGCCGGCGACGAAGATGTCGACCCCGCCATCGGTGTCGTTCCAGATCTCCTCGGCGGTGGTGCGGCGGTGGATCTCCGGATTAGCCGGGTTTTCGAACTGCTGCGGGATGACGGCGTCAGGCAGGGTGGCGGCCAATTCGTCGGCCTTGGCGATGGCGCCCTTCATGCCTTTCGGCCCTTCCGTCAGCACCAGTTCGGCGCCGAGCAGCGCCAGCATCTTGCGGCGCTCCACCGACATGGTTTCGGGCATGGTCAGGATCAGCTTGTAGCCCTTGGCGGCGGCGGCGAAGGCGAGCGCGATGCCGGTATTCCCCGAGGTCGGCTCGATCAGCGTCGTCTTGCCGGGTTTGATCCGGCCCGACGCTTCCAGCGCCTCGATCATGGAAACGCCGATGCGGTCCTTGACCGAGGCGATCGGATTGAAGAATTCGAGCTTGGCAAGAAGGTTGGCAACGACGCCCTTCTCCTTGGCGAACTTGTCGAGCCGCACCAGCGGCGTGTCGCCGATCGTCTCGGTGATCGAGTTGTAGACACGGCCGCGGCCGGGCACGCGCGCGGAAGGCTTGTTCATCGGTTTCGCTCCCAAATCAGATCAGGCAATTGGCGTCGGCGGACAGAATAGGGCTTTCGCCCGCGCAAGATAGGCTGCCGGCCGAAAATATCGAGTGGGCCGCTTGCTGAAAACGCTTGCCTTCCGAAGCCGCATCTTCCGGATGGACCGATCGGCGGAATGGATGGGCCTGAACCGCTCTACTGACGTGCGGCAATGGCTGCGGCCGCGCCCACCATGAAGCCGGCGGCGGTGCGGTTCAGCGCCTTCAGCGCTCGTGGCGATTTCAGGAACCAGCGCGCCTTGGCGGCCAGCGCCAGATAGGGCACCAGCACTACGAAGAGCACGATAACGGTGAGCGCGACCAGGATGCCATAGTCGGCGAGCGTGATGGTCTTCAGGTCGACGATGGTCGGCGTGATGGCGAGGTAGAAGATCATCGTCTTCGGGTTGCCCAGCGTGACGGTGAGGCCGGCAAGGAAGCTCGATACCAGGCCGCCCTTGCCTTTCCTGGCCTCGACAGTCTCGGGCTTGATCCCGGCCGTCCAGAAACGCCAGCCGAGGAAGGCGAGATAGGCGACGCCCAGCCATTTGATGACGAGAAACACCATGCCGAAGCTTTGCGCGACAAAGGCAAGGCCGAGCACCACCGCGGTGAGATAAATGAGGTCGCCGAGCATCAGGCCGAACGACATCGCCAGCGACGAGCGGAAGCCGGATCCGAGCGCCCGCGCCACAAGCGCGGTGACGCCGGGGCCGGGAATGGCGGCGGCGATGCCCAGCGCAGCACTATAGGCAAGGAAGCCGGTGAGGGTCATGACGGTCGCACCTCCTGAGCCGCTCTGATGCCATGAAAGCCTGCAACGGCAAAACGGATTCAATTGCGCCAAGCAGGACATGAAAGCCGGTCATCCTCGCCTGAAAGCGAGAGATGGTTCACTTACGCCCCGAAGGCGGTCGGCTATCTCGCATGGCTCCGAACGGCAGGAGCACCCATGTTAGCCAAAAGACTTCACATCCAGCTCATGAAGTGGATGCCCAACAACTATTCCGAAGCACGCGGTCATGTCCACGAGCTGGAATGGTATCTGTGGTTCGAGGGGCGTCAGGCTTTCAGCCTGTTCGACAAGGGCGATAGCGATGTCGTTCCGCAGACTGGATATTTTACCGACAGCCGGAACCCTGGCGCCTACCCCGTTCGTCCGATGATCTATCCGCTGGTCGTCAACAACCGCTTCAAGGTGCGGCTGGTGGCGATGGAGCGTGACGGACCGCAAAAGATAGACCCCGACGACACCGCCAAAGGCGAATTCTACATCGACCTCGACACCAAATATCCGCCGGTCTCCGACTGGCGCATCATCGCTGCCGATCCGCGCAACACCGACCTCAACTTGGAAGCGTCGTTCCAGCTGCAATGGCTGGACTATGTAGATACCGCCGAGATTGCCGAGGATGGCCCGCCACGCATCATCGACAAGTCCAACTATCCCTATCCCTGGGGCGCCAATGTGATGGTGTTCGAGCACTGGCTCGGGCTTGGCCGCAAGGCGCCGCTCAAACTCATCGACCCGAACCGCGCTTCGCGCCGCGAATACTGGATGATCAATGGCAATGCGGCCCGGCGCATGGTGCAGGACCTCTATCGCTTCAACGTCAACCAGCTTGGCGTCGCCAACGACACCATCAGCAGTGTTTACGTGCCGAAGCTCAATGCCGGCCACGTCACGGTGACGCTTTACGAACACGATTTCAACGACGGCCGCTTCGCGCAAGGGGCGAAGAAGTCCTTCGGCTCGGTCGGCCTCTTCAATCTCAGGGATACCGGTTTCGACGACCGTGTCTCATCGGCCGAGGTGATCCATACCTATCCCAAGGTGATCCATCGGGACGTGCATTAGGGCCGGATTGCGCTGTTCGCCGGCTCAGGATGGGCCATCGACATGGGTGATGCGCCAGATGGTGCCGTTGCCATCCTCGGTGACGATAAGCGCGCCGTCCCTGGCCACCGCGACGCCGACCGGCCGGCCCCAGACGGCGTCGTCGGAGAGGACGAAGCCGGTGATAAAATCCTGGTACTCGCCGGTCGGCTTGCCGTCGCTGAATCTCAGCCGCACCACCTTGTAGCCGGTCCTCATACCACGGTTCCAGGAGCCGTGCAGGGCGACGAAGGCGTCACCCTTGTACTCTGCCGGGAAATTGCCGCCGTCATAGAAGGCGATGTTGAGCGGCGCCGAATGCGCCTGCATCAGCACGTCGGGCACGGTGACCGAGCCGGCGAGGTCTGGGCGCGCGCCCTCGTGACGCGGGTCCTCGTTGGCGCCGATATAATACCAGGGCCAGCCATAGAAGGCGCCGTCCTTGACTGAGGTGGCATATTCGAACGGCACATCGTCGCCGAGACCGTCGCGCTCGTTGACGACACACCACAGCGCGCCGGTGGCCGGCTGCACGGTCATGCCCGAGCAATTGCGCAGGCCGGTAGCGAGGATGCGGCCATTCTTGCCGTCGGGGCCGAAGGCCAGCACGTCGGCACGGCCATCCTCGGAACCCCAGGTGGCGCCGAGTGGCTGTGATTTTGCCCAGGCGTCAAGGCCGCCCTTCGGTGCCTTCTGCATGCCCTCCGCGACGTTCGATCCGGAGCCGACCGAGAGATACAGCGTCTTCCCGTCCGGCGAGAAGGCGATATCGCGGGTCCAGTGGCCGCCGGTAGGGATGTCGGAGACAATCGTCTCCGGTTCGCCGGAGGCTTTAAGGTCGCCGTCGCGATAGGCGTAGCGGACCACGCTGTCGTTGTTGGCGACGTAGACCCATTGCGGCTTGTCGCCAGGCGGGTAGAAGGCGATGCCATAGGGCTGGTTGAGATTGTCGGCAAAAATGCCCTCTTCGGCCGGCTTCGCGCTACCCTTGGCCAGCCGATAGACGCGGATCTGGTTGGCGTCACTGTCGGCGACGAACAGGTCGCCGTTCGGCGCCACGCGCACGACCCGCGGATTGGAAATGCCGGAAGCAACCAGTTCGGCCGAAAACCCAGGCAGCAGGACGGGCTTCGCGCCCTCGGGCCGATCGCCAAGGCCGGCGCTGTTGGAGGCGGATCCGGTGATGTTGGGCTTTTGCAGATCATCCGGCTTGATCAGCCGGCGCACACCTGGCTTGTCGGCCGTCCAGTCGCCGAAAGCGTCTTTGCCGGTCAGCAGCGGTTGATCGGCCTCCTCGGCGAAGGCGCTGGTGGCCAGAAGCAGGGCAAGGCCTGCCAAGCCGGCAATCCGGATCATGCTGTTCTCCTCGAACTCGCGCCGGTCGGCGCGTCATGCACAAGGGAGATATTGTGCGGTCGCCGCAAAAGAGAAGCGTGCGCGCGCGCAGATTCGACGAGAGAACCGCTCAACTTTCCTCTTCGACGTCGAGATCGTCGTCGAGACGCTTTTCCAATGCGACGAGATCTTCCGGCAGCGGCAAGCCCATGGCGCGCATTTCGCGCAGTTTTTCGCGCAGCTGCTCCTGGATTTCGTGCTCGTCCTCCGGCTGGTTGACCATTTCTTCGAGCAGCATGCTGATCTGGGCCTTGAACGATTCAAGCGCCATTCTGCGCCCTCCTTTACGGTGATCCCGGCTTCGGAATTATCTTAACATCCGGGTAATCAATTGCGCAGTGTAGTCGACCATAGGCACGATGCGGGCATAATTCAGCCTGGTCGGGCCGATGACGCCGAGCGCGCCGACGACGCGGGCGTCCTTGTCGCGGTAAGGCGCCACGACCAGCGACGAGCCGGAGAGCGAGAACAGCTTGTTTTCCGAGCCGATGAAGATGCGCACGCCGGGGCCGTCCTCGGCGAGGTCGAGCAGCTGGATCAGCCCGTCCTGCGTCTCCAGATCCTCGAACAGATGGCGCAGCAATTCGATATCGGCCTGGGCGGTGACGTTTTCGAGCAAATTGGCGCGGCCGCGCACGATAAGGCGCGCCGGCAGGCCGCTGTCGGCGCCGGCCCACACCGCCAGGCCTTTCTCGACCAGGTCCTGCGACAACGTGTCCAGCGCTGCCCGGGTCTCGTCCTTGATACGGGCGATCTCGATGCGCGCCTCGGCGAGCGTGCGGCCCCTGATATGGGCGTTGAGGAAGTTGGAGGCCTCGTGCAGCTGCGAGACGGTGATGCCGGCCGGCAGGTCGACGACGCGGTTCTCGACATCGCCATTCTGCGACACCATCACCGCCAGCGCCTTGGTCGGCTCGAGTTGGATGAACTCGATGTGCTTCAGCGCCACCTCGTTCTTGGTGGCGAGCACCAGGCCGGCGCCGCGCGACATGCCCGACAGCATCTGGCTGGCCTCGGTCAGCATGTGTTCCAGCGTCGCGCCCGAGCCGGAGGCGCGCACCTGCGCCTCGATGACCCGGCGTTCCTCGTCGGAGAGATCGCCAAGCTCCATGAAGGCATCGACGAAGAAGCGCAGGCCGGTCTGGGTCGGCAGGCGCCCGGCCGAGATGTGCGGGGCATAGATCAGGCCGAGATGTTCGAGGTCGCTCATCACATTGCGGATGGTGGCCGGCGACAGCGACGACGGCAGGATGCGCGACAGGCTGCGCGATCCCACAGGCTCACCGTCCTTCAAATAGGATTCGACGATGCGCCTAAAAATGTCGCGCGAACGCATGTCGAGCGATTGCAGCGCGGGCGCCAGCAAACTGGGTTCGGTGACTGCCTTGGTCATTCGAGCCAAAAACCTCCGGCTCAAGGATATAGACTTCCATCGCCCCCGCGCAACCCGGCGTCTGTATGGGGGCCTTTTCCTTTGCGCCATGGGCTGCATGCGTCTACAAGCCGCCGACGCAACCATAAAAGAACAGAAAGAGGCCTCGATGCGCCCTTCCAAACGCCAAGCCGACGAAATGCGCGCCATCTCCTTCGAGCGCGGCGTCTCCAAACACGCCGAAGGCTCGTGCCTGGTGAAATTCGGCGACACGCATGTGTTGTGCACGGCGAGCCTGGAGGAAAAGGTGCCAGGCTGGATGCGCAATTCCGGCAAGGGCTGGGTGACGGCCGAATACGGCATGCTGCCGCGTTCGACCGGCGAGCGCATGCGCCGTGAAGCCTCGGCCGGCAAGCAAGGCGGCCGCACGCTCGAAATCCAGCGGCTGATCGGCCGCTCCTTGCGCGCCGTTGTCGACCTGCAGGCACTGGGCGAACAGCAGATCACCGTCGACTGCGACGTCATCCAGGCCGATGGCGGCACCCGCACGGCCTCGATCACCGGCGGCTGGGTGGCGCTCTACGATTGCCTGCGCTGGATGGAAGCGCGGCAGATGGCCAGTGTTGCCAAGGTGCTGAAGGACCATGTCGCGGCAATTTCCTGCGGCATCCATGACGGCCAGCCGGTCATCGACCTCGACTACATCGAGGATTCATCTGCCGGCACCGACGCCAATTTCGTCATGACCGGCAAGGGCGGCATCGTCGAGATCCAGGGCACCGCCGAGGGCGAGCCTTTCTCGGAAGGGCAGTTCGCGGAGCTGATGGGCCTTGCCAAGAAGGGCATTCAGCGGCTGGTGAGCTTGCAGCAGATGGCTGTGGCTTGATTGAATTTAACGTGATGACGTCGGCGATCCTTCACACCCCCCTCTGGCCTGCCGGCCATCTCCCCCGCAAGGGGGGAGATCAGAGGTCGCTACCGTTTTCGCCAACCATCAACGTTGAGACGCCGCCAGCGGAACTGCCAATCTCCCCCCTTGCGGGGGGGATGCCCGGCAGGGCAGAGGGGGGTGCCTGATGCAACCCTCCGCTATTCTTGAGTCAGCGCTTTACGTCACGGATCTCGCCGCTGCCGAAGCCTTCTACTCCAACGTCCTCGGCCTCCCTCTCCTCGGCAAGGTCGACGGCCGCCATCTCTTCTTCCGCTGCGGCCCGGGCGTGCTGCTCATCTTCAACGCCGAAGCCACCAAAATCCCGCCGGCGCCCGATACGCGGCTGAAAGTGCCGCCACATGGCGCGGTCGGCGAGGGCCATCTCTGCTTTGCCGCAAGTGCGGATGAACTCGCACAGTGGAAGCCGCAACTTGAGGCGAAAAACATCGCCATCGAAAGCGAATTCGAATGGCCGCAGGGCGGGCGCTCGATCTACATACGCGACCCCTCGGGCAATTCGATCGAATTCGCCGAGCCAAGGATCTGGGGCCTTTGATGCATTCTCTCGATGGAAAGAAGATCGTCGTTGCCAGCCACAATGAAGGCAAGCTGCGCGAATTCGCCGACTTGATGGGTCCGTTCGGCTTCGAGGCGAAGTCGGCCAAGGACTACGGCCTGCCGGAACCGGAGGAGACCGGCACCACCTTCGAGGAAAACGCCTACATCAAGGCCTTCGCCGCGGCTAAGGCGACCGGCCTGCCGGCGCTGTCGGACGATTCGGGCCTGTGCGTCGACGCGCTCGACGGCGCCCCCGGCGTCTACACCGCCAATTGGGCCGAAGCTCCCGACGGCAGCCGCGACTTCGGGATGGCCATGCAACGCACCGAAGTGGCCTTGCAGGAGGTCGGCGCCGCCGAGCCAGCGCAGCGCAAGGGGCGGTTCGTCGCCGTCATCTGTCTGGCCTTCCCCAATGGCGAGGCTGAATATTATCGCGGCGAAGCTGAGGGAACGCTGGTGTGGCCGCCGCGCGGCGAACTCGGCTTCGGCTACGACCCGGTGTTTTTGCCGG
This sequence comes from Mesorhizobium sp. M0771, assembly GCF_040320155.1. NCBI lineage: Bacteria > Pseudomonadati > Pseudomonadota > Alphaproteobacteria > Hyphomicrobiales > Phyllobacteriaceae > Mesorhizobium > Mesorhizobium sp. M0771. The sequence continues at coordinate 121,388 of NZ_JAMYPC010000018.1, read as the reverse complement.
ACGGTTTCGAAAAGACGTTCGGCGAGATGAGCGCTGAGGAAAAACACGGCTGGAAGCCCGGCCAGCCGACGGCGCTGTCGCACCGCGCCCGCGCCTTCCAGAAATTCGCCCGCGCCAGGTTAGGCTCAGCTTAATGTCGCTGGACCGCAGCCCGGGCTTCGGCGTCTACATCCATTGGCCGTTCTGCGCGGCCAAATGCCCGTATTGCGACTTCAACAGCCATGTCCGTCACCAGCCGGTCGACCAGGAGCGCTTTGCCCGCGCCTTCGAGACCGAGCTGAAGACCATGAGCGAGCGGACCGGGCCGCGCGAAGTGACCAGCATCTTTCTCGGCGGCGGCACACCGTCGCTGATGCAGCCGCAGACGGTGGCGGCGGTGCTGGACGCCGTGGCGAAGAATTGGACGGTGCCCGACGGCATCGAGGTGACGCTGGAAGCCAATCCATCTTCGGTAGAGGCCGAGCGCTTTCGCGGCTACCGCGCCGCCGGCGTCAACCGCGTGTCGCTCGGCGTGCAGGCGCTGAACGACAAGGATCTGCGCTTCCTCGGCCGGCTGCACAATGTCGAGGAGGCGCTGCATGCAATTGGCCTGGCACGGGACATATTCCCAAGACTCTCCTTCGACCTGATCTACGCCCGCCCCGGCCAGACGCTGGACGACTGGCAGGCGGAGCTCGAACAGGCGATCGGCCATGCCGCCGACCATCTGTCGCTCTACCAGCTGACCATCGAGGAAGGCACGCCGTTCCATGCCCTTCATGCGGCGAAGAAATTCATCATCCCCGATAATGACCGGGCCGCCGATCTCTATGCGCTGACTCAGGAGGTCACCGCGGCGCATGGCCTGCCGGCCTATGAGATTTCCAACCACGCCAGGCCGGGCGCCGAGAGCCGGCACAATCTGACCTATTGGCGCTATGGCGAATATGTCGGCGTCGGACCGGGCGCGCATGGCCGCTTTATCGAGAACGGCCACCGCACCGTGACGATCGCCGAGCGGATGCCGGAGACCTGGGCCAATCTGGTGGAGGCCAGGGGCCATGGCGTCACCGGCGGCGAGATCCTGACGCGCTCCGAAGAGGCCGACGAGTTCCTGCTGATGGGGCTGAGGTTGGCCGAAGGCATCGACCTTTCCCGCTACGAGGCGTTTTCCGGGCGCGGCCTGTCGAGCGCCCGGCTGACCGTGCTGCAGGATGAGGGGCTGGTGGCGCCGATCGGCAATGCCAGGCTACGCGCCACGCCAGCCGGCATGATCGTGCTCGATGCCGTGGTGGCGGATTTGGCGCGATAACGCCTTTGAAAAACGTGCTCTTCGTCAAGCGTCGTGCTTGAAGCGGCGCTTGCCGCGGTGTTTCTCGGCATGCGCCTCTCCGTTTCGGGCCGGCTTGGCGTCGCTCTTGTCCCGGCGGACGCTGTTCTGGTCGTTCATCGGATGCGGCGGCGCGCCTTCGCGGGCGCTCTTCGTTTCAAGACGGGTGATGAAGATATCGAAACGATTGGGCATCGTACGGTCAGTGCTCCGTCGTGCTGTCCGGTTTGTTGTCCGAAAGCCTGACATTCGTCGGCAAGGCGGTGGCCGCCCGACTGGCCAGGCCGGTGTCGCTTTCGGCGAGCGCACGCTTGCCCTTTCGCGCAGTGAAGCGCTTGCGCTCGGCATAATAGGGCTCGAAAACGTCCTGCAATTCCAGGCTGTCCATCCTGTCCTCCTCCTCAAGAGACTCAGGTATTCAATCCGCCAGCCACGCTTTCGTTCCCCACTGTGGCAAAGACATGGCCGCCGGGTTACATCGGCGTCAGGTTTGGCTCGATGTTCGGGAGTTTTGCAACCCGGCGCGCGCCGTGCCAAACAGGGCGAAATGGAGAGACCCCGGTGACCGGCGAGAAGCGCAGCTATGTGATCGGGCAGACCGAGATCGCGGTCCGGTCGCTGGCGCCGGCGCTGTATCTGGTGGCGACGCCGATCGGCAACCTCTCCGACATCACGCTGCGCGCGCTGGAGACGCTCGCCGCCGCCGACATCGTCGCCTGCGAGGACACTCGCGTCTCGCGCGTGTTGCTCGATCGCTACGGCATCCGGCGGCGCACCACCGCTTATCACGAGCACAACGCCGGCGAGGCCGGGCCGAAGCTGATCGCGGCACTCGAGGCCGGGCAGAGCGTGGCGCTGATTTCGGATGCCGGCACGCCGCTGATCTCCGACCCAGGCTACCGGCTGGTCGGCGAAGCGCTGGAGCGCGGCCTGCGCGTGGTGCCGATCCCCGGCCCATCGGCGCCGCTGGCGGCGCTGACGGCGTCGGGCCTGCCGTCCGACGCCTTCCTGTTTGCCGGGTTTCTGCCGGTGAAATCAGGGCAGCGGATGACAAAGCTGGAAACGTTCAGGGCGGTGCCGGCAACGCTGATCTTCTTCGAGTCGCCACGCCGGCTGGCCGAAACGCTGGTCGCCATGGTCGAGGCGTTGGGCGGCGCGCGCAAGGCCGCCATCGGCCGCGAGCTGACCAAGACTTTCGAAGAGATGCGGACGGGAACGCTGCAGGCGCTGGCCGATTATTATGCGGCGGCCGATACGCCGAAGGGCGAAATCGTCATCTGCGTCGGGCCCGCCGAGATCAAGGCCGACCAACCCGCCGACATCGACAGGCTGCTGCTGTCGCTGGCCGCCGAAATGCCGGCGTCCAAGGCGGCGGCGGAAGCGGCGAAGATGACAGGCGGGCAGAAGCAGTCGCTCTACCGCCGGCTGCTGGAACTCAGGGATGCGGTTGGAGAAGGCGAAGGTGGCTGAGCGCCCGGCCGCCAGCCGCCAAAAAGCCTATCGGCGCGGCCATCGCGGCGAGTGGCTGGCGGCGGCGGCGCTGATGCTGAAAGGTTATCGCATCCTCGCCCGCCGGCATCGCACCCGCTTCGGCGAGATCGACCTGATCGCCAGGCGCGGCGACCTGGTGCTGTTCGTCGAGGTCAAGGCGCGGCGCACGCTGATGGAAGCGATGGAGGCGATTGGCCACGAATCGGAGCGCCGCATCGAGGGCGCGGCCGACATCTGGCTGTCGCGCCAACCGGATTATGGCAGATTGTCGATGCGCTTCGACATGATCGCGGTGCTGCCCTGGCGCTGGCCTGTGCATGTCGAGAACGCGTTTTATGGGAGGAGTTAGCGGCCTTTACCCTCCCCCTTGTGGGGAGGGTCGGTGAGCAAGCGACGCGTCGTTGGCGAAACGGGGCGGGGGTGTGGCGCCGACCCCCACCCCGATCCGCTTTGCGGATCGACTGACCGGGGCGAGCCGCCTGTCTCGCCCGTCCTTCGGACCCCCACAAGGGGGGAGGGTAAAGCTCACCCCCAGATCATCAGCGCCACCAACCCCACAGTGCCCACCACCAGGCGCCACCAGCCGAAGAGCGAGTAGCCGTTGCGCGAGACGTAATCGAGCAGGAAGCGCACGACGATCAGCGCGGTAACGAAGGCGGCGACGAAGCCGATGGCGATGATCGGCAGATCGGCGCTGCTCAGCACGTTGCGGTTCTTGAACAGATCGAAGGCGAAGGCGCCGACCATGGTCGGTATGGCGAGGAAGAAGGAGAATTCCGCCGCCGCGCGCTTGTCGACGCCCAGCAGCAGCGCGCCGACGATGGTCGAACCGGAGCGCGACGTCCCGGGGATCAGCGACAGGCACTGGAACAGGCCGATTTGCAAATAAAGCCTTGTCGGGAAGCGCTCGACGTCGCGGTAGACCGGCTGCAGCTTCATGCGGTCGACGACCAGCAGCACGACGCCGCCGATGATCAGCATGATGCAGATCAGCCTTGGCGATTCGAACAGCACCGTCTTGATGAAATCATGCGCCAGCGCGCCGATGATGGCGGCCGGCAGGAAGGCAATCAGGATGCCGATGACGAAATGCCGCGTCAGCCGATCATGCGGCAGGTCGAGCAGCATCTGCCACAGACGGCGGAAATAGACGCTGAGGATCGCCAGGATGGCGCCGAGCTGGATCAGGATCTCGAACGCCTTGCCGGTGGAATGGAAGCCGAGGAAATGGCCGGCGAGCAGGATATGGCCGGTCGAGGAGACCGGGATGAACTCGGTCAGCCCCTCCAGCAGGCCGAGCAGCAGGGCTTCGACGATGGTGTGGCTATCCATGGCAACCTCGGCATTCAAGGGACGGAAGGAAACGGCTGGCAAAAGGGCTTGCTTGTCACGGCGCGGAAGTCCCCCTATAGGTCGCAGCACCGTGACGGCCGCATGACGGGCCGCCAAGACTTACCGGTGCGGACGGCGATTCGCCAGTGCGCCTTAATATCGCGGAATCATGCTGACGCTTTTCCATCACCCGATGTTCGCCACCTGCCGCTTCGTGCGCCTCGCCTTCGGCGAATATGGCGAGGAGCTGGCGCTGATCGAGGAAAAACCGTGGACGCGGCGCAAGGAGTTTTTGGCGCTGAACCCCGCCGGCACCTTGCCTATCCTGCTGGCCGAAGGCGACGTGCCGATCGTCGGCGCCATGGTGATCGCTGAATATCTCGACGAAACACGTGGTGTCCTGAAGCGCGACAAGCGCCTGTTTGCGGAAGACCCGATGCAGCGCGCCGAAATCCGCCGCCTGACCGACTGGTATCTCAACAAGGCCGAGAGCGAAGTGACCCGGCATCTGGTGCGCGAGCGCGTGCTGAAGCCGGTGATGCCGGAAACGGCGGGCGGCGGTTCCCCCGATTCGGCGGCGATCCGCGCGGCGCGCGCCAACATTCGCCAGCACATGAAGTACACCAACTGGCTGGCCGGCACCCGTCATTGGCTGGCCGGCAGCAAGGTCACCTATGCCGACCTGGCGGCAGCGGCGACGCTGTCGGTGCTGGATTATCTCGGCGAGATCGATTGGCGCGAGCATGCCGCGGCGCGCGAATGGTACACGCGGGTGAAATCGCGGCCGTCGTTCCGGCCGCTGCTCTCCGACCGGGTTCGCGGCCTGTCGCCGGTTTCGCATTATGCGGACCTCGACTTCTAGAAGCCAAACCCTGCGCGCGCTGATCGACGCCGAGGCGCGGCGCGCCGGCTTCGATGCGGTTGCCGTCACCACGCCTGACGCGATCCCGCTGGCGCCGGCCAGATTGGCAGAATTCGTCGCCGATGGTTTTCACGGTTCGATGGCTTGGATTGCGGAGACGCTCCAACGCCGCAGCGAGCCTTCGACGCTGTGGCCCGAGGTGCGCTCGATCATCGTGCTGGCAATGAATTACGGCCCCGACCACGATCCGCGTGCGCTGCAGGCAAGGCGCGATCGCGGCGCGATCTCGGTCTATGCGCAAAACCGCGACTATCACGAAGTGATGAAGGGCCGGCTGAAGGAGATCGCCGGCAAGATCGTCGCGCGGGCCGGCGGCGACGTGAAGGTTTTCGTCGATACGGCCCCGGTTATGGAAAAGCCGCTGGCTGAGGCCGCCGGGCTCGGCTGGCAAGGCAAGCACACCAATCTGGTCAGCCGCGAGCACGGCTCCTGGCTGTTTCTCGGCACCATCTTCACCACGGCGGAGCTCACGCCAGATGCGACCGACGTAGACCATTGCGGTTCCTGCCGCGCCTGCCTCGACGCCTGCCCGACCGATGCCTTTCCGGCGCCCTACCGGCTCGATGCCAGGCGCTGCATCTCCTACCTGACCATCGAGAACAAGGGGCCGATCCCGCAAGAATTCCGCGAAAAGATCGGCAACCGCATCTATGGCTGCGACGATTGCCTTGCCGCCTGCCCGTGGAACAAGTTTGCCCGCGCCGCTTCGGAAGCCAAGCTTGCTGCCCGCGACGAACTGCGCGAGCCGCCGCTGGGCGAGCTGTTGCAGCTAGACGACACGGCGTTCCGGACCTTTTTCTCCGGCTCGCCGATCAAGCGCATCGGCCGCGACCGCTTTGTCCGCAATGTGCTGGTTGCCGCCGGCAATTCCGGCGATGTTTCGCTGGCCGGCCCGGTGCGCGATCTGCTTGGCGATGCCTCGCCGCTGGTGCGCGGCGCGGCGATCTGGGCGCTGTCGCGGCTGGTGCCGGCCGCCGAATTCAACAGGCAGGCGGCGATCTACTCGAACACTGAAACCGACACGACAGTGCGGGGCGAATGGCTGTCCGTATTGCCAATTGAGGCGCACGCATGAGCGAAAAACAGGTTTTTATCTTCGGCGCCGGCTATTCGGGCAAAGCCTTTGCACGGGCCAATGCGGAGGCGATTACGATCTTCGGCACCACGCGCTCGGCCGAGAAATTCGAGGCATTGCGTCAGGCCGGCATCGCGCCGCTGCTGTTTCACGGCGCCCTGACACCTGAAATCGGCGAAACGCTGGAGACCACCACCCATCTTGTCATCTCCGTAGCCCCGGAGGAGGCCGGCGACCCTGTGCTTCTCGCCGCGCGCAAGGCGATCGAGGCGATGCCGGCGCTTCGCTGGATCGGCTATCTCTCGACCGTCGGCGTCTATGGCAATTATGACGGTGCCTGGGTCGATGAAACGGCCGAATGCCGGCCGGTGTCGAAACGCTCGTCGATGCGAGTGGCGGCCGAGCGGGGCTGGCTGCAGCTTGGACTCGAGACCGGCAAGCCGGTGGCCATCCTGCGGCTTTCCGGCATTTACGGGCCGGGTCGCAACGCGCTGGTCAATCTGGAAAACGGCACGGCCAGGCGGCTGGTCAAGCCCGACCAGGTGTTCAACCGCATCCATTGCGACGACATCGCCGGCGCGCTCTGGCACCTCATCGGTGGCAATAGAGGCGGCATTTTCAACATCACCGATGACGAGCCGGCGCCGCCGCAGGATGTCGTCACCTATGCCGCTTCGCTGATGGGCGTCGAGCCGCCGCCGGAGATTCCTTTCGAGACCGCCCAACTTTCGCCCATGGCGCGGTCCTTCTATGGCGAGAACAAGCGCGTCGCCAACGCCGCGATCAAGGCAGCGGGCTACCGGTTCCGCTATCCGGACTACCGCCAGGCGTTCGATCGGATGTGGGCCGACGGCAGCTGGCGCGACGGCGAGCCGCGCAGCCCGATGAAGGTAGATAATCGAAACGCGAGCCCGAGGGTGATATGATTCGTTTGTGTTGCGGACTTTTGCAGTGGGGTTCATGACGATTTCGATGCGATCCTTGACCGGCAGACGGCCGTTCCTGACGGCGGCGCTGGCGATCGTGGCGCTGGCCGGGCTGGTGGCGGGCGCAATCACGGCCGAGCCACGGGCAAAAGACCTGTTCGGCGCCAAGAAGCTGCCGGCGGTGGCTGCGGCGCAATCCTTCGGCTTCTATTCAAAGGGCTGCTTCACTGGCGGCGTCGCCATTCCGATGGACGGCCAGAACTGGGAGGTGATGCGTCCCTCGCGCAACCGGCGCTGGGGTCATCCAACGATGATTGCGCTGATCGAGAAACTGTCGCGCGATGCCGCCGCCGACGGCTGGCCGGGGCTTCTGATCGGCGACATTTCGCAGCCGCGCGGCGGGCCGATGCTGACCGGGCACGCCTCGCACCAGATCGGCCTCGACGCCGACATCTGGCTGACGCCAATGCCCGACCGCAAGCTCACCACCCAGGAGCGCGAAAACATCAGCGCCACGCTGATGGTCGACGACAAGACGCATCTGGTGAAGGACAGGCTGTGGAAGCCGATGCATACCAAGCTGTTGAAGCGCGCGGCGAGCTATCCGGAAGTCGAGCGCATCCTGGTCAATCCTGGGATCAAGAAGAAGCTGTGCGACACCGTCACCGGCGACCGTACCTGGCTGAGAAAAATCCGGCCGTTCTGGGGCCATGACTATCATTTCCACATCCGCATCGGCTGCCAGCCGGGTTCGCCCAACTGCAAGGGACAGGAAGCGACGCCCGACGATGACGGCTGCGGCAAGCCGCTGGCCTGGTGGTTTACCGAGGAGCCGTGGCGCCCCAACAAGAACCCGGATGCGCCCAAGGCGCGCGACCTGATGACGATGGCGAACCTGCCGAAACAATGCCAGTTCGTGCTTGACCAGCCCGACGCGGACTCGGCCGAAGCCGTCACCTATCGCGGCGGCGGCGTGCCGATCGCCGCCAGGGCGCCGGAACCCGACGCGCCTCCGCCTATTGCGGGCAATGCGGGCGGCTTGCCAAACGCAGCCAACGCCTTCACCGCCACGCCGGAGATCGGCATTCCCCTGCCAAGGCGACGGCCGCCGGCAAACGTCGGACAGTGATGGCGAACTGACGCTTTCCCTTTCCGGGGCCATGCGCTAGTCAATCGATTGAACACCGGGCGATTGAACACCGGGCGATTGAAAAACCGGGCGATTGAAAACCGGGCGATTGAAACGGTCGCAACGGCGCCGCAAAGGGGACGAGCAAGAGCATGTCAGGCGACGACGACACCGCGTTGCGGTTTCCAGTGCTGATCGGCGACATCGGCGGCACCAATGCGCGCTTTTCGATCGTGCTCGACGCAAATTCGGAAGCCGGTGAGCCGCATATCGTGCAAACCGCCAATTTCGCCACCATAGACGAGGCGATCCAGGCGGCGGTGCTCGACCGGTCGTCCATCCGGCCGAATTCGGCAGTGCTGGCCATCGCCGGACCAGTCGATGGCGACGAGATCCCGCTTACCAATTGTCCCTGGGTGGTGAAGCCGAAGCAGATGTTTGCCAATCTGGGCCTGGGCGACATCGTCGTGCTCAACGATTTCGAGGCGCAGGCGCTGGCCGTCGTGGCGCTCGGCGAAGAGCACATGGAAAAGATCGGCGGCGGCACGCCGGAGGAGAATGCCGGGCGTGTCGTGCTCGGTCCCGGCACCGGCCTCGGCGTCGCTGGGTTGGTTCATGCCCTCCACCACTGGATACCGGTGCCTGGCGAAGGCGGCCACATGGATATCGGTCCGCGGACGCCGCGCGATTTCGAGGTGTTCCCGCATATCGAAAAGCTGGACGGCCGCATTTCGGGCGAGCAGATCCTGTGCGGGCGCGGTCTGGTCAATGTCTACCGGGCGGTCGCCAAGGCCGACGGCAAGCCGGCGCCGTTCACCACGCCGGCCGAAATCACCGGGGCGGCCCTGGCCAAGACCGATGCGGTCGCCGAGGAAGCGCTGGCGCTGTTCGTCACCTGCCTCGGCCGCACCGCCGGCGACCTCGCGCTGGTGTTCATGAGCCGCGGCGGCGTGTTCTTGACCGGCGGCATCGCGCAAAAGATCGTGCCCGCGCTGAAGGAAGGCAATTTCCGCGCCGCCTTCGAGGACAAGGCGCCGCACAGCGCGCTGATGGCCTCGATGCCGGTCTATGTCATCACCCACCCGCTGGCGGCACTTCTGGGCCTTGCCGCCTATGCCCGCAACCCTTCGCTGTTCGGCGTCCAGACCGCGGGGCGGCGCTGGCGGGCATGATCCATTTCGTCCCGAAAACGGGTATTTTCTTGGAAATGGCTGCCGCTTTCGTGACCCCAACCTCGGGCCGCGACGAAGTTTCGCCATAGGCAAGCCGTAGCCGGGGCGCTAAGAGGGGCCGAATTCCAGCCTGGCATCCCTAGGGCCTGATGATTTCGGATCGAATCGACCTGAAATCTGAATCCGGCTCTAAATCAAAGAGATAGAGCATGATGTCGTCCGAAAACCGCTTCACACTTTTCGGCATCATGCTCTAGCAAACCACGAAGCGCCCGCGATTTGACCGCTCAAAGTCCACTCAAACTGAAAGTCCAGCCAGCTGAGGTCACTGCGGTGCTGCGCCGCATCCTGGCCGAAAACGGCAGTGAATATCGCTGGACCTATGTCGTTGCCGTCGGCTGCCTGCTGATTGTTTCCGCCACCACCGCCTTCACGGCGTGGATCATGGCCCCGATGATCAACGAGATCTTCTACGAACGACGCGGCGACATGATCGTCTGGATCTGCGCCGGGTTCATGGCCGCCTCCGTACTGCGCGGCTTCGCCGGTTACGGCCAGGCGGTCGCGTTGGCCAAGATCGGCAACAATCTGGTCGCCCGCTACCAGAAGCGCAGCTTCGACCACCTGATGAAGCTCGGCGTCGACTTCTTCAACGATACGCGTTCCGGTCGGCTGGCGGCACAGGTCAACGAGAATGTCGGCGGCGTTCGCGATCTGCTGTCGCTGACGCTGACCTCCATCAGCCGCGACGCGGTCTCGCTGATCGCCCTCGTCGGCGTCATGATCTACCAGGATCCGGTGTTGTCGCTCAGCTCGCTGCTGATCGGGCCGCCGCTGATCTGGGCCGTCGTCTACATCACCCGCCGATTGCGGCGCATCAACCGGGAATCGGTGCTGATCAACTCGCGGCTGAACGGGTCCGTACAGGAGGCCACGCAAGGCATCGCCATCGTCAAGGCCTTCACCCTGGAAGCCGAGCTGGCGCGCCGGATCGGCATCATGGCCGATACGGCCGAGCAGCGTAACAACAAGATCGCCCGGGTCGCGGAGCGGCTGTCGCCGATTTCCGAGATTTTGGGCGGTCTCGCCATTACCTCCGTCCTTGCCTATTCCGGCTACCGGGCGCTGGTGCTCGGACAACCACCAGGCGCTGTGTTTTCCTTCATCACCGCGCTGATCATGGCCTACGATCCGGCACGGCGCCTGGCTCGTACGCAGGTCGGTATGGAACGTGCCCTGGTCAACGCCCGGATGATTTACGAGCTGCTCGACCTGGAGCCTAAACAGGGCGATGCGCCCGACGCGGTCGAAGCCAGGATCACCACCGGCGAGGTTCGCTTCGACAATGTGACGTTCGGCTACAGCGCCGACATGCCGGTGATCAGGAACCTGAGTTTCACCGCCGCGGCCGGCAAGGTTACGGCGGTGGTCGGGGCCTCGGGTGCCGGCAAGACGACGCTCGTGGCGCTGCTGCAGCGCTTCTACGATGTCGACAAGGGTTCGATCGAGATCGATGGCCAGGACATTTCCAAAGTCACCAAGCACTCGCTGCGCGGCTCGATCGCCTATGTCTCGCAGGCGCCCTATCTGTTCGAAGGCAGCATACGCGACAACATCCGTTTTGGCCGACTTTCGGCGACCGACGCCGAGATCGAGCGGGCGGCGGTGCTGGCGGCGGCCGACGAGTTCATCCGTCAGCAGCCGCAGGGCTACGACACGCCCGTCGGCGAGGGCGGCTCGACCCTTTCCGGCGGCCAGCGCCAGCGCGTCTCGATTGCGCGGGCGATCGTGCGCAACGCGCCGATCCTTTTGCTCGACGAAGCGACCTCGGCGCTCGACAACGAGGCCGAGGCGCGCGTCCAGGAGGCCCTGACCCACGTGATGGAAGGGCGCACCACCATCGTGATAGCGCATCGCCTGTCGACGGTCGTCAACGCCGACCACATTATCGTGCTTGAAGAGGGGCGCCTGGTCGAGGAAGGCACCCATGCCGCACTGATGGCCGATCCAAACAGTGTCTACGCCCGCTTCCACCGCATTCAAGGCAAGAACGGACTGGGGCTTGTCGACGACTCGAAGCCCGTCCAAACTCCGGTCCGGCGCAGCCGCGCCAAGAAGGCGGTGGGGAGAACAGCATGAGCGAATCCAGCGAAATGGGCCTGGTGGTGGTGGGGGCGGCCGGCCGCATGGGCCAGACGCTGATCCGCGCCATCCATTCGATCCCCGGCGCCCGCGTCGTCGGCGCGGTCGAACGAACCGGATCGCCCTATCTCGGCAGGGATGCGGGCGAGCTTGCCGGCATCGGCATCATCAATGTGACGATCGGCGACGATCCGCTGCCGGTGTTCGCCAAGGCCGACGGCGTGCTCGATTTCACCATGCCGGCAGCCACCGTCGAATTCGCAGGCTATGCCGCGCAGGCACGCATTGCCCATGTCATCGGCACCACCGGCTGCTCGGCGGAAGACGACGCCAGGATCGAGGCCGCGGCGCGCCACGCGACGATCGTCAAATCCGGCAATATGAGCCTCGGCGTCAATCTTCTGGCGGTGCTGGTCGGGCAGGCCGCGCGCGCGCTCGGTCCAGAGGATTTCGACATCGAGATCCTCGAAATGCATCACAAGCACAAGGTCGACGCGCCCTCGGGCACCGCCTTGCTGCTCGGCGAAGCGGCGGCGGCGGGACGCGGCATTTCCCTTGCCGGCAACGATGTGCGGTCACGCGACGGCCATACCGGCGTGCGCAAGCCAGGAACGATCGGCTTTGCCAGCTTGCGCGGTGGCTCGGTGGTCGGCGACCACAGCGTCATCCTGGCCGGGACCGGCGAGCGCATCACGCTGTCGCACCATGCCGAGGACCGCGCCATCTTTGCCCGCGGCGCGGTCAAGGCCGCGCTCTGGGCGCGCGGTAAAAAGCCCGGACTTTATTCCATGCGGGACGTGCTCGGCTTGAGCTAAACCATCCATAATTTTGAAGGAGCAAACATGTCGGGAACTCTCGTGCTCGTGCGCCACGGCCAGAGCGAATGGAACCTGAAGAACCTGTTCACCGGCTGGCGCGATGTCGACCTTACCGAGCAGGGCCACAAGGAGGCCAAGGAAGCCGGCCAGAAGCTCAAGGCACGCGGCTTGAAATTCGACATTGCCTTCACCTCGGCGCTGATCCGGGCGCAGAAGACCTGCCAGCACATTCTCGACGCGGTCGGCCAGAGCGATTTGAAGACGATCCGCGACCAGGCGCTGAACGAGCGCGACTATGGCGATCTCTCCGGCCTCAACAAGGACGACGCGCGCCAGAAGTGGGGCGAGGAGCAGGTGCACATCTGGCGCCGCTCCTACGACGTGCCGCCGCCCGGCGGCGAAAGCCTGAAGGACACCGGCGCCCGCGTCTGGCCCTATTACCTGCACGACATGCAGTCGCATGTTCTGAAAGGCGGCACCGTGCTGGTCGCCGCGCATGGCAATTCGCTGCGCGCGCTGATCATGGCGCTGGACGGCAAGAGCGGCGAGGAGATCGTCAAGCTCGAGCTCGGCACCGGCGTGCCGGTGATCTACAAGCTCAACGCCGATTCCACCGTGGCGTCGAAGGACGTGCTGGAGGGGTGAGGTTTTCGGCCAGCGCATTCGCCAAGTCGGCGCTGCCCCTCATTGCCCTGCCGGGCAGTTCTCCCGGTATAGTGACGGGGAGAAAGGGCTGGCCGCAGCCTCGGCGCTCTTCTTGTGACGCAGGTGACCGGCGAAAATCATCGATGAGAGCGCCCCTCTCCCCGTCACTGTACGGGGAGAGGATGCCGGCAGGCAGGTGAGGGGCGGCGCTGACCCCCGGGAAACTAAGCCGGCAGGCAGAGGCCCTCGAAAAAGCGCGTTGACACATATCGTTTGCCCGCTTACATGAGCCCGCACCAGCCCAGATGGCGGAATTGGTAGACGCGCACGGTTCAGGTCCGTGTTCCGCAAGGAGTGGAGGTTCGAGTCCTCTTCTGGGCACCAAATTCCCGTTTCGGATAAGTCCGAAATGATTTAGACGCGAAGCAAAAAAGCCCGGTTCCCGGGCTTTTTTGCTGATGGATGACAGATTGTCCAGCGGAGGGTCAATGCGGCGGGCGAACCGCTTTCATTGCTTCTTCTTCGAGTGTCTGGAGCTTCTCCCGAATCTCCTCCGGCTCGGCATGCTCCAAGCCGACGACATCGTTTCTGGTCTCATTCAGCGAAACGATAATCTCATCAAGCTTGGCGTGAATGGCGGCCGTGTCGCGGTAACCCTGGATCAGCACAACGCCGGTGATCACGATGGCCGCTACCGACAATGCGTAGGTGACCACATTCGTCAGGCCGAATGGCACCAACGCAGTACAGAGCAGCATGGCTACAAGAAGGACATAGAAGCCCGGTGGCCGGGATAGAAAGTCGCCCATCACAAAGAGAAAGCGGTTCATATCCAGGCCGCGGTCAAAAATGCCACGAGTGCGGTGACGGCTACGCAAATTGGAATTGCCGCGAGTAAGGCAGCTTCCAGGACCCAAGTTTCCTTGTCGCTAAACATCAGACATCCTCCCGTTCAGAAAACGGCCGCCCATAGAGCCTTCACAGCGCAGCCAAAGCCCGCCGCTCCTGATCGGAGCGGCGGGCTCGCGCGTTACTCGATGATCTGCACGACCTTGCGCGTGTCGGGATCGACGAGAACCGCGTGATCTCCGACAACCGTATACTTGTAGCGGACATCCGGAACGTCGATTGCGTGGAGCTCGACAGTGTCGGGAAGTGCCGTGCCGACGTTGAGTTCGACGCCGAGCAAACTGACTGAGGCCAGCTTCTGCTTATGGATATATTCGCGAACGACCGTCTGTTGTTCGGGCTTGAGAACAATAACATCCTCGGCAAACGAGGTGCCGATGCCCGCCATAAGGACGAGGGCGCCGGCGGCGCTGACGAAATACCTGGTCATGGGAATTTCCTTTTCATAGGTCAGTTTGAAGGCGTGGATACGAGCAGATCAGCCGCCACTCGCAGGGGCTGGGGCAGGTGCCGCAGGCTTTGCAGGTGCAGCCGGAGCTTCCACCTTTGGCGCTTCAACCTTGACGTTGATATCCTTGCCGCCGTCGCCGCGGAAATTGATGACGCCGGTAAAAATAAGCAACACTACGACCGCAATAAGTGCAAGAACAACAGCAATCGCAGTGCCGCCGCCACCCCCAGAATTAACAACAGTTGGGCCGTCTGCCATGTGTTCCTCTCCTGTTTTATTTAGTTGCATTTGGGAAACGCCTGCCCCGCTTGAACGTTCCGCCTCGGGACTTGGGTCTTAGCTGATATCCGACTTTGGTCTGGTTCGCCGCGGACTGAAGTCACAGGAACAATCTGGCTGATCTCAAGTTCGGTCCCTCGGCGAACAGGCGTGGTGCCGTCGCCGGATTACGCGAGGAGAAAACCATGAAAATCCACTTTGCAAGTGCCGCTGCAGGCTTGTTGCTTTTGGCTGGGGTCGGCGCCGCCGCAGCTCAGGATGTCGTCATCACACCGGAGCAGGATACGGTCGTCCGCGAATACGTGAAAAAGCAGCCGCTGGCTTCGGTGAAGATCCCGGGCGTGGAGCTGAACGTCGGCAGTGCCTTGCCTGATACGGTCGAGCTGCACGAAGTTCCCAACGTCAAATACCGCTACGTCGTGGTCGACAACCGCACCGTCCTGGTCGATCCCAGCACCCGGAAAATTGTGAAGGTCTACGACTGATCGAATAGCTGCCGCCCGCCGCCGGCCATGGCGGCGGGCAGCGGATTTCACATTGCGCTCCAGGATGATCGAAGATGATCGATGACGTCGAGACATCGCCAGCCCTTGATACCCGCTTGGGTTCTCTCAGGGCGAGAATGCGCGATGCGCGCATAACAGAGGCCGACATGAAGACCTTTCAGAAAGTCGCATCCATCATGGTTGGCGGCAGTGGCCGCATCAGTGGCGATGACCTGATTGCAGCGTCGTTCGTCCTCGAGGACCAGCCGGAAGGCTTGTGAGGCGGAGTACTCACGTGTGCAGGCTCCCGCAACGCTGATCCCAAGTGTTCTGGTGCTGAACACATTCCTGCTACGGGCCGGCGTCGAAGGCGTGCCCGCTGGCGAGGTCGCGTCGTGCTCAAGCATCGTCCAGAACACCATGTCGCCGCATGTGACGATACTCGGCCATGCTAGCCGATGCGGGCGCCATAGAAAATCACCGCGGCCGGCAGAACCGGGCAGGCCGGTCCAGAGCGTCGCCACGCCTATGGTCAGAAATGTCACCGAGGCCAGTTTGGTGCAGATCGGATGATGGTAGCGAGCGATCGCCATATCGACCGTACGGGCGCCGGCCTGGGAAGGACCCACCAGCGCGCCGAGGCCGACCGCCGCGCCCAGCGTGGTCGGCGCGCTGTTTGCCCTGCAACGCAGGGCTATGGGCGTGCTCGCACAAGTTAGCTCCAGCTTGAGGCACGGCGTGAAGTCTCGGTCTTTGCCCGCGATGGCGAGGTACGAAGTCAAAAGCGGTCAATGTGATTAGCGATCTACAGTCGATTTCAGCCGCCTTCGGATGATAGCGCCGCAATCACGAGATTTGTCGATAATAATCGATATTAGGCTGTATTCGCGACTATTCGATCGCTCTTCCATAGTGGGCGATAGATAAAATTGGAAATGACATCCCAGATCTGAGGAGATCAAGGCCTTGGGGCCGGCATCAGCATGATTGAACCGCAGCCACCGCAAGTTGACAGTGATCATCAGGCGGATCTGGTTTGGTAGGAAGTCTTAATATGTCTCGCCTAAGGTCCAACTTTGACTTGGGAGCGTGACGTTCGACAGACATATCTCCGCAGGTTACATTTCCCAGTCAGACAGCGCTCCGCACTCGAATGGATGTCTCTGAATGCCGGGCCTCACGCCTTCACGACCGCACCCGAGAACCTTGGGATGGATGGGCACGACAGCGCTCGCCATGGGTGGCAGCAATCAAAGCCTGTTTCTGATTGCCGCCCTTTTTGTCGGCCAGGGGAATATTCCCGGGCAAGGAAGCGCCGCGGTTCCTTTGCTCGTTGTTGGTCTGCTTCTAAGCTGGGCCGCCGCACCGGCGTGGACCGAATTGGTTCTCATGTGGCCAAACCGCGTCGGCGGTATCTCCGCAGCGTGCGCCGAAGCCTTCCGACCTTACAGTCCCGTTCTCTCGGCTCTGACGGGCACCTGCTATTGGTGGGGTTGGGTGCCGACCTGCGGACTGACAGCGGTTCTTTCAGCGTCTGCAATCCAGCAATGGTACCTGCCGGGCCTCCCCGTGGAGGCGGTCGCCTGCGGGCTTATCGCATTCTTTACGGCGGTCAACCTGTGTGGAATCAAGTGGGTGGTCCAACTGGCGATCCCGATCGCCACGGCCTCCGCGACGCTTGCGTTTCTCTCATCCCTCGTCCCGGTCATCAGTGGCTCGGTCGACTGGCGGCAGGCGACGGATTTTGCCCTGACCAGCCCGTTTACCGGCCTGTTCGGCGACATCACGTCGGTGATGGCGGGACTGTACCTGATCGGGTTTGCCGCACCGGCATTTGAGGCTGCAGCCTGCCATGTTGGCGAAACCATCGATCCCAACCGCAACATTCCTCTGGCGATGTGGGCCAGCGCCGCAATGGCCGGCGTCTATTTCCTGGTCCTGCCGGTTGTCTGGCTGGGTGTGCTCGGGCCGGAGCCGCTCGGCACCGACCTCGCCATAGCTCTTGGGCCTACCTTTGCGCCCTTGTTGGGGAGTTTCGGCAAGGCGGCCGCCATCTGGCTCATCATGCTGAACATGTTCCATGGAACGTTGCAGCCATTGGCAGGCGCCGCGCGGACCCTTGCGCAGCTGAGCGAAGACGGCCTGCTGCCGAGCTTCCTGGCCAGGCGCACCTCAACAGATTGTCCCTGGGCGGCAACGCTGCTCACAGCTGCCGCGGCAATCGGCTTCATGCTGTGCGGGTATCCGCTCTGGATGATCGCCGCGGCCAATTTTACGTACCTGATCAGCATCTGCATGCCAAACATCGCAGTCTGGCTCTTGCGCCGTGACAGTCCCGAAGCCGAGCGACCCTTCCGGGCTCCCAGGGGAACGATCATCCTTGGCGTAGGCGCGGCTGCAATATGGCTGTTGACCGCCATACTGGGATTTCAGCAATTTGGCCTTCCTACCGTCCTGTTCGGTCTGGCTTTGGCATATTCGGGTGCTGCGCTCTACGCCTGGCGCACGATGGAGGATCGATACGCACTCGGTCTACCCTTGCTGCCACATACGCTTCACCTGAAGCTTACCGGAGCCATGCTTTTTGTGCTCGTGCTTGACGGTGCCGGCTATTTCCTGGCGATCGGCAGCGTTCCCCAAGGCGACACTTCATTGGTCGCCGCGCTGGAGGACATTTTTGTCGTTGTCGCGCTGCTGACCATCAGCGTTGGCCTGATCTTGCCGGGAATGATCACCCATTCGGCGACCGAGGTGAGCAACGCGGCAAAGCGTCTGACATCCGGAACGCTGAAGGATTTCTCTCTCGCCATGGTCGCCCTGGGGCGGGGAGACCTCGCTGCGGCGCATGCCTCCGTGAACATCATGCCGGTTACGGTAAACTCTCGTGACGAACTTGGAGAGATGGCCGAAAGCTTCAACCTGCTCCAGGACAAGGTGAGGGAAGCCGCCCACGGCCTGGACGACGCGCGCGAGAACATGAACGTAGCGCGCACCGAACTGATGGCACGGCACGAGGAAATCGCGCATCTCGCGCACCACGATCCGCTTACCGGCCTGGCGAACCGAGCCGCGCTTGCAGCACACCTGGCCACGACGCTCGAGCGCGCAAAAGCAACGCACGCCAGCTTTGCCGTCTTCAGCATCGACCTTGACCATTTTAAAGAGGCGAACGACGTTTTCGGGCACGCCGCCGGCGACGATCTGCTTTGCACCATTTCCCGGCGTCTCCAAACCGCGGCGCCTGAGGCCTTTATCGCGCGCATGGGTGGCGACGAATTCACGGTTGTCCTGGCCATGGATGACCGGTCCGCGAGTGCCAAGGACGTTGCGGACCGTCTGTTCGAATCGGCGGCAGGCAAATTCGAAATCCGGGGCCAGCACATTTCGATCGGGGTGAGCATCGGGGCGGCGATCTATCCGAAAGACGGAGAGAATGCAGCGGCGCTGATGGCAAATGCCGACGCAGCGCTCTACCGGGCCAAGGCGGACGGTCGTCGAATGGTGCAATTCTTCGATCCTGAGATGGATAAGCGGCTAAGAGAGCGCTACGCCTTGCAGCGAGATTTGCGCTCTGCGGTCGCCCATGGCGAACTTGTGCTTCATTATCAGCCGCAAGCCAGGATGGACGGCGAAATCTTCGGTTTCGAGGCACTCGCCCGATGGCACCATCCAAAGCATGGGCTCATCTCCCCAAACGCGTTTGTCTCGCTTGCCGAACAGGATGGCACGATCGTTGAGATAGGTGAATGGACGCTCAGGCAGGCGTGCAGAGACGCGGCCTCCTGGCCCTCACCGCTGCAGATCGCCGTCAACCTCTCTCCCGTGCAATTCCGTTTCGGGGACCTGGTAGGCCTCGTTCATTCTATCCTCTACGAGACCGGCCTTGCTCCGGGGCGGCTGGAACTGGAAATCACGGAAGGGGTTCTCATCCGCGACCGGGCAACTGCCTTGTCGGTTTTGCGGAGGTTGAAGGCGTTGGGCGTCAGGGTCTCGATGGATGATTTTGGCACGGGGTATGCCTCGCTGTCCTCGTTGCAGGCGTTTCCATTCGACAAGATCAAGATCGATCGCAGTTTTGTTTCGGGTGTCGGTTCGAATGTCCAATCGGCGGCCATCGTGCGCACGATACTCAGCCTGGGGAATGCGCTGGCCTTGCCTGTCATCGCGGAGGGTGTCGAAACAGAGGACGAGCGTGCCTTCCTGATGAAGGAAGGATGTCCCGAAATCCAAGGATATCTGGTGGGGCGCCCGCATCCGATAGCGCTCTACAAAGATGTGACGAATGGGATTTCGCCAGGATCTGCCTTCGGGGAGCCCAAGGATACTACCGCACCTCAGGCGCTTGGCGTAACGCGATAGCCCGGCGCCGACCGTCGGCGCGCTGCTCTTGCAGCATACTGGTGAGCGAGGACTGCTGGCGGTACTGCTCGGGCTCGCCCTTATAAAGGTCGCACTTGTCGGCGCACTGTTTGCCTTGGAGCGCGGGGCCATGTGAGGCATCCGCACGAGTTGGTGCGGGAACCAACCTGCCCTCCCGGCCAGGCGCTTAACAAACCACTTCAAACCCGGCCGTCTCGGCGCTACGCTCGCACCTATGGCCCCACCCACCCAGCCGATCACCGTCACCCGCCGCGACCAGATGTTTCCCATCCTGGGCGACGCCGATATCGAGCGCATGCGCCGGTTCGGCGAGGCGAGTTCCTATGCCGCCGGCGAGCATATCGTCACCGCCGGCACCGTAGCGCCGGGGCTGATCGTCATCCTGTCGGGCACGGTCGATATCACCCAGGATGTCAGGCCTGGCCGGCGCGAGACCATCGTCACTCATGGTCCCGGCAATTTCATCGGCGAGCTGGCGCAGCTTTCCAGCCGGCCGTCGCTGGTCAATGCGGAGGCGGCCGAGCCGGTCGAGGCCTTCGTCATCCCCTCGCAGCGGCTGCGCGACCTGATGGTGCAGGAGGCAAGCCTTGGCGAGCGGATCATGCGGGCGCTGATCCTGCGCCGCGTCGGGCTTCTGGAAAGCGGCTCGAGCGGGCCGGTCGTCATCGGCCCGGCCGGCAATGGCGACACGCTGCGGCTGCAGGGATTTCTGCGCCGCAGCGGCCAGCCGCACCGCGCGCTCGATTCCGACAGCGACCCGTGCGCCAAGACGCTGATTGAGCATTTTCATGTTGACCCGCACCATCTGCCGATCGTGCTCTGCCCCAACGGCAAGCTGATGCACAATCCCGGCGAAACCGAACTTGCCCGCTGCATCGGCCTGCTGCGGCCGATCGATCCCGACATGGTCTATGACGTCGCCATTGTCGGCGCCGGACCGGCGGGGCTGGCGGCCGCGGTCTATGCGGCATCCGAAGGGCTGTCGACCATCGTGCTCGATTGCCGCGCCTTCGGCGGCCAGGCCGGCGCCTCCGCGCGCATAGAGAACTATCTGGGTTTCCCCACCGGCATTTCCGGCATGGCGCTGATGGCGCGCGCCTACAACCAGGCGCAGAAATTCGGCGTCGAAATAGTCATCCCCGACGAGGCCAAGCTGCTCGGTGCAGCAGGCGAGGGCTACACGCTTACCGTCGGCGACGGTGAAAGCCTGCGCGCACGCACGGTGGTGATCGCCAGCGGCGCGCGCTACCGCCGCCTCGACGTCGCCAAGCTGGCCGAGTTCGAGGGCACGTCGGTGCATTACTGGGCCTCGCCGATCGAGGCGCGGCTATGCACAGGGCAAGAAGTGGCGCTGGTCGGCGCCGGCAATTCGGCGGGGCAGGCGGCGGTCTATCTCGCCAGCCAGGTCCGCAAGGTGACGATGCTGGCGCGCCGCGGCGGCCTCAGGGAAACCATGTCGCGCTATCTGGTCGAGCGTATCGAGGCGCAACCCAACATCGAGGTGCTTGGCGAGACCGAGATCGAGGCGCTGGAAGGCGAAGGCGGCAATCTCACCCAGTTGCGCTGGCGCAACCCCGGCGGCGTCGAGACGCGGCCGATCCAACATCTCTTCCTGTTCATCGGCGCCGACCCCAACACCGATTGGCTGGCTGGGTGCGATATCGCGCTCGACGCCAGGGGTTTCGTGCGCACCGGCGCCGACATAGGGGCGGGCCAGATGGAGACCAGCCGCAGCGGCGTGTTCGCCATCGGCGACGTGCGCGCAGGCTCGGTCAAGCGGGTCGCCGCCGCCGTCGGCGAAGGCGCCCAGGTGGTGGCTGCCTTGCACGCCTATCTCGCGCGACCCAACGCAGCAGCGCCCGAACTGGACAGGAGAGCATAATGGATGAATGCAAACACACGCGCGACATTAAGACGGTGACGCCGAGCGCGCTCGGTTGCGAGGAGTGCCTGAAGAGCGGCTCCATGTGGGTGCATCTCAGGCTGTGCCGCACCTGCGGCCATGTCGGCTGCTGCGACGACTCGCCCAACCGCCACGCCACCAAGCATTTCCACGCCACAAAGCACCCGATCATCGAAGGCTACGACCCGCCGGAAGGCTGGGCATGGTGCTTTGTCGACGAGGCGTTCATCGACCTGGAAGGCGACGTGACGCCTCAGAACGGCCCGATCCCGAAGTTTTTCTGAGGCGGCCGACTGTCGGCCGACCGCTGCGCCTATTTCACCGAGCCAGTAACCGTGCGGTCTATGGCATTGGGATTGTGGTCGTTGCCGGCAAGTGCGGCAATGATCAGAAGACTGGCGACGACCGGGACGAACAGGATGGCCACGCGGGCCTGCACATAAAAAATGGCGCGCCATTCGCTGCGCTTTTCCGGGTTGTTGTCCATCATACTCACTCTCGCCATGCCTCCCCAGGCGGGACATAGCGGCGAAGGGTTAAGCAAAGGCTGCTGAATGTGTTAACGCGCGGCGGATTGGGATTTAATCTCGACGGTCAGCGCCGCCCCTCATTGTCATCGGTACGCATCTGGTACGCCTACCCCCGCAGCGCCTGGTCCAGGTCGGCGATCAGATCATCGCCATCCTCTATCCCCGACGACAACCGCACCAGCGAATCCGAAATGCCGATTTCCGCGCGCTTTTCCGCCGGGATCGAGCCGTGCGTCATCAGCGCCGGGTGTTCGATCAGGCTTTCGACGCCGCCGAGGCTTTCAGCCAGCGTGAACAATTGCGTCCGTTCGAGGAAGCGTTTGGTGCCGGCGAGGTCGCGGTCGAGGTCGACCGAGATCATGCCGCCGAAGGCATGCATCTGTTGGACGGCGATGGCGTGCTGCGGATGGCTGGCCAGGCCGGGATAGACGACGCGGCGCACATCTTTTCGCGCCTCCAGCCACTGCGCAATCTTCAGGCCGTTCGTGGAATGCCGCTCCATCCTGAGCGCCAGTGTCTTGATGCCGCGCAGCGCGAGAAAACTGTCGAAGGGACCGGAGATGGCGCCGATGGCGTTCTGCAGGAATTTCAGCTGGGCGGCGAGATCCTTGTTGTCGCCGACGATGGCGACGCCGCCGACCATGTCGGAATGGCCGTTGAGATATTTTGTCGTCGAATGGACGACGATGTCGATGCCGAGTTCAAGCGGCCGCTGGATGTAGGGGCTGCAGAACGTGTTGTCGGCGACCGTCAAAACCCCTTTGCGCCTGGCGAGTGCCGCAACGCCTTCGAGGTCGACGATGCGCAGCAGCGGATTGGTGGGCGTTTCGACCCAGAGCAGTTTCGTCTCCGGACGGATAGCGGCTTCGACAGCGGCGAGGTCGGTAAAATCGACGAAGGAGACCTGCAGATTGGCCGAGCGCTTGCGCACCCGCTCCATCAGCCGGAACGAGCCGCCATAGATGTCGTCGGTTGCAACGATATGGGCGCCGCTGTCGAGCAGCTCGAGCACGGTCGAGATCGCCGCCAGGCCGGACGCGAATGCAAAGGCGGCCGAGCCGCTTTCGAGATCGGCCACCGCGCGCTCGAAGGCGAAGCGGGTCGGGTTCTGGCTGCGGGCGTACTCAAACCCCTTGTGCACGCCGGGCGACTGCTGGCCATAGGTCGAGGTCGCGTAGATCGGCACCATCACCGCGCCGGTCAGCGGGTCATGGCTCTGGCCGCCATGGATGGTGCGCGTGGAAAAAGCCAGGCGGTTCTTGCCCGATGGGGGTGTTTCAGCAGTCATCGTGCGCGCCTTAAATGGTTGATCAGGTCGATACGGGTTATCAGGCCGACGAACTCGTCGCCATCGAAGATGATGGCGACCTCGTTGCGGTCGAACACCGGCAGCAGCGCATCCAGCGTCTGGCTGGCCTGCAGCGTGTGCAGATTGGAGGTCATGGCGGTGCACACCGGAGCGTTGAAGCGGTCCCAGCGGCCGTCATAGGGGCCGTCGACCTTGGCCAATATATCGCCCTCATCGATAATGCCGACCAGCTTGCCGTTGTCCAGCACCGGCAGCTGCGAGACATCGGAGCGGCGCATGCGGCCATAGGCGTTGAGCAGGCTTTCGTCGGGGCCGACATAGACGGTGTCGCCGGTGCGGTGCGAGCGCACGACAAGGTCGCGCAGATCGCCATGCTGTTCCTGTTCGGCCAGCCCCTGCTCGGCCAGCCAGAAATCGTCGAACACCTTGGACAGGTATTTGTTGCCGCTGTCGCAGACGAAGGTGACGACGCGTTTTGCTGTCGTCTGCTCGCGGCAATAGCGAAGCGCGGCCGACAGCAGCGTGCCGGAAGACGAGCCGGCGAGAATGCCTTCCTTCGAAAGCAGGTCCCGCACGGCCAGCATGCTCTGCTTGTCTGGGATGGAATAGGCTTTCCTGACCAGCGACAGATCGGCATTGGGCGGCACAAAATCCTCGCCGATGCCTTCGACGGTCCAGCTGCCGGCCTCTTCCATCTTGCCGGTCTTGATCAGCGGCGCCAGCACCGATCCGACGGGATCGGCCAGCACCATTTCGGTCTTCGGCGATGTTCTGGCGAAGTAGCGGCCAAGCCCGGTCAGCGTACCGCCGGAGCCGACGCCGACGACCACGGCGTCGAGGTCGCCATCGAGCTGGGCAAGGATTTCCGGTCCGGTGGTGGTCTCATGCGCCTCGGGGTTGGCCGGGTTGGCGAACTGGTTGGCGTAGAAGGCGCCGGGCGTTTCCGATGCGATCTTCTCGGCCATGTCCTGGTAATATTCGGCATGGCCCTTGCCGACATCGGAGCGCGTCATGCGCACTTCGGCGCCGAGCGCGCGCAGATGCTGGATCTTTTCGCGCGACATCTTGTCGGGCACGACGAGGATGATGCGGTAGCCCTTGGGGATGCCGACCTGGGCGAGGCCGAGGCCGGTATTCCCGGCGGTCGCCTCGACGATGGTGCCGCCGCGCTTGAGCTTGCCTTCCTTCTCGGCCGCGGAAATCATAGACAGCGCAATGCGGTCCTTGATCGAGCCGCCTGGATTCTGGCTTTCGAGCTTGATGAACAGCCGGCACTTGCCGGTGTCGAATTTGGTCAGTTCGACCACCGGCGTCTGGCCGATGAGGTCGAGCACCGAGGCGTAGGGCGGACGCAGGCGGGATAACGCGCCGTCCGAACTGCCTGGCGCAGCCTTTCCGTGCTCGCTCATATCGATGTGCTCCCTTGAACAAGCGACCGCCTCGGGGGCAGAGCGGCAGCGTAGCTTCTTTTCCGGCCGTTTGCAGTCGGAAAGAAGGTAGATCGTGCCAATCAACCGGCGAGAGGGGGAATGGAATTCCAGTTTTAGGCCGGCTTTGGACTCAAGCCCAACACCCTCCGTAGCGATCCTTCCCACCCCCCTCTGAGGGGCGTGCTATCCCACCGACGTCAACAGCTTTACCCCAGCAGCTGCTTGCTCAGCCGCGCACACTGGACTCGGATATCGGGGATGGCGTCGATCTCGAAGAAGGTGCCGCGGGTCAGCGGCCCGACGGCGAGGATCTTGGCCGATGCGGTGCCGTCGCCGGCGATGATTTCGCATTTGGCTGTGACATCGAGACCAAGCCGCAGCGGGTCGGGCCGCGCCAGGCCGCGGTCGACCAGCGAGCGCACGACGCTGTTCGACGTCGTCGAGATATCGCGGGCGATGCCGGTGCAATCATAGATGCGGGCGACCTGCAGCGTTTCCAGCGCCTTTGTGTGGCGGGACTGGATGCCGACGGTGAATCCATCGCCGGCCTCGATGCCGACGACACGGCCGGCGACCGGGCGGATGCGGCCGGTGCGCACCGCCTCGGTGACGCGGGCATGCACCTCGGGCGCCAGCCGATGGCGATGGATGTCCCACCAGGCCTTGGTGTGCTCGACGAAGCGGCGCTTGGCCGAGGACGGCCAGTTCTGCCAGATCTTCTGGTTGAAGGGTCGCAGCCCATCGACGACGTCGCGCCAGTCGATGCCGGCCTTCTGGTTTTCTCGGATCAGGTCGCGGAACCAGCCGACGAAATAGGAGAGCTGCGTGCCGAGCGGAATGTCGGCGACGTCGAGCTTGATCGGGTTGCCCTTGCGGTGCGGCGACGGCAGCAGGCCGCGCCGCGACACGGCGACGATCTCGCCGCGATGGCCGCGCTGCTCGAGCGACAGGAAGGCATCGACCATGCTGAGCCCGGTGCCCAGCACCAGCACGCGGGCTTCAGGATCGAGCGCTGTGTCGGCCTCGGTGCCCATGCGGATGGCATGACCTTGGCCGGCGCCGGGCTGCTCGTCGTGGCCGGTGGCAAGCACCGCCAGATGCGCGACGACGCTGGTGCCGTTGGCCAGCACCACTTCGACACCGGACGATGTCGGCGAGATCGACAGGCTTTCCTCGCGAATCAGCCTGAGACGGCCGGTTTCCTTTTCGCGCGCTTCGAGTTCGTCGAGCACTTCCTTGAGGTAGCGGGCATAGACGCTGCGCGGTGCATAGAAGGGTGTCTGCGGCGTCTGTTCCTGGCTTATCAGGCCGCGCCCCTGCAACCAGCGCCAGAAATTCAGGGGATCGTCGGCATAGGCGCTCATCCCCGCGGCGCTGACATTCAGCACGTGCGCCGATAAGAGCGTCGAATAGGCGATGCCCTGGCCGAAATGCGGACGCTTTTCGATCAGCGTGACGCGAAGGTCCGGGTTGGGCGACTTCAGCAGATGCGCGGCAAGCACGACGCCGCTGGCGCCGCCGCCGACGATGATGATCGAGCTGCGGATGATCGAATTGGCGCGCGCGACGCTCATGCGAGCACGCTCAGGATCAGGCGGGGACCTTTTGCGCCGGCGCAAGCTCGTCGATGTCCCTCGCGACCGGAAGGTCGTCGAGGACGATGTCGCGCATCTCGGCCAGCGTGCGCTGGTCGAGCACCTCGGCGATCGCCTGCCGGACCTCGAGCATCAGATGTCGGACTTGGCATGTCGCCTCATTGCAGTCTTCACAGCGCTGATACTGGGTGCGGCTGGCGCAGGGGATGGGCGCCAGCGGTCCGTCGAGGACGCGCACGACATGGCCGACCTTGATCTCGTCGGCCGGGCGCGCCAGGCGATAGCCGCCATCCTTGCCCTTGCGGCTCTGGACGAAACCGGCATTGCGCAATTCGCCCAGAATGGCGTCGAGGAATTTCTTCGGGATGTTGTTGCCGCTGGCGATGTCGCCGACGAAGGCGAGCTGTCCCACCGGCAGATGCGCCAGATGGACCAGCGCCTTGAGGCCGTACTTGCCTTTTTTGGTGAGCATAGACCGAATGTTTCTCTGTCAGGCGATGGCCCAAACCATCGGTTGCGAAACGCCTGACGTGCCTCCCCGCCGCGTGCAAGCTGCTTCGACACATAAATTCTACTGACATGATATACAAGCCGAGAAACCTTGATTTTGCTTCGTTTTCACGCCGCAGGGGCCACTTTAGCAAGGCTTTGTGCCGTTACGGTCAGAGCCAGCCGCGAGCGATTGCGGCGATGAACGGCGGCTCCTGCTCCCAATGTCGATAAGATTACTATACTTACCCTCGAACACGCGGAACGTGTTTTCAAATCAACCGTCTTTTACAGCATGGATTTGCGCCATTTGGGGCTTTGCCGGGAATTTTGGGTCGCAGCCCGCGGATCGGCGAACATGACTCCCGACAACTCGGGCGCCGCCCTGCGCCCGATATCAGGACCTGCCTTGCCGCTCTGAGACCGGGCGGCCTTGGCGGCCACCGGCACGCCGCTTGACCGCAGCATCCAGCGGTGGCCGTCGCTGCGGAAGTCGGTGAGGCTCAACGGCTCGACATCGATCCTGCGGCAGGCCGCAAGCGGCGCGCCGAGCACCAAATCAGGCCTCTTCCGTAGCGAGGGTTGGCAGGACCACCAACTCTTCAGCACCTTTGGGGCGCCGTTTGCGTTTGTGCACGGTCCGACACGGGCCGGTCACCGCGCCCGCATCAGCCGTTGGTTTTTTTCTAACAAGTGCTTTTTCCTTGGAACGATTTAACTCTACAAGAATGATAGAATTAGCTGACTATGAACAGGCATCCGGTTTTTCTCATTTTTCATGGAGCCTTTCATGTCCAGCATTTCGCGACGCATTGTCCTCCTGTCGTCGGCAGCTTTGGCGGGTGCGGCCTTCCTCGGCCCGACCCAGGCGCAGGACCTCAACATCACCATTGGCTACCAAACGGTGGTCGAACCTTCGAAAGTAGCACAGGCCGACGGCGCCTATGAAAAGGCGACCAAGGCAACGATCGACTGGCGTAAGTTCGATTCCGGTGCCGATGTCATCGCCGCCGTCGCATCCGGTTCGGTCGATATCGGCTATGTCGGCTCGAGTCCGCTGGCCGCGGCCGCCAGCCGCGAACTGCCGATCCAGACCATCTTTGTCGTCGGCCTGATCGGCCAGTCCGAGGCGCTGGTCGCCCGCAATGGATCCGGCATCGAGAAGATCGCCGACCTCGCCGGCAAGAAGGTGGCGGTGCCGTTCGTGTCGACCACGCATTACAGCCTGCTTGCCGCGCTGAAGCACGAAAACGTCGACCCGAAGTCGGTCGAAATCCTTAATCTCAGGCCACCGGAAATAGCCGCCGCCTTCGCTCGCGGCGACATAGACGCGGCCTATGTCTGGGATCCGGCGCTCGGCCAGATCAAGACGACAGGCAAGGTGGTGCTGGATTCCTCGCAGGTTGCCGCCTGGGGCGCGCCGACCTTCGACGCCTGGATCGTGCGCACCGACTTCGCCGAAAAGAACCCGGACGCCGTGCGCGATTTCGTCAAGGTGACCGGCGAATCCTATGCCCAGTTCCTGGCCAAGCCCGAGGCATGGTCGGTTTCGTCGCCGGAAGCGGCCAAGATCGCCAAGATCACCGGTGCCAAACTGGAAGAGGTGCCGCAGCTCCTCAAGGGTTACGTCTTCCCGACATTGGAAGAGCAGGCTTCCGACAAATTCCTCGGCGGCGGCACGGTCAAGGCGATCGAGGCAGCTTCGGCCTTCCTCAAGGAGCAGGGCAAGATCGACGCCGTGCTGCCCGACTATTCGAAATACGTGTCGTCGAAATACGTGACCGAGGCTCTGGCCTCGAACTGATCTTCAGTTTTACGCAATTCCGGACGGAAAACCGCTTTACACTTTTCCTGGAATTGCCCTGAACACGCGCGGTTTCTTCTTCCCTGACGCCGCGTGCTGCCTGTCCCGGATCCGCTTAACGAGGGCCGGGGCAGGCTGATTTTCTTCCGGAGCCCCTTTTCATGCCGCATCTCGTACTCGACCCGCATCTCGTACTCGACAAGGTCTCGGTTCACTATGACGGCCAGGCAGCGCCGGCGGTCGACCGGGTTTCCATCGATGTCGCCAAGGGCGATTTCGTCGTGCTGGTCGGCCGCTCCGGCTGCGGCAAGACTTCGCTGCTCAATGTCGCCGCCGGCCTGGTCGAGCCCGCGCGCGGGGTCGCCACGATCGGCGGCCGGCCGATCACCGGCCCAGGCTCCGACCGGGCGGTCGTGTTCCAGAACGATGCGCTGTTTCCCTGGCTGACGGCCCGTGAAAACGTCGCCTTTGCGCTCAGGCTGCGCGGCGTGCCGCAAGCCGAGCGGGCGCGCCGCGCCGACCAGTTGCTGGCGCTGGTCAAGCTTAACGGCGTCGGCGACAAACGCATCTGGGAATTGTCCGGCGGCATGCGCCAGCGCGTCGGCCTCGCCCGAGCGCTCGCGGCCGAGCCTGAATTCCTGCTGCTCGACGAACCGCTCGGCGCACTCGATGCGCTGACGCGCGAGCGCATGCAGACGACGCTGCTCGACCTGTGGACCGCAAGCCGGGTCGGCGTGCTGATGGTCACGCACGGCATCGAGGAGGCGCTGGTGCTGGCCACAAGCATCGTCGTTTTGGCGCCCGGACCGGGCCGCGTGGTGCGGACATTCGAGACCAGTTTCAGCCGGCGCTATGCCGCAGGCGAGCCGATCCGCGCCATCAAGACCGATCCGGCCTTTGCCGCGGCGCGCGGCGAGCTGACCGATGCGATCTTCGAAGGAGAGGCGGCATGAGCGTCACCTCCTACAGCGAGCGGCCGGCCGCCGGGACCGGCGAGGCCGATGCCATTTCGGTGCCGTGGTCGCGGCCGGTGCGGAAGCGGCGCGGGGTTTCCTCGCGGGCGATCAGCGCCGTCACCATCGTGGCCGCGCTGGCGGCATGGGCGCTGTCTGCGCGCCTGCAACTGGTGTCGCCGGTGTTCCTGCCGTCGCCCGCCGCCGTGTGGACCAAGTTCATCGTGGTGATCAAGGACGGCTTCGTCGACGCGACTTTGCTCCAGCATATCGTCGCCAGCCTCGGCCGCGTGTTCGCGGCGCTGCTCGCGGCCATCGTCATCGGCGTTCCGGTTGGGCTGGCTATCGGCATTTCGACGGTCGGGCGCGGCATCTTCGATCCCTTGCTCGAATTTTTGCGGCCGATCCCGCCGCTCGCCTATCTGCCGCTGGTCATCATCTGGTTCGGTATCGGCGAACCGTCAAAGATCCTGGTGATTGCCATTGCCATGCTGGCGCCGGTGGCGCTGTCGACGGCCTCGGGCGTGCGCGGTGTCTCAAAGGAGCGCATCGATGCGGCCCGTTCGCTTGGTGCGACGCAGCGCCAAGTGGTGCGCCATGTCATCCTGCCCAGCGCGCTGCCGTCGATCCTCACCGGCCTGCGCATCGCGCTCGGCGCCGGCTGGTCGACGCTGGTTGCAGCCGAGCTGGTGGCGGCAACGCGCGGCCTCGGCTTCATGATCCAGTCGGCCGCCCAGTTCCTGGTCACCGATGTCGTGGTGATGGGAATAGTGGTGATCGCGACAATAGCCTTCGTGCTGGAATTCATCATCCGCCGGATCGAGCGTCAGCTGGTTCCGTGGGCGGGAAAGGAATGACAACAAGTTTCTGCCGGTTTGACCGGCTGCTTCCCTTCGCAGCACGGCGACCGCCGACCCCGGAACAGAAGGAGTGATGTCATGACCCAGTCCACCGCGGTGCTGTTCGCCCATCTCGGCAGCTGGCTGCTCGCCTGGCGGGAGAACTCGTCGTCACAGCCGCAACCGAAATCGCCGGCCCCGGTGCAACTCGACGCCGAACGCGACCGCCTGCCGCCACGCGACGAGGGATTTTACTGGGCCTGGCAGTATTGGTCGCAGTGAGGTGATGGTGATTAGCGCCAGCCTTCGCGATTTCGTCATCCTAGGGCGAAGCAAGGAGCGAAGCGACGCGGCGCAGACCCTAGGATCCATGCCGAGACGCTGATGCTACGCTCCAGGGGAGCAACAAACCGGGCGCCTACCACCCGGTTCCGCGAAACAGCTCAAACCACTCCGGATTGGCCTTCTCTATCAGTTCGATCTTCCACTGTCTCGGCCATCGCTTCAGCGACTTCTCGCGTTGAATGGCATCGGTGATGTCGAAGAATTCCTCATACCAGACCAGCCGTTGAACACCGTAGCGGCTGGTGAAGCCTGCGCCCTGGCCGGATTTGTGTTCAGGCATGCGGCGGGCGAGATCGTTGGTGACGCCGATGTAGATCGTGCCGCGTTTTTGGCTTGCAGTCATGTAGACGTAGCCGGTCATGGTTTCAGGGTATCGAGCCTCGGTTCGCGCACAAGCGACATTCTGATCCGTTCCACTCTACGGCAAACGTCACGGCATGGATCCTAGGGTCTGCGCCGCGTCGCTTCGCTCCTTGCTTCGCCCTAGGATGACGAGCGCTGGGTTCTGAAGAAAATATTTCCACGTCAAGCAGCCAACTCGCAAAATCGTTTCTCTACTAAATTTATAGACCTACCTAGCCTTGTCTCTCATCCACGGCAGGGAGCCCTTCCCGGCGCCGGTTCGCAGCGAAGGAAGAGGGATCATGTTCAGCCTGACCAGACGCGTTTTCGGCCTTGGCCTTTTGGCGGCGGGCATTGCTGCCTCGCTCAGTGCCTCGGCGCAGGAGTTGAAGCAGCTAAACATCGGCTATCAGAAGACCGGCCTGCCGGTCATCGCCCGGCAGCAGCAGGTGATCGAGAAGGCGCTGAGCGACAAGGGCGTCGCGGTGAAATGGGTCGAATTCACCGCCGGCCCGCCGCTGGTCGAGGCGCTCAATGTCGGCGCCATCGATGTCGGCTGGACCGGCGACGCACCGCCAATCTTCGGCCAGTCGGCCGGCGCCAACATCGTCTATGCGGCGGCACTGCCGGCCAATGGCGACGGCGAAGCGATCTTCGTCAAGCCGGCATCGCCGATCCAGTCGCTCGCCGACCTCAAGGGAAAGCGCATCGGCGTCGGCAAAGGCACCAGCGCGCACAATCTGCTGGTCGCGGCACTCGAAAAAGCAAACATCCCCTTCGACCAGATCACCCCGGTCTATCTCAGCCCGGCCGATGCTGCGGCGGCTTTCGCCAGCGACCAGATCGATGCCTGGGCGGTCTGGGATCCGTTCTACGCCATCGCCGAGACACGCTACCAGCCGCGCGTGCTGGCGCGCTCCAGCGAGGTGCTGAAGGTGAACACCTATTTCCTCGCCAACAAGGATTTCGCCAAGGCGCATCCGGAGACGATCACCACGACGATAGCGGCGCTCGGCGTGGCGGCGAAATGGGCGGACCAGAATCGCGACAAGGTCGCCGCCGCCCTGCATGAGGTGACCGGCGTGCCGCTCGACGCGCAGACCATCGCCGCCAATCGCACCAAATTCGGCATCTTCCCGATCACCGACGAGATCATCGCCGGCCAGCAGGCGACCGCCGATCGCTTCTACAAGCTCAAACTGATCCCGAATGCGGTGCGCATCTCCGACGCCGTGTGGACCGCACCGGGCAATTGAACTTTCACGTGCGGCGCCGGGCGGAAAACGCCCGGCGCCTTTTTGCCGTTTCCGCTTCAGGGATTTCGCCATGACCGCTCCAGCCAATCCGCAAGCCAGCCCGCTCGATTTCTTCTGGTTCATTCCAACGCATGGCGACGGCTCCTATCTCGGCTCCGAACAGCAGCAGCGGCCGCCGGAGTTCGCTTACTTCAAGGAGATCGCACAGGCCGTCGACCGGCTCGGCTTTCCCGGCGTGCTTTTGCCGACCGGGCAGAATTGCGAGGATTCCTGGATCACCGCCTCCGGCCTTGCAGCGCTGACGGAAAAGCTAAAATTCCTGGTGGCGCTACGGCCCGGCGTGACGTTGCCGACCTTCGCGGCGCGCCAGACGGCGGCGCTCGACCGGCTGAGCAATGGCCGCCTGCTGCTCAATGTCGTGGTCGGCGGCAACCCGACCGAGCTTGCCGGCGATGGCGTGTTCCTGCCGCATGATGAGCGCTATGCGCAAGCGCAAGAGTTCCTGACCATCTGGCGCGCGCTGGTGTCGGGCGAGAGCGTCAACTTCAACGGCAAATATTACCGCGTCGACAATGGCCGCCTTGACCTTCTGCCGCAACAGGAGCGGCCGCCGCTCTATTTCGGCGGCTCGTCCGATGCCGGCCAGGAGCTCGCCGCCGATCTCGTCGACATGTACCTGACCTGGGGCGAGCCGCCCGCGCAGGTGGCGGAAAAACTCAGCGCGGCGCGCAAAAAGGCTGAACGGCGCGGCCGCAAACTGCGTTTCGGCATCAGGCTTCATTTCATCGTGCGCGAGACCGAGGAAGAGGCCTGGCGCGCCGCCGACCGGCTGATCAGCCACGTCACCGATGCCCAGATCGAAAATGCCCAGGCCCGCTTCACCAGGGAGATGGACTCTGTGGGACAGCGGCGCATGGCCGAACTGCATGGCGGCCGCCGCGACAGGCTGGTGGTTTCGCCCAATCTGTGGGCCGGCGTCGGCCTGGTGCGCGGCGGCGCCGGCACAGCTTTGGTCGGCTCGCCCGAGCAGATCGTCGAGCGCATCCGCGAGTATCAGGCGATCGGCATCGACACCATCATCGGCTCCGGCTACCCGCATCTCGAGGAAGCCTACCGCGTCGCCGAGCTTCTGTTCCCGCGTCTCGGCCTGGGCACCAGGCGGGCACGGGCGCATGAGAACATCGCCAATGAATTCGCCGTCGGCTTCCACGGCGCCAACCGCCTTCAGGCGTCGTCATGAGCCTGGCTCAACGGGTCAAACAGAACGGCATCGGCTGGCTGCTGCCGGCGTTGGTCATAATTGGCTGGGAAGCCGCCAGCCGCGCCGGCGTGATGCCCGCCAATGTGCTGCCGGCGCCGAGCGCGGTGGCCGAGGCCTTCTGGCGGCTGACGCTGTCGGGCGAGCTGATACAGAACATCGGCGTCAGCACGCTGCGCGCGCTGGCCGGCTTTGCCATCGGCGGCTCGATCGGCTTTGCACTCGGCCTTGCCAACGGGCTGTCGGCGCTCAGCCGCGGCCTGACCGACACGACGCTACAGATGATCCGCAACATCCCGCATCTGGCGCTGATCCCGCTGGTCATCCTGTGGTTCGGCATCGACGAGGAAGCAAAACTGTTCCTGGTGGCGCTCGGCGTGTTCTTCCCGATCTACGTCAACACGCTGCTCGGCATCCAGAGCGTCGACCCGCATCTGGTCGAGATGGGCCGGGTCTACGGCATGGACCGCCGCGCGTTGTTTTTTCAGGTGATCCTGCCCGGCGCGCTGCCGGCGATCTTCGTCGGCCTGCGCTATGCGCTGGGCATCATGTGGCTGACGCTGATCGTTGCCGAAACCATCTCGGCCAGTTCCGGCCTCGGCTACATGGCCATGCAGGCACGCGAATTCCTGCTGATCGATGTGGTCGTGCTGTCGATCCTGATCTATGCGCTGCTCGGCAAGCTTGCCGACAGCTTCGCCCGCCTGCTCGAGCGGCTGTCGCTCGGCTGGCATCCCGCCTTCCAGAACGCCTGAGGGTTCGATGCCAACCGCCAGCCTGACCGCCATCCGTTCCTTCGTCGCCGCGCCGGAACCGTCACGGCCGGAGGAGGCCGTCGAAAGGCAGCGCGCCTTTGCCTTCAAGGGCGTGGAAAAGCGCTTTGGCGACAAGGTCGTGCTCGACGGCATCGATCTCGATGTGCCCGTCGGACAGTTTGTGGCCGTCATCGGCAAGAGCGGCTGCGGCAAGAGTACGCTGTTGCGGCTGCTGGCCGGGCTCGATCGGCCAACCGCTGGATCCCTTACATTCGGGCCGGAGGCGAAGGCCGGCGCCGGGGAAGAGAGCCGCTTCATGTTCCAGGAGCCGCGGCTGTTGCCCTGGGCCAGCGTGGTGAAAAACGTCGAGGTCGGGCTGACCGGGCTTGCCACCGGTGCGGAAGCCAGGCGGCGCGCGCTCGCCATCCTGGGTGAAGTCGGCCTCGCCGACCGCGCCGACGAATGGCCCTCGGTGCTGTCGGGCGGCCAGAAGCAGCGCGTGGCGCTGGCGCGCGCCCTGATCGGCCAGCCTCGGATCCTGGCGCTCGACGAGCCGCTCGGCGCGCTCGATGCGCTGACCCGCATCGAAATGCAGCAGCTTCTGGAACGCATCTGGCTGGAGCAAAAATTCACCGCGGTGCTGGTCACGCATGACGTCGCCGAGGCGGTTGCGCTCGCCGACCGGGTGGCGGTGATCGAGGACGGCCGCATCGCGCTCGATCTCGACGTGTCGGTGGCGCGGCCGCGCCGGCGCGGTTCGGTCGAGCTTGCCAGGCTGGAGGGCAGGATTCTGGATCAGCTGTTCGGGTAGTGCTGTCGCGGGCAGGGCATTCTATCCGAACCGGATAGATAGGTAACAGAATGGACCGGCAATATGGGGTGGCTGTTTTCTTGCTCGCCGGGTTGGCCCTGTTTGCGACTGCGGGTTTGACCAGCGCCTTCCCCACTCCGCCTTTCCTCTCCCCCGTCGATCGGGGAGAGGTGTCGAGCGAAGCTCGACGGAGTGGGGGTCGATCTGTGTGGGTCGATTTTTCGTCGCAACTCACCCCCGCGAACGGCTCGCCCATACCAGCCCGGCGAAACCGACCAGCATGGTCACGATGCCGATATAGAGCCATTGCGACTGGCCGGTCATGAAACTGCCGCCGACCACGCCAATGCCCTGCAGCGACCACAGCGCGCCAATGGCGAGCACGATCAGCGCCAGCAGATATCTGAACAGTCTCATCGCCAAGATTCCTTTCCGAAGTCGATCGTCAACTGCGCCATGACCGTGATGACAGAGCGAAAGGACGGCGCCCAATCGCGCTCTCTTCTACTTGTACTATAACGTCGTGCCTTGCTCACGGAATCTGTGAAACAGCTCGCAGTACCGCCGGCGATACGGCCGCGCCACACGAAAGATGCCTGACAAACTGTTTCCCAGCGACTCCAAACGTGTGCCGGTGCCACGGAACTGCCCGATGCTTGCCGCATTTCCTGCCTTATTCGACACTTAACGGCTGGGGTCTGTCGAAAACGGAGCCAATCCCCCCAACATGAAGAAAACAAACCAGACCGCGCTTGTCGCGGTAACGATCGCGGCTGGCCTAATGGTCGGTGCATCCGCCTCCTCCGCCGCCGGCCAGTGCGGCCGCGCCTCCTGGTACGCACTGCATTCCAGGACCGCCAATGGCGAACGCATGAACCCGTCGGCGCTGACCGCCGCGCACCGCAGCCTGCCTTTCGGCACCAAGTTGAAAGTGACCAACCAGAATAATGGCCGCAGCGTCATCGTGCGCATCAACGACCGCGGCCCGTTCATCAAAGGGCGCGTGCTCGATCTGTCCAAGGGCGCCGCCGGCCAACTCGGCTTCATCGGCTCCGGCCATACCTCGGTGTGCATGGCGCGCGTCTAGATCTGTCCAAGTCCGGCCCGATCGGCCGGACGCATCCTGCCCCGTTGTCCAACAGCCTTGCATTTTGCAGTGCACATTGAGCGGCTCCAGCCGCCCAACGCGGTTTCTCAAGGCCTTGGACGAAAGATTGGCATATGTCACGCCACGTGACGTATTGCATCGCAGCAATATCTTGTTAACCTCCGCGCGAGACATTCAAGGCTCGGCGCTGTCCGTCGTCCCTTCGGTCACGGCAGCTGCGGAGTACCTGATGTTCTACCAGCTCTACGAAATGAACCATGCCGCCCTGCAGCCCGCGCGGCTTTATGCCGATGCAGTGCGGCTGTTCTACACCAACCCGCTCAATCCGTTTTCGCATACGCCGTGGGGCCGCTCGGTCGCCGCCACGGCCGAACTGTTCGAGCGCACGACGCGCCGCTACAGCAAGCCGCATTTCGGCCTGAGCAAGACCGTGGTCGACTGGAAAAGCGTCGAGGTCAGCGAAAAGACCGTGTGGTCGCGGCCGTTCTGCAATCTCACCCGCTTCGAGCGGTCGGTGCCCGCCGGTCGCAAGGCCGACCCCAAGCTTCTCATTGTGGCGCCGATGTCGGGCCATTATGCGACGCTGCTGCGCGGCACGGTCGAGGCGATGCTGCCCTATGCCGACGTGCACATCACCGACTGGGTCGATGCCCGCATGGTGCCGGTGACCGACGGCCATTTCGACCTCGACGATTATATCGACTACATCATCGACATGCTGCATGCGCTGGGGCCGGACACCCATGTGATGGCGGTGTGCCAGCCTTCGGTGCCGGTGCTGGCGGCGGTAGCGCTGATGGAAAAGCGCGGCGATCCCTTCGTGCCCTCGACCATGACCTTGATGGGCGGGCCGATCGACACCCGCCGCAATCCGACCGCGGTCAATCTGCTGGCCAAGGAAAAGGGCATCGACTGGTTCCGCGACAACGTCATCATGCACGCGCCCTGGCCGGTGCCGGGCTTCGGCCGCGAAGTCTATCCGGGCTTCCTGCAGCTGTCGGGCTTCATGAGCATGAACCTCGACCGCCACATCACCGCCCACAAGGACTTCTTCATGCATCTGGTCAAGCATGACGGCGACAATGCCGAGAAGCACCGCGATTTCTACGACGAATATCTGGCGGTGATGGACCTGACGGCGGAATTCTATCTGCAGACCGTCGACACGGTGTTCGTGCGCCATGCGCTGCCCAAGGGCGAGATGACGCATCGCGGCGAGGTGGTCGACACCAAGGCGATCCGCAATGTCGCGCTGTTCACGGTCGAAGGCGAGAACGACGACATTTCCGGTCTCGGCCAGACCCAGGCCGCCCACGATCTCTGCCCCAACATCCCGGCTGACCGGCATGCGCATTACATGCAGCCGGCCGTCGGCCACTACGGCGTCTTCAACGGGTCGCGATTCCGCTCGGAAATCGTGCCGCGCATCGTCGATTTCATCACCAGCTACGGCCGCCAGAACCGGGTTGCGGTGAAACCAAGGCTGGTCCGCTCCGCCAAAAGCTGAGGCTCGATCCGGCTGCAGCGTGCATTGCCCACAAAAGCGGGGCGATTTTGCGCGCCACAGGCGTTCTGTTGCACAATAGACGCTGTTGGGCGGGCGCGGGTAACCATGCCGAAGAATCTGGCTCCCCTTATAATTGACACGGAGTGTAAATCCCCTTTAACCTTTCGTTAAGAACAAGGGCGAACGGGGACAATGACTTCCTCACCGATGGCACGGACGCTGCGCTTGTGGGCGGCAGCAGGGCTGGCGATCTCTGCGTGCTGGGCAGTGCCGGCACTTGCAGGCGGCGCCATGGCGACGGGCGGCATGACCTCGCAGCCGATCGGCCACTATGATTTCTGTAAAACCCAGCCCGGCGAATGCTCGATCCGGCCGAGCAACCTCAACCCCGCCGCGATGACCGACGCCTTCATGCGCAAGCTGATCAACGTGACGTCAAGGGTCAACGCCGCCGTCAAGCCGATGAGCGACTACGACATCTATGGCAAGGACGAGGTCTGGGCCTATCCCGACAAGGGCGTCGGCGATTGCGAAGACTATGTGCTGGAAAAGCGCCGCCAGCTCTCGCGCTCTGGCGTGTCGCTGGCCGATCTCTTGATCACCGTCGTGCGCAAGCCGGACGGCGAAGGCCATGCCGTGCTGACCGTGCGCACCGACAAGGGCGACTACGTCCTCGACAATCTGACCGACAAGGTGAAGATCTGGGACGCCACCGGCTATCGCTTCCTCAAGCGGCAGGCCATCGACAACACCGGCCGCTGGGTCTCGATCCGCGGCGGCCAGCAGGTACTGGTCGGCGCGGTTCAGTAAATAAGGACGATGCATGTGAGCGCGTCGCTGCGAACAGCTTCGTCGGAAGCCCGCGGCTAATAACTTTCACGAGATAACCGCAAGTCGGCGCTGCCCCTCATTGCCCTGCCGGGCATTTCTCCCCGTATATGACGGGGAGAAAGATGCTGCCATCGGTGATTTCGCCAATCGTCAACGTTGCAAAATAGTCGCCGGCAGGCGGATGAGGGCAGCGCTGCCCTCGAAATCTTATCTCTCGAAACGCCTCCTCAAAAAATTTCGCTACCTGCGTGAACCAAACCGTCTCCAGCGGCGACACACAGCCGTAAACAGAAACCCAACCATGGAGACTTCAAATGACTGCTTTCCTGCGTAATGCTTTCCTCGCCGCCATCGCGGTATCGTCCCTGGCCGGATCCGCTATGGCCGACCAGACCGGCTGCGCCAAGAACAACCAGTGGGGCAATCGCTGTTGCGATCTCACCTCGGACTGCCTGGGTGGCGGTCGCGGCGGCGATCATGACAGCACTGGCGGCCGTGGCGGCCAGGCCGGCGCGAAGTAATCTCGCTATATGCCCGCTGGCTAACGGCCGGCGGGCATCGCCTTCAGGATGAAATGCCGGCGCTATTGATGAGCATTCGTGGCCTTGGCGCCGCCCTACTTACGCCGCTCCAGTGCGGCCCGGATCGAGCCGGTGATGCGGGCAAGCTCGGCTTCGTCCAGCTTCTCGATGTTTTCGGCCAGGAGATTGGCCAACTCGGTGGCGGCAGGACTGAGGCCGGACGTATCGAGTCTCACCCGCGGATGTGAGGCCTCGGCCAGACGCGCCAGCTCTTCGGCATCGTCCCAGATGACGTTGAAATAGCCGATGATCTTCTGGATCAGCGTCCAGGTCGGCGCGCCGCGGCGGCCATGTTCCAGCGCCGACAAATAGGCGGCGCTGACTCCGATCGCCTGCGCCATGTCCTTCTGGCGCAAGCCGCGCTCGGCTCGAAGCGCCCGCAGTTTTTCGCCGAACGGCGTCATCAGCGGGTTCGCCTGAGTCGAACGTAGAGCGCGCCCGAACCGCCGTGGTTGCGGGCGGCGTGATCGTGGCTGGAGACCAGCGGCCGGAAGGCAGGCGTCGACAGCCAGGCAGGCACGGCGCGCCGCAAGACGCCGTCGCCGCCCGACGACGACCCTTTTCCCGTAATGACGAGGACATAGCGGATGCCGCCGGCATGGGCCCGGTGCAGGAACGAAAACAGCAGCGAATAGGCCTCGTCCTGGGTCATGCCATGCAGATCGACGCGGCCTTCGATCGGCAGCCGGCCCTTCTTCAGCTTGTCCAATGTCGGCTCGTCCAGCGCGTGCGATACATGCTGCGCCTTCGGCTTGGCGGCGAGGACCGGACCGACAGCGACCGGCGTCTGTGCCGGCTTGGGGTCGACGACGATGTCGGGAATCTCGACCGCGGTCCGGCCCTTCAGCGGTCGGGCGGTGCGCGCCACCAGGTTCCACAGCACCCGGTCGTCTTCGTTGAGTTTATCGGGGCGCTTGCTCATCGATTCGATTCCGAAACGAGAGCGCGTGGAACCAAGGCATAGAAATCGGCCGCATTGCGAACGACGCCGGCGATCTCGCCGGCCGCATCGCCGGAGCCGGCGAACAGATCGCCCCGCGCCGGTCCGGTGATGGCCGAGCCGGTGTCCTGCGCAATCATCAGCCGCCGGAACGGTTTTCCGTCGAAGGCGGTCAGCGACGGAGCGTCGATGTAGAAGGGGGTACCGAATGTGTGCCGCAGCCGGTCGACCGCGAGCGAACGGCCCGGCGTCAACGGCACCTTGGCGGCGGCGATAGGACCGAGTGCGGCATCGTCGACATCGGCTTCGCGAAAGAAGATATAGGAGCGGTTCTGCCAGAGGATCTCGTCGACGCGATCCGGATGCGCCCTGAACCAGGCGCGGATAGACTGCATCGTCACTTTTTCCAGTGGGATTTCGCCGAGTTCGGCGAGAATCTTCCCCGGACCGCTGAAACGTTGGCCGGATTTGGCGGCGTAGGTGACGCGGCAAAGCCGGCCGTCGGTCATCTTCAGCCTGGCCGCACCTTGCACATGGATGAAGAAGACGTCGACCTTGTCGGCAAGCCAGGCGATTTCCAGGCCTTGGCCGGCCAGCGCGCCTCTCTCGATCTCACTGCGGTCGAAATACTCCACCAGGCCCTGCGGCGTATCGCGGGCGAAGGCGACATAGTCGTCCATCCCTCGAGGACGGTTGGCATCATCGATGTCGACGAGATCGGAAGGCCGCTCCAGCAGCGGCACCGTGAATTCATCCGTGCGCACTGGTGAGGCCTCGACCTCCGGCTCGTAGAAGCCGGTGACCAGGCCGGGGTTTTCGGATCGAATCTGGACTGGGGCGAAATGGCGCTCGAAAAAACCCTTGGCCGCCGACCGATTCGCCGGCGAAACGGTGCGCGCCTCGTCATAAGCGCCGGCAAACGCGTCGAACCGGACGCCCAACGAACCGGTGCGGTAGGGCTTGTTCAGGACATGAAAGGCCGAACGGCGGAAGGCTTCGAAAGCGGGCAGATGGTCATCGAAATTCCAACCGGGAAGATCATCGAAGGACTTTTCCACGAAAAGCGGCGAGAGCGACACCTCAGCCTCGCCACTGCCGATGTTTGCCTGCATGTCGCTATCCCAAAAAAGCTGCCCGCACCGGGCGACATGCATAGGCTCAGTCTTCTTCCTCGGTGGCGACCAGCTTCCAGTTCGGATCGCGCGAGCGTGTGTCGCGGGCGAAGGTCCAGACATCCTTGACCTCGGCCACCGTCTCGGGATCGCCGTCGATGACGGCACCCGCCTTGTCGCGGGTCGCCGAAATCAGTTCGCTCACGATGCGCAGCGTGATGTGGGCCTC
Source organism: Mesorhizobium sp. M0771 (assembly GCF_040320155.1). Taxonomy (NCBI): domain Bacteria; kingdom Pseudomonadati; phylum Pseudomonadota; class Alphaproteobacteria; order Hyphomicrobiales; family Phyllobacteriaceae; genus Mesorhizobium; species Mesorhizobium sp. M0771. The sequence goes on along the minus strand of NZ_JAMYPC010000018.1, from coordinate 79,996 downwards.
GCCGCCCTTCATCTCGGCCGAGACGATGTCGGCCTTGTCGATGCCGACGAAGGAGGACTGGATCTTTTCGGCTTTCGCCTCGCGGTCGCCAATCGCGGCAACGAAGCCGTCAAAAACCTCGCGCGACAACAGGTTCTTCAGCGTTTTTCGGTCGCCATCGGCATAGGCCATGACGATCATCTCATAAGCCATCTTGGCGCCGTCGACGAAGACTTTGGGGTCGAAGGAGGGATCATTGTCCTTGATCGCGCGCAGGCCCTTGTTGAGGTCGGTGTCGGGCTTGGCGAAGGCATCGATGGCCGCATAGGTCTCGGCAGCCGTCTCGCCCGGCATGCGCTTGCGTGGCAGCGAAACCACATTTTCGGGCTTCTGGGTCGCGTCCTTCTCGGTGCGGCTGGCCGTGTACGGATCGAAGGGCGGGCGCTCGCTGCCCGTGCGGCGGCCAAGCACGTTGCGCAGCTGGAAAAAGATCACCACCGCCGCAATCAGAAAGAAAATGGTGCCGAAGTCGAAGAATCCCATATCTTTCGCCAATCAATCCCTGACCTGGCCGGAACCGCCAGCCAATCGGGCGGCGGTCGCATGGCGTTAAACATGCAAAGCATATAGAACGCATGGCGCAATCATTCAAATCAAAGGCAGGCATACCTATCTAACGGCCTCAGTGCCAGCGGCGATTATGCGCCGCCCGGCAAACATGGAAACGATCGGTCAAGACTTGCGCATTTCCTTCCTTCCTCTGTTCCTGCTTGCGCTGCCGCTGCTGGAAATCGCCGGTTTCGTCATTGTCGGCCACGAGGTCGGGGCGCTGGCGACGGTCGGCCTGGTGCTGGCTTCAAGCATTGCCGGCGTGCTTCTGCTCCGGCACCAGGGTTTTGGCGTCATGGCGCGGGTCCGCGCCGAGATGGCCGGCGGCGGCGACCCCAGCCGCCAGCTCGCGCATGGCGCCATGATCGTGGTCGCCGCGATCCTGTTGATCATCCCCGGCTTCATTACCGATATTATCGGCCTGCTGCTGTTCCTGCCGCCGGTGCGCGACCTTGCCTGGCGCAGGCTCAAGGGCCGCATCGTCGTCGCGACCGATTTCACCGCCGGCGGTTTTCGCGGCAGGTCGCGCGACAAGGTCATCGACCTCGACGACGGCGACTATTCGCGCGAGGACGATTTCAACCGCGGTCCCGACCATAACTCGCCGTGGCGCCGCCTGAAGGACGACTGAATGTCGCCTTGAGGACGACTGACTATTGACCCCTTCCGGCCTGAAGGCGGCAAACCTTGTCTTGTCTTGCCGACCATGCTAGCCAACGCCCGATTTCAATTCGGTCAGCGCTGCTGTCCAGGCAAAAGGAACAAGGCTCATGGCCAGCAAAGATGACGCGCCGGTCGGCGCCGCCAACGGCAACGGCGAAACGGCGCAGCCGTCGCTCAACGTGCTTGCCCAGTATGTGAAGGACCTGTCCTTCGAAAGCCCCGGCGCGCCGAACTCGCTGCGCGGCCGCGACAAGGCCCCCGGCATCGCGATCAACGTCAATGTCAATGCCAACCCGCTCTCCGACAAGCAGTTCGACGTCAATCTGACCTTGAACGCCAAGGCGTCCTTCGACCAGGAAGTGCTGTTCAATGTCGAACTGGTCTATGGCGGCGTCTTCGCCATCGCCGGCTTCCCGCAGGAGCACATGCTGCCGATCCTGTTCATTGAATGCCCGCGGCTTTTGTTCCCGTTCGCCCGCCAGATCATCGCCGAAGCCACCCGCAATGGCGGCTTCCCGCCCCTGATGCTCGACCCGATCGATTTCGCCCAGATGTTCCAGCAGAAGCTGGCAGAGGACCAGGCGGCATCGAAGGTCAAGGTGAGCTGAAGGCAAGCGTCACGCGCATGAGTTGAAAGCCCGGCTTCGTGCCGGGCTTTTAGTATACTGAGATGCTGGCGGGACAGCACCCCCCTCTGCCTTGCCAGGCATCTCCCCCTCATCGCGACCATCGCCAACTTTAGACGTTGCAGGAATGGGCTGGAGCGGCGAAGCTGCTGATCTCCCCCCTTGAGGGGGAGATGGCCGGCAGGCCAGAGAGGGGTGTGACGGAACGCTACCTCCGCGATCCGTTCACCCCGCCGCCACCTTCAGCCACAGCGCCTTTTCACCCAGCGTCGCCACCAGCCCCGCATGCGCCGCTCGCTCGCCCTCAGTCAGGCGCGGCGGCAGGGCGATTGGCCTGGCGGCGATCGAGATGTCGATGTCGGCAACGTCGCCATTGCTGTTGAGCTGCACCACGACCGCGTCGAGGACAAGTGCGGCCTGCTTGCCGCCGATGAGTTCGATGTAGACCTCGGCCAGGAGCTCGGAATCGAGCAGCGCGCCGTGCTTGGTGCGGTGGCCGTTGTCGATGCCGTAGCGGCGGCAGAGCGCGTCGAGCGAATTGGGGCCCATCGGATGCTTGCGCCGCGCCAGCGCCAGCGTGTCGACGACGCGCCCGGTGTCTATGGCCGGCTGGCCGAGCCGCCCGAATTCCGTGTTGAGGAAGCCGATGTCGAAATTGGCGTTGTGGGCGACGAGCTTGGCGCCGTCGGTGAAGGCGAGCCATTCCTCGGCGATTTCGGCAAAGGTCGGCTTGCCGACGAGGTCGGCGGCGCTGATGCCGTGCACGGCTTGCGCCTCGACATGGACGGCGCGCCCCTGCGGATTGATGAATTTGTGGAAGGTGCGGCCGGTCGGGAAGCGGTTGACCAGCTCGACGCCGCCAAGCTCGATGATGCGGTCGTCGCGCATGTCGAGTCCGGTGGTTTCGGTATCGAAAATGATCTCACGCATAGAATCAACTCACTCCTGGAGGAGTAGAATCATGGAGCGCAACAAAATGGCAATGGGCAATGCCGACAGCCTGCCGTCAGGAGCCTTATGGGCGCGACTTATCCCCCAGGAGTTAGCAGGCGAGCTCAGCGCCCTGAGAGCTCGGCAATGATCGCGCCGACCGCGCTGCGGGCGGCGTCCATGCCTTCACCGGTGTCGATGACGAAATCGGCCTGCCGGCGTTTTTCGGCATCGGGCACCTGCTTGGCCAGGATGGCCGCCAGCTTTTCCTCGCTCATATCAGGACGCGCCAGCACGCGGGCGCGCTGGATATTGGCCGGCGCGGTGACGACGACGACCTTGTCGACACGGTTGCGGCCGCCGGTTTCGAACAGCAGCGGAATGTCGAGCACGACGAGCGGCGCGGCGGCGGCGCGGTGCCTTGCCAGAAAGGCATCGGCATCGGCCCGCACCAGCGGATGGACGATCGCCTCCAATGTCTTCAGCGCAGCAGCGTTGCCGAGCACGCGGCGCGCCAACTCGGTGCGGTCGACCGAACCGGCAATCACGGTGCCGGGAAAGGCCGCCTCGACGAGAGGTGCTGCCTTGCCGGCATAGAGGCGATGCACGGTCTCGTCGGAGTCATGCACCGGCACGCCGGCGTCGACGAACATTTTCGCCGTCGTCGACTTGCCCATGCCGATCGACCCGGTGAGGCCAAGCACGATCATCATTTTGCGCCCATCATTTGCGACCCATCATTTGGCGACGATGTCGGCGACGATCATCTGTCGCAACTCAGGCGTGACCTGCGGCTTCTTGCCGAACCAGCGTTCGAAACCGGGCACAGCCTGGTGCAACAGCATGCCGAGCCCGTCGACCGTCTTCAAGTTTCTCGCGCGGGCAGCGGCAAGCAGCGGTGTTTCCAGCGGCACATAGACGATGTCTGCGACAATGGCGTGAGCTGGCAGGCCGGCCGGATCGGCGGCCAGCGTCGCATCGCCATGCATGCCAAGTGCCGTCGTGTTGATCAGCAAGCCGGCATCGCCAAGCAAGTCGCCGACCGCGCCATGCGCCGAGACGCCGGCCCCGAAGCGGTCGGCGAGTTCCTGCGCCCGCGCCAATGTGCGGTTGACGATGCGGATATCTTTGATGCCGCGCGATTTAAGCGCGTGGATGACCGCGCGCGACGCGCCACCGGCGCCGAGCACCACGGCCGGAGCGTTTCTCTCCCAGCCCCGGGCATGCTCGTCGAGATTGCCGGCAAAGCCGATCCAGTCCGAATTGCCGCCCCACAGCACGCCGTCGTCCAGCCACAGCATGTTGACCGCGCCGATCATCTCCGCCGCCTCGTCGCGGCGCTCGACCCGGGCGAAGGCGACTTCCTTGTGTGGAATGGTGACGTTGCCGCCCTGATAGCCATTGGCCTGGAGGGAAGAGAGGAACTCGGGAAAATCGGCCGGCGCGACATCGATCGCATGATAGCTGCCGTCGATGCCGTATGTGTTCAGCCAATAGCCGTGGATCTTCGGCGAGCGCGAATGCGCGATCGGATGGCCGGTGACGAAAGCTTTTTTCTCAACCATCGATGGCTCCGAGCGCACGCAATTCCGCCAGCACCGGTAACAGCGGCAGGCCGACAATGGTGAAATAATCGCCTTCGATCTTTTCGAACAGCTGGATGCCTTCGCCCTCGATCTGGTAGGCGCCGACGCTCGACAACGCCTTGGCGCCGACGCGGGCCAGGTGCCGGCCGACGAAGGCCGGATCGAGCTTGCGCATGGTAAGGCTGGCGATGCCGACGTGACGCCACAGCACCTTGCCGTTGCGGCAGAGCACGGCGGCGCTGTTCAGCTGATGCGTCTTGCCCGACAGCGCCAGCAGATGGCGGCGGGCGCCTTCCATGTCGGCCGGCTTGTGGAACACTTCATCTCCCAGTGACAAAGTCTGGTCGCAGCCGAGCACCAGGGCGCCCGGTCTGCGTTCGCTGACCTCGGTCGCCTTGGCTTCGGCGAGTATCAGGGCGACATCTTCCGGCGACACACCGCTGTCCTGCAACGGCGCCTCGAGCGCACGCTCGTCGACATCGGCAGGCACCGCTTCGATGCCGAGCCCGGCATTGATGAGCATTGCTTTGCGGAACGGGCTGCCGGAGGCGAGGATGATTTTTTCGGTCATGGGTTCTGGGCCTGGTCGATAGTGGTTGATTGGGGCAGGAGGTCGCGTTGCCATCCCATCATCTATTCTTCCCCCGCAGGGCAACAATGGCTGCCGCGGTCTCTTCGATCGAACGGCGGCTGACGTCTATCATCGGCCAATTGTGGCGGGTGCAGATCTGGCGGGCATAGGCGAGCTCTTCGGCGATCGAGGCACGGTCGACATAATCGGTCGCTTCGTAGGTGCTGCTGTTGCCGAGCACGCGGTTCTGCCGGACATGCGAGATGCGTTCGGCGGTGGCGATCAGCCCGACGATCAGCGGCTTGGTAGCAGCGGCCAGGCTTTCGGGCACCGGCACGCCGAGCACGATCGGGATGTTGGCGGTCTTGATGCCGCGGTTGGCGAGATAGATGCTGGTCGGCGTCTTCGATGTCCTGGAAATGCCGATCAGCACGACATCGGCGTCGTCCATGTTGAGCGGCAGCTGCCCGTCATCATGCTCCATCGTAAAATTGAGTGCGTCGATACGGTGGAAATAATCGGCATCGAGCACATGCTGGGCGCCGACGCGGCGGCCGGCCGGCGTGCCGAGATAGGACTGGAACACGGTGAGGACCGGCTCCAGCACCGAAACGCAGGGCAGCCCCATGGCGGCGCAGCGCTCGTCAATACCGCGCGCCAGCTTCTGGTCGACGACGGTGTAGAGGATGATGCCCGGTTCCTCTTCTATGTCCTCGAAGACTTTCGCCACCTGCTTTTCGGTGCGGATGAGCGGATAGATATGCTCGATGGCGCGCGCATCCTTGTATTGCGCCGAGGCGGCTCGGCCGGCCGCCAGCAGCGTCTCGCCGGTGGCGTCGGAAATCAGGTGCAGGTGAAAGAAGCTCTGGGGTTTGTTCACAGGGGGCGCCTCAGGCTGTGGGCTTGTGTGGATAAACCGGGGCCGCAAAGGCGACCGGCTGGAGGCGACTGTATCAGAAGGCCAGTTGTCCACAATTCGATGCGCTGTCAGCTTCACTGTGCGGTTGGGGACAAATCTGGGGACGGGCGTTTTTGCCAGCGCTTCATCCACAGAGGCGGTTTTTCAGCGGCTACGTCAAACCATTGACTCCAGTGATGGAATCCTGGTCATCCACACTCTTTGACAATCCCGCGGAAGAAACACGCGACAAAATGCTGGCTGGCCTTTTCCAGGGCAAAGCGGGACAGGTGACAACCACCGATACCAACAGACTCTTAGAATCAGAAAATTCTAGAAATAGACTATTTAATTATAGAGAAGGCAGGGAAGAGAGCGCTCAATGCCCGAGAACCGCATCGTGCTGGACGTGCTGAGAGGCGAGGCAGTGTTTCCGCCGCCGCTCTGGATGATGCGCCAGGCCGGGCGCTATTTGCCGGAGTACCGCGAGACCAGAAAGCGCGCCGGGTCCTTTCTCGATCTTTGCTACAATCCTGATCTGGCCGTCGAGGTGACGCTGCAGCCGATCGAGCGCTTCGGCTTCGATGCCTCGATCCTGTTCTCGGACATTCTGGTCGTGCCGCATGCGCTTGGGCGCGATGTCCGCTTCGAGGAGGGCCGCGGGCCGCTGCTGACGCCAATCACTGCAGCTCAGATTTCGGCTCTCAACGGCGAAACGTTTCACGTGAATCTCGAACCCGTCTACGAGACGGTTCGCCGGCTGCGTGCAAGATTGCCTGACGAGACCACGCTGATCGGCTTCTGCGGCGCGCCGTGGACGGTGGCGACCTACATGATCGCTGGCCACGGCACACCCGACCAAGCGCCGGCGCGGCTGTTTGCCTATCGCGAACCGACGGCCTTCAAGCATCTCCTGAAAGTGCTCGCCGACCACTCCGCGGCCTATTTGATCCGCCAGATCGAAGCCGGTGCCGACGTGGTGCAGATTTTCGATTCGTGGTCCGGCGTGCTTGATGATGCGTCTTTCGATCAGTTCTGCGTGCAGCCGGTGGCGGAGATCGTCAGGCAGGTTCGTGCGGTTCATCCCGATGTTCCGATCATAGGCTTTCCCAAGGGCGCCGGCGCCCGCTACGAGACCTATCGTGAGAAGACCGGTGTCACGGGGCTGGGGATCGACTGGACCGTACCCCTGGCGGCGGCGAACGAACTGCAGCGCTCGGGTGCGGTCCAGGGCAACCTCGATCCCTTGCGGCTCGTGGCCGGCGGCAAAGCCCTGTCGGACGGCGTCGATGCGATCCTCAAGGCGCTGGGCGACGGACCGCTGATCTTCAATCTCGGCCATGGCATCACGCCGGAGACGCCGGTGGCACATGTCGAGGCGATGGTGAAGCAGGTGCGGAGCGCGACACGCTGATGGCTCAATCGGATAATACGCGCGGCAACAGCACTCGTGGGGCGATGATGCGCATGACCATCGGCATCGGAGTGCTGGTTGTTCTCACCGCACTTTTGTTTTTCTTTGCGCCTGAGGGTTTCTATCCCTGGGCGAAGGCAATCCATATCCTGGCCGTCATCTCCTGGATGGCCGGCATGCTCTATCTGCCGCGATTGCTGGTCTACCACGCCGACGCAGAGAAGGGGTCCGTCCAATCGGAGACCTTCAAGGTGATGGAGCGGCGTCTGCTGCGCGGCATCATCAATCCGGCGATGATCGTCACCTGGGTGTTCGGACTTTGGCTTGCCTGGAAAGTGTTTGGCTTTCACGGCGGCTGGCTGCACGCCAAGATAGGCTTGGTGCTGTTGCTGTCGGGCGTGCATGGCTATCTGGCCGGTGCTGTCAGGAAATTCGCCGAGGACCGCAATGAAAAACCGGCGCGGCACTGGCGAATCGTCAACGAGATCCCCACATTGCTGATGATCGCCATCGTCATCCTGGTTGTCGTCAAGCCGTTCTAGGCCCATTTCGGTCGACAAAACGCAGCTTGCTCTTTCCCCCGACCGACGATAAAAGACGGGTCTTCCTTCCCGTCATGCGCCGCCCTTGATTGCTTTCGGCCGCGCCCGGCATTTATCGCATCCAGCCGATATATTTTCCCCAAAGCAGATTCAGAGTCCGTCTATGCAAGAAATGAAACTCGCAGAGTTCAAGAACAAGAAGCCGCCAGAGCTGATCGCCTATGCCGAATCGCTCGAAGTGGAAAACGCCAGCGTCATGCGCAAGCAGGAACTGATGTTTGCCATCCTGAAGAAACTGGCCGCCCAGGACGTCGAGATCATCGGCGATGGTGTGGTCGAGTTGTTGCAGGACGGTTTCGGCTTCCTGCGCTCAGCCAACGCCAATTATCTCCCGGGTCCCGACGATATCTACATCTCGCCCTCGCAGATCCGCCGCTTCTCCTTGAAGACCGGCGATACCGTCGAAGGGCCGATCCGCAGCCCAAAAGAGGGCGAGCGCTATTTCGCCCTTCTCAAGGTCAACACGATCAATTTCGACGATCCCGAAAAGATCCGTCACAAGATCCATTTCGACAATCTGACGCCGCTCTATCCGACCAAGCGGCTGAAGATGGAGATCGACAATCCGACCGGCAAGGACATCTCGTCGCGGGTGATCGACCTGGTGGCGCCGATCGGCAAGGGACAGCGCGCGCTCATCAACGCGCAGCCGCGTACCGGTAAAACGGTGCTGATGCAGAATATCGCCCACTCGATCACGGCCAATCATCCGGAATGCTATCTGATCGTACTTCTGATCGACGAACGGCCAGAAGAAGTGACCGACATGCAGCGTTCGGTGAAGGGCGAGGTCGTGTCCTCGACCTTTGACGAACCGGCGGTGCGCCACGTCCAGGTCGCCGAAATGGTCATCGAAAAGGCCAAGCGCCTGGTCGAGCATGGCCGCGACGTCGTTATTCTGCTCGATTCGATCACCCGCCTCGGCCGTGCCTACAACACCGTTGTGCCGTCCTCCGGCAAGGTGCTGACCGGCGGTGTCGACGCCAACGCGCTGCAGCGGCCGAAGCGCTTCTTCGGCGCGGCCCGCAACATCGAGGAAGGCGGCTCGCTGACCATCATCGCCACCGCGCTGATCGACACCGGCAGCCGCATGGACGAAGTCATCTTCGAAGAGTTCAAGGGCACCGGCAACTGCGAAATCCAGCTCGACCGCAAGGTCGCCGACAAGCGCATCTACCCGGCCATGGACATTTTGAAGTCCGGCACCCGCAAGGAAGACCTGCTGGTCTCCAAGCAGGATCTGCAGAAGATCTTCGTCCTGCGCCGCATCCTGGCGCCGATGGGAACCACGGATGCGATCGAGTTCCTGATCGACAAGCTGAAGCAGACCAAGACCAACGCCGATTTCTTCGATTCGATGAACACGTAAGCTTCTCGTCGGCCATCGTTTCGCATTGAAGCCCCGTTCCGGGAACTGGGACGGGGTTTTTCATTGCGGGGGCAAACAGGTCGCATTTCCGACAGGGCGTGGCCTTGGGCGGCAATTTCCACAGCTGTCGTCATGCGAGTAATCGCGTCTCGAAGATCGGAAGCCGCATGGAGAAAACAATCCCGACCCTGATCGGCTTCTCGGCCATCCTGACATGGTCCTTCCTGGCGCTGCTTTCGACGGCGGCGGGACCGATTCCGCCCTTTCAGCTGGCGGCGATGACGTTTCTGCTTGGCGGGTTGGTCGGCGCGTCGAGCTGGCTTGTCCGTCCGGCGGCGATCAAGTCGCTGCGCCAGCCGTGGCAGGTCTGGGCGCTCGGCACAGCGGGGCTGTGCATCTACCACTGCGCCTATTTCTTCGCCATCCAGTCGGCGCCGCCGGTCGAGGTCAGCCTGATCGCCTATCTCTGGCCGTTGCTGATCGTCGTCTTTGCCGCCTTCCTGCCTGGAGAAAAGCTGAGGGCCCATCACATTGCCGGCGTCATGCTCGGCCTTGCCGGCGCCATTGTGGTGATCACCAAGGGCGGCACGATCGGACTGGCCAATGGTGTGATGAAGGGGCATGTCATCTCGCTGTTCTGCGCTTTCATCTGGGCCGGCTATTCGGTTTTATCGCGCCGCTTTGGCAAGGTGCCGACCGATGTGGTCGTCGGTTACTGCTTCATCACGGCTGCGGTCGCCTTGGTGCTGCACCTCACCCTTGAGACCACCGTCTGGGCACAGACGGCGACGGAGTGGAGCGCCATCGTCATCTTGGGCGTAATACCGCTAGGCGCCGGCTTTTACGCCTGGGACTATGGCTGCAAGCACGGGGACATCATGATCCTCGGCGCCCTCTCCTATGCCGCGCCCCTCTTCTCGGTCATCGTGCTTCTGCTGGCAGGCTTTGGTGTGTTTCACTGGTCGGTGGCTGTTGCTTGCATCCTGATCACGGTCGGAGCGGTGGTCGCGGCCAAGGATTTGCTGTTCGGGCCGCGGTCGCCATCCATTGATGCGACGCCGCTTCCTTCGGCGTTGGACGGAAACACCGGTTGACCTGCCGTCGCAACAGCGGCTCGGTTCCTACGGATCCGGCGCCACGGGCAGGATAGCCGGTGCATAGCTCCGGTCTGCCGGTTGGCGGCCGGATGCCACTGGCCAATGTTCGATCGATTCGCATGCGTTCCGATCGGGGCGACAATATCGGCGTGACGCGGGTCGGGATTCTGATTCGCAGCCGGAACGAAGCTTGCCTGTCGGGGGCGAAGGATCCAGCTTCACGGCTCGGGGCCAGGCACAAGCGTTAACGATGCGGCCTGCGTAGGGCTTGCTGGCCCGCCCAGAACTGCTTGGCGTCGGAATTAGGACCCGCCTGCTCGCACATGGATGACAAGGCGGCTATACAGATTTGGTAATGTCCGGCCGCTCCTCGCGATCGACCTTGATATTGACGAACAGCCGGTTCATGACGGCCGCATACTGTGGGATTGTCGACCGGACAGCTAGGCGACCGGTGAGAACGGGCAAATGATTTCAGGCGATTCGATTGTTGCGCTGTCCAGCGGCCGCCTGCCTGCCGGCATCGCTGTCATCCGCATCTCCGGACCAAGAACTCGATTCGCTGTCGAAACGGTTGCCGACGGCATGATCAAGGACCGGGTTGCGACCCTGCGCAAGCTCCGAACAGTGGACGGGTCGCTTATCGACAACGGCCTGGTGCTGTTTTTTCCGGGGCCGAACAGTTTTACCGGCGAGGATGTCGCCGAGTTCCACGTCCATGGCGGCCGCGCCGTCGCCAGCAAGATGCTGGAGATCATTGCCGGGTTTGACGGCGTGCGTCATGCGGAACCTGGTGAATTTACGCGCCGGGCTCTTCTCAACGGCAAGCTGGATCTGGTCGAGACGGAGGCGTTGGCCGATCTGGTCAACGCCGAAACCGAAGCGCAGCGGCGCTTTGCCGTGCAGAATGCCGAAGGAGTGCAAAGCGAACTCTATCTTGGCTGGCGCCGTCGGCTGATCCATGCACGGGCGATGATCGAGGCGGAAATCGACTTCGCCGACGAAGACGACGTGCCCGGTTCGGTTTCGGACACGGTTTGGTCCGATGTGCGCGCAATGGTGGGCGAGATCGGCCGGCATGTCGATGGCTTCCATGCCGCCGAGATCATCCGTGACGGGTTTGAGGTTGTCATCCTCGGTGCACCGAACGCCGGCAAATCCAGCCTGTTCAACGCGCTGGCCAGGCGTGAGGCGGCGATTGTTACCGACGAGCCCGGCACGACGCGGGACTTGCTCGAAGTGGTGCTGGATCTCCACGGAGTGCGGGTCAGGGTAACCGACACCGCGGGCCTGCGCGAGTCGCCCGGCAAGATCGAAGCGATCGGTATCGAAAAGGCGCGGGCCAAGGCGCACACGGCTGACCTGGTGCTGTTGCTGGAAGATCTGGCGGACCCTACTGCGATCGGCAACATGCCTGTTGACGCCCCGGCTTTGAGAATCGGCACCAAGGTCGATCTCTTGAAAGGTTCGCCGCGATCAGAGGCGTATGATGCGTTGATATCGACGGTGGACGGCACTGGTTTGGCTGAACTGCTGGCTGAGATCGGCAGGCGCGCCGCGGCTGCTATCGGCGATGCCGGTGACATCCTGCCGTCTCGGTTGCGGCATGTGGAGCTGCTCAATGAGACCAGGCGCTTTCTGATCTCGGCTTTGTCGGGGCAAGAGTGCGGCCAGGAGCTACGGGCGGAGGAGCTGCGTCTTGCGGCGGACCGACTTGGCCGGATTGTCGGCGCGGTGGATGTCGAGGACCTGCTGGACGTGATCTTTTCGCAGTTTTGCATTGGAAAGTGACTCACGTGAAACAGGGGGGCGTGTGAGTGACTCACGTGAAACACAGGGGGGCCGCCCTAGTGCGTGTTTCACGTGAAATGAGGAGTTTGGCAAAAACGGCAAGTGCCGAAGGCCGGCCCCGCCCCTCATTGTCCTCCGGGAGAAGATGCCGGCAGGCAGATGAGGGGCAGCGCCGGCCGAGGTAATTGTCGCCGCTTCCCTCACTCACGTGAAACACCTCTGCGGCTTTCAGCACTCCGTTCCCCGTGAACGAATCAACCTGCAATCCTTGACAGCGTCCTCTCGTGGGGACATGTGTCGGGAAATCTCTGAATCTGGAAGGGACAATGATCGATCACTATGATGTGGTTGTGGTGGGCGGTGGCCATGCCGGGTGCGAGGCTGCGAGCGCTGCCGCGCGCGCCGGTGCCAGGACCGCGCTGATCACGCTGCGCTTCGACACGATCGGTGTCATGTCCTGCAATCCGGCGATCGGCGGCCTCGGGAAGGGCCATCTGGTGCGTGAGATCGACGCCATGGACGGGCTGATGGGCCGCATCGCCGATGCTGCCGGCATCCAATTCCGCCTGCTTAATCGCCGCAAAGGCCCTGCCGTGCGCGGGCCGCGCACGCAGGCCGACCGCAAGCTTTACCGGCTGGCCATGCAGGAAGCGATTCGGCAGCAGAACGGTCTCGACGTCGTCGAAGGCGAAGTCTTGGATTTCGAGATCGAAGAAGGACGGATCGCCGCTGTGCTCCTGGCCGACGGGCGCCGGTTGGCGTGCGGTGCAGTCGTCCTGACCACCGGCACTTTTCTTCGCGGCCTCATCCACATTGGCGACAGGAAGATTGTCGCCGGGCGGATGAACGAGCAGGCGAGCCTTGGCCTGTCGGCGACGATGAGCCGCGCCGGTTTCGCGCTTGGACGGCTGAAGACCGGCACGCCGCCGCGGCTCGATGGCCGCACCATCGACTGGGCGTCGCTGGAAAGCCAGGCGGCCGACGAACATCCAGTGCCGTTCTCGCTGCTCACCGACACAATCAAGAATCCGCAAATCCATTGCGGCATCACGCGTACGACACCGGCGACGCACGAGCTGATCCGCGCCAATCTCGGCCGCTCCGCCATGTATTCCGGCTCGATAGAGGGGGTCGGACCACGCTATTGCCCGTCGATCGAAGACAAGATCGTCAAGTTCGGCGATCGCGAAGGCCACCAGATTTTCCTCGAGCCGGAAGGACTGGACGACGACACGGTCTACCCCAATGGCATTTCGACCTCCCTGCCCGAGGATGTGCAACTCGACATTCTCAAAACTATACCCGGGCTAGAGCGGGCGACCATGCTGCAGCCCGGCTACGCCATCGAATACGACCATGTCGATCCGCGCGAGTTGGAGCCGACGCTTGAGGCCAAACGTATTGCGGGGCTTTTCCTAGCCGGTCAGATCAACGGCACCACCGGTTATGAAGAAGCCGGAGCGCAGGGCCTGCTCGCCGGGCTCAACGCCGCGCGCAAGGCGGCGGCCGACGACCAAATCGTGCTCAGCCGCACCGAAGCCTATATCGGTGTGATGGTCGACGACCTCACCAGCCGCGGCATTGCCGAGCCCTACCGCATGTTCACTTCGCGGGCGGAGTTTCGCCTATCGCTGCGCGCCGACAATGCCGATGAAAGGCTTACGCCTCTGGCAAATCGGCTTGGTATTGTGTCGCCGGAGCGAACGCGGCGGTTCAATCAAGTCACACAGGATCTTGATAGGGCGCGCGAACTCGCAGCTGCGACGACGATGACGCCCAACGAAGCAGCGCGGCATGGGCTGGAGATCAACAGGGACGGCGTGCGCCGCTCCGCCTACGAATTGCTCGCTCATCCCGGCGTCGATATCGCTTGGCTGGCCCGTGTTGCGCCGGCCTTTGGCGCAATCGACCCCAAAACCGCCGAGCGGCTCGAAACGGAAGCGAAATATTCGTTTTACCTTGATCGCCAGCAGGCAGATGTCGCACAGATCCGCCACGAGGAAAGCCGGTTGATCCCGGCGTCGGTGGATTTCGCCGATGTTCCCGGCCTGTCCAATGAGCTGAAGCAGAAGATGCTAACGCGTCAGCCCCGGTCGATTGCTGACGCGCAGCGTATGGAAGGCATGACGCCGGCGGCGCTGGCAATCATCGTCGCGCACGTCCGCAACGCTGAAACGGCCGCGCAAAGGGCCGTTGCGTGAGCGCTGCCTCATGGGCGAGCCTGCAAGAGGCCGCGGGACCGGTTTCACGTGAAACATTCGATCGGTTGGTGACGTTCGAACAGTTGTTCCTGAAATGGAACCGCAGCATCAATCTGGCCGCGCCGTCGACGCTGGACGATGTCTGGGGCCGCCATATTCTGGACAGCGCGCAGCTGGCGCGAATCGCCCCCCAGGCCAAACGCTGGGCCGATCTTGGTTCGGGCGGCGGTTTTCCGGGCCTGGTAATGGCCTTCCTGCTGGGCGAGCGCGACGGCGCGTCGATCGATCTGGTCGAGAGCAACCGCAAGAAAGCATCGTTTTTGCAGGCGGTCATTGGCCAGTTCGGTTTGCCGGCACGGGTCGTCGCCCGGCGCATCGACGACAGCTATGCGCTTGTTTCCGCACCGGAAATCATCACGGCGCGGGCGCTGGCCGCGCTGCCGGCGCTGCTCGATCTGTCGGCGCCGTGGCTGACCAAGGGATCGCGGGCGCTGTTCCACAAAGGCCGGGATTACCGCTCCGAGGTGGAAGAAAGCACTCACCGCTGGGCTTTCGATCTGGTAGAACATCCGAGCATGACCGACGCCCATGGCGTCATCCTCGAAGTGACCGATCTGCGGACGGCGTAAGCTCTCCTTTGCAACCTTGGCGACGCAATGAATACCTGGCCCACATGAATACCTGGCACAGACCCATGAAAACCGGACCTCGCATCATCACCGTCGCCAACCAGAAGGGCGGCGTCGGCAAGACCACCACCGCCATCAATCTGGCCACGGCGCTGGCCGCGATCGGCGAAAAGGTGCTGATCGTCGATCTCGACCCGCAAGGCAATGCCTCGACGGGTCTCGGTATCTACCGCAAGGACCGCACCGTCTCCTCCTACGATGTGCTGACCGGCGAACTGGGCCTGGAAGAGGCCGCCATTCCAACGGCGGTGCCCGGCCTGTCGATCGTGCCGTCGACGCTCGATCTGCTCGGCATCGAGATGGAAATCGCCTCGGCGCCGGATCGCGTGCTTAAGCTGCGCAACGCGCTGCGCGCCGCCACCGAGCGCGGTGCGCCGTTCGGCTATGTGCTGATCGACTGCCCGCCCTCGCTCAACCTTTTGACTTTGAATTCAATGGCGGCAGCCGATTCTGTTCTTGTGCCGCTGCAGTGCGAGTTCTTCGCGCTGGAAGGGCTAAGCCAACTCCTGGAAACGGTGGAGCAGGTGCGTCGTTCGATCAATCCAGACCTGATCATCCAGGGCATCGTGCTGACCATGTATGACGGCCGCAACAACCTCGCCAACCAGGTGGTGCAGGACGTGCGGGCACACATGGGCGACAAAGTCTACGAGACGATCATTCCTAGGAATGTGCGGGTGTCCGAGGCGCCGTCCTACGGCAAGCCGGCAATCCTCTACGACCTGAAATGCTCCGGCAGCCAAGCCTATCTGCAATTGGCATCCGAAGTGATCCGCCGCGAGCGAAAATTGCGCGCTGCATGATTAGGCAGGGTCGATAAACAAAGCGATCCGGCACCGAAACGATCAAGAATCTGGAATTGAGATGAGCGAAGACCTTTCGAGAAAGAGACTGGGGCGTGGACTGGCGGCGCTGATCGGGGAGATCGACCGCCCGGTGGCAGCGGCCGAAAAGCCAGGCCTGAATGCCGACGGCAAGGTGCCGATCGAGTTTCTGAGCCCGAACCCGAAAAACCCGCGCCGGCATTTCGGCGACGCCGATCTGACGGATCTCGCGCAATCGATCCGCGAACATGGCGTCGTGCAGCCGGTGGTGGCGCGGCCTTCGCCGACGCAGGCCGGGCGCTACGAGATCATCGCCGGCGAGCGGCGCTGGCGGGCGGCGCAGCGCGCCGGGCTGACCGAGATCCCGATCATCGTGCGCGACGTCAACGACCGCACAGCGCTGGAACTGGCGATCATAGAAAACGTCCAGCGCACCGATCTCAACCCGGTCGAGGAGGCGCTCGGCTACCAGCAGTTGATCGACGACCACGGCTACACACAGGCCGACCTCGGCAATGTCATCGGCAAGAGCCGCAGCCACGTCGCCAACACGCTCAGGCTGTTGAAGCTGCCCGACGTAATCCGCGACATGCTGGTCGACGGCGTGCTGTCGGCCGGCCATGCCCGGACGCTGGTGACGGCGCAGGATCCCGCCGGGCTAGCCAAGCAGATCGTCGAAGAAGGGCTTTCGGTGCGCCAGGCTGAGGCGCTGGCGCAGATGCCGGCGGGCGGCACGCCGCCCAAGGCAAAACCAGCACACGGCGCATCGGGCAAGGATGCCGACACGCTGGCGCTGGAAAGGCTGATGACCAACACGATCGGCATGATCGTGACCATCGAGCACAAGGGCAAAGGCGGCGCGATCCGCGTGGACTACCGCAGTCTGGAGCAGCTCGACGAGCTATGCCGGCGGTTGAAGGATGAGCGGTAGAGGGTTGGGGTTGCGCCATATTTAGCCGGCGAATGAAGTTCTGGCTTAGGATGAAGAAAGGGCTTGGCGGTTGCCGGCCCTTCTTTTTATTGGCGATTGCCGAAGGGATCGAACTGCTGATCTCCCCCCTTGAGGGGGAGATGGCCGGCAGGCCAGAAGGGTCGTCTCCCATCAAGCGCCGACCTCGTTCGTCGTTGCGAAAGGCGCCAGCGCTCCACGCGCCGCGACCCCCTCTGTCGCCTTTGGCGACATCTCCCCCTCAAGGGGGGAGATCACCGCTGCGCCAGCCTCGCGCTCTCCACCGCAATGCCGAGCAGCGCCTGCCGCGCCAGCGCTTCCGACAAATCCGGCCTGCGCCTGGTCTGCAGCACGGCCGATTGCAGCCGGTTCAGCGCGCGGCTGAGCGCCTCGACGTTCCAGCGCTCCAGCGCCTTCTCCACCAGCTTGCGCCGCGAGAAAAACACCGGCGGACGGGCGCCGGCCACTGCCGAGGCGGCGTTGCGGCCGGCGGTGTCCATCTGGCCGCGCATGATTTGAAGCTGCTGCAGCTGCCGCATCGCCGAGGACAGTACCAGGAAAGGATGGCCGCCGGACAGGCAGTGGCGGGTGAAGGCGGTGTCGAAGTCACCGATCTTGCCTTCCAGCACAGCATCGACCGCGTCGTCGAAGGAGGCGCCGGAAACGTCGCCGGACATCGCCCTGACGTCATCGAGGCCAATGTCCTTCTGGCCGTGGGCGTAAAGCACCAGCTTTTCGATTTCACCGCGCGAGGCCAGCCGGTCGCCGCCGAGATTGCGGCGCAGCGCCTGGCGCGCATCGAGCGCCATCGACATGCCGGCCTTGCGCAACTCGTCGTCGATGACGCTGTCGATGTCGCGCGCTTCATCGGCATAACAAGGCAGCGCCATGGCGTTGTCGGCCGCCTCGACCACGGCGCGCAGCCCGACGCCTTTTTTCAGGTCGCCGGCCTCGATGAGAATGATCGCGTCGCGCGCGGGCTCCGCGGTCAGCGCCTTGACGTCCTCAGCCAGCGGCTTCTGGCCGCTGGCGTTGCGCACCCACAGAAGCCGCCGGTCGGAGAACATCGGCACGGTCCGGGCTTCGTCGAGCAGCCGGCCCTGGTCGCGATCGACCTCCGCGCCGTCGAGCCGTACGACGGAAAACGGATCGTCGAGCGGCAGGCCAGTTTTCGCGGCAAAGGTTTTGGCCCGCTCGGCGACCAAGCCGCGGTCGGGTCCGTAAAGCAGGACGATCGATATGCGCGCTTCCGGCTTCGCCAGCCACGAATCGACTTCGTATCCTTTTTTCTGCGCCATTAGCGTTGGTTAGCATGGGGAGAGGGCGGAGTGAACGGAGAAGCGGTCTTCCCTTCTCCCCTTGTGGGAGAAGGTGTCGCCGAAGGCGACGGATGAGGGGTGTTCCAGAAGGCACCAACGTCTCACTCCGCTGGAACACCCCTCATCCGTCTTGCCGCTTCGCGGCAATCCACCTTCTCCCACAAGGGGAGAAGGTCAGTCGCGCTCGTATCTGGCGGCAATCGCCCGCAATCTTGCGCCAAATTGCGCCCCGCCTCAAAACATCGACAAGAAATTTCGCGGCCATATCTGCATCTTGCGGTCGCTTGACGGCCGAGATGCCGGGTTGGGTTCGAGGCCCGATGAATTGGCGCTGTGCCGGCCGCGCGGATGTGCAAATATCCACCACCGGGCAACATGGGAGGACGATGGTCATGACCGATGCTGGGATGTTGCGGTTTCATGTGCCGGAGCCGGAAGTGCGGCCGGGCGGAACGCCCGACTTCTCCAACGTGCCTATCCCCAAGGCGGGCTCGGTGCCGCGACCGGACATCGATGTCGATCCGCGCACCATCCGCGACATGGCGTTTTCGATCATCCGTGTGCTCAACCGCACCGGTGAGGCGGTCGGGCCGTGGGCCGGGCTGCTCACCGACGAGGAGCTGCTCGAGGGGTTGCGCCACATGATGACGCTGCGCAGCTTCGATGCGCGCATGCAGATGGCGCAGCGCCAGGGCAAGACCTCGTTCTACATGCAGCATCTGGGCGAAGAGGCGGTGAGCTGCGCTTTCCGCAAGGCGCTGGCGCCAGGCGACATGAATTTCCCGACCTATCGGCAGGCCGGCCTGCTCATCGCCGACGGCTATCCGATGGTCACGATGATGAACCAGATTTATTCCAACGAGGCCGATCCGCTCAAAGGGCGGCAATTGCCGATCATGTATTCGTCGAAGGAGCATGGCTTCTTCTCGATCTCCGGCAATCTGGCGACGCAATACATCCAGGCGGTCGGCTGGGCGATGGCTTCCGCTATCAGCAACGATTCGAAAATCGCGGCGGCGTGGATCGGCGACGGCTCGACGGCCGAATCCGATTTCCATTCCGCACTGGTGTTCGCCTCGACCTACAAGGCGCCGGTCATCCTCAATGTCGTCAACAACCAGTGGGCGATCTCGACGTTTCAAGGCATTGCGCGCGGCGGTTCCGGCACCTTTGCCGCGCGCGGCCTCGGCTTCGGTATTCCGGCGTTGCGCGTCGACGGCAACGACTATCTCGCCGTTCATGCCGTGGCCAAATGGGCGGCGGAGCGGGCGCGCCAGAATCTCGGCCCGACGCTGATCGAATACGTGACCTACCGTGCCGGCGCGCATTCGAGCTCGGACGATCCGTCTGCCTATCGGCCGAAGACGGAATCCGACGCCTGGCCGCTCGGTGATCCGGTGATGCGGCTGAAGAACCATCTGATCCTGCGCGGGGTCTGGTCGGATGAGCGCCATGCCCAGGCGGAAGCCGAAATCCTCGACACGGTGATCGCGGCGCAGAAGGAAGCTGAAGGCCACGGCACGCTGCATGCCGGCGGCAAGCCGTCGACGCGCGAGATGTTCGAGGGCGTGTTTGCCGAGATGCCGCCGCATCTCAGGCGCCAGCGCCAGCAGGCGGGAGTCTGACCATGCCGAGACGGACCATGATCGAGGCGATCCGCGACGCCATGGACGTGTCGATGGCGCGCGACGAACGCGTCATCGTCTATGGCGAGGATGTCGGCTTCTTCGGGGGTGTCTTCCGCTGCACGGCAGGCCTGCAAGCGAAGTACGGCAAGACCCGCTGCTTCGATGCGCCGATCAACGAATCCGGCATTGTCGGCTCCGCCATCGGCATGGCCGCCTATGGGCTGAAGCCATGCGTGGAAATTCAGTTTGCCGACTACATGTACCCGGCTTACGACCAGCTGACGCAGGAAGCAGCACGCCTGCGCTACCGCTCGAACGGCGATTTCACCTGCCCGATCGTTGTCCGCATGCCGACCGGCGGCGGCATTTTTGGCGGCCAGACGCACAGCCAGAGCCCGGAAGCGCTGTTCACCCATGTGTCGGGGCTGAAGACGGTGGTGCCGTCCAATCCTCATGATGCCAAGGGGCTGCTGATCGCGGCGATCGAGGATCCCGATCCGGTGATTTTTCTGGAGCCGAAGCGGCTCTATAACGGACCGTTCGATGGCCATCACGACCGACCGGTGACGCCATGGTCGAAGCATGAACTGGGCGAGGTCGCCGACGGCCATTACACGGTGCCGCTCGGCAAGGCGGCGATCCGCCGGGCGGGCTCGGCCGTCACCGTGCTCGCCTACGGCACCATGGTCTATGTCGCGCAGGCGGCCGTGGAAGAAACCGGAATCGATGCCGAGATCATCGATTTGCGGACCCTGCTGCCGCTCGATCTCGACGCGATAGTCGCTTCGGTGAAGAAGACCGGACGCTGCGTCGTCGTGCACGAGGCGACACTGACCTCCGGCTTCGGCGCCGAGCTGTCGGCACTGGTGCAGGAAAATTGTTTCTACCATCTGGAAGCGCCGGTGGCGCGCGTCACCGGTTGGGACACGCCCTACCCGCATGCGCAGGAATGGGATTATTTCCCGGGGCCGGCCCGTGTCGGCCGCGCGCTTCTCGAAACCATGGGAGCCTAGGGATGGGCGAACACATCATCAAGCTGCCGGATGTCGGTGAAGGCGTCGCCGAGGCCGAACTTGTGGAGTGGCACGTCAAGGTCGGCGACCTCGTGCGCGAGGACTCGGTGCTTGCCGCCGTCATGACCGACAAGGCGACGGTGGAAATACCTTCGCCGGTCGATGGCGAGATCCTGTGGCTGGGCGCCGAGATCGGCGACACGGTGGCGATCGGCTCGCCCATCGTGCGGCTGAAAGTGGCGGGGGAGGGCAATGTCGCCGAAGGCTCGAAATCGTCAGAGGTCACGGCGGCACCGACCCCCACCCCTGCCGGGGCGAGCCACGGGTTTCGCCCGTCCTCCGGACCCCCACAAGAGGGAGGCGTTTCGGCCACGAAATCCGACGCCAAGTCGCCACCACCTGCACCAGCAGCCAAAAGCGCACGGGCAGCTGAGACTGAATCCCCCTCCCCCTTGTGGGGAGGGGCTAAGGGTGGGGGTGCTGCGCCGACATCTAAAGGTGCGGCACCCTCCGGCGCGCCGCGCCCGGAGGGCGAAAAGCCCCTGGCGTCGCCCGCCATCCGGCTCAGGGCGAAGGAGGCGGGGATCGATCTGCGCCAGGTGTCGGGTACCGGCCCTGCCGGCCGCATCAGCCACGAAGATATCGAGGCATTCCTGGCACGCGGACCGCAGGTAGCGAAGGCGTCGGGTCTGGCGCGCAATGACAGCGTCGAGGATATCAAGGTCATCGGACTGCGGCGCAAGATCGCCGAAAAAATGTCGCTGGCGAAGTCACGCATCCCGCACATCACCTATGTCGAGGAGATCGACGTCACAGCACTTGAGGAGTTGCGCGCGGCGCTCAACAAGGAAAAGCGCAAGGGTGTGGAGAGGCCGAAGCTGACGCTGCTGCCGTTCCTGATGCGGGCGATGGCCAAGGCGATTGCCGACCAGCCCAACATCAACGCGCTGTTCGACGACGAGGCCGGCATCATCCATCAGCATGGCGGCGTCCATATCGGCATTGCCGCGCAGACGCCGTCGGGCCTGGTGGTGCCGGTGGTCAAGCACGCCGAGGCGCGCGACCTCTGGGATTGCGCGGCCGAGCTCAACCGCCTGGCCGAAGCGGCGAAGTCCGGCACGGCCAGCCGCGACGAGCTGTCGGGATCGACCATCACCATCACCTCGCTCGGCGCCATGGGCGGCGTGGCGACGACGCCGGTCATCAATCATCCTGAGGTGGCGATCGTCGGCGTCAACAAGATGATGGTGCGGCCGGTCTGGGACGGCACCCAGTTCATCCCGCGCAAGATGATGAACCTGTCATCGAGCTTCGATCACCGGGTGGTCGACGGCTGGGATGCGGCGGTGTTTGTGCAGCGGATCAAGGCGCTGATTGAGACGCCAGCGCTGATATTTGTGGATTGAGGGGCGGAACGACCGAGATGACGGCGGGACAGCGCCCCCCTCTGCCTTACCAGGCATCTCCCCCACAAGGGGGGAGATTGGACGTCACGCAGGGTTTCGCCAATCTCCATCGTTGCAGGAATGAGCGAAGCGAAGAAGCTGCTGATCTCCCCCCTCGTGGGGGAGATGTCCGGCAGGACAGAGGGGGGCGCGAAGGATCGCGACGGAACATTCCCTCGCATCAAAGGGTCACGCCATGAAAGAAATCTCCTGCAAGCTGCTGGTCATCGGCGCCGGGCCCGGCGGCTACGTCTGCGCTATCCGTGCCGGCCAGCTCGGCATCGATACGGTGATCGTCGAAGCCGGCAAACCGGGCGGCACCTGTCTCAATGTCGGCTGCATCCCGTCCAAGGCGATGATCCATGCGGCGGAAGAGTTCGAGAAGGTCGCGCATATGGCCGGCGGCAGCAGTCCGCTCGGCATTTCTGTGGCGGCTCCGGTGCTCGATCTCGGCAAGACGGTTGCGTGGAAGGACGGCATTGTTAGCCGGCTGACCGGGGGCGTTGCCGGGCTACTGAAGAAGGCCAAGGTCAAGACCGTCTATGGCTGGGCGACGTTCCGCGACGGCAAGACCGTCGCGGTCGAGACCGAGACCGGCACCCAGATCATCCGCGCCGAAACGGTTGTGATCGCCACCGGCTCGGCGACGGTGGAACTGCCGTTCCTGCCGTTCGGCGGCCCGGTGATTTCATCCACAGAAGCGCTGGCTCTCGGCGAGGTGCCGAAAAAGCTCGCCGTGGTCGGCGGCGGCTATATCGGGCTGGAACTAGGCATGGCGTTCGCCAAAATGGGCGCCGCGGTGACCGTGGTCGAGGCGCTGCCGCGCGTGCTGGCGCAATATGATGCGGAACTGACCCGGCCGGTGGTGAAACGGCTGGCCCACCTCGGCGTCGAGGTGATGCTTGGCGCCAAGGCCGAGGGGCTCAAGGGCGACGCGCTGCTGGTCGAGACCGCGGACGGCAAGAGCACCAAAATCGCGGCAGACAAGATCCTGGTCACGGTCGGCCGCAAGCCGGTGACGGAGGGCTGGGGCCTCGATCAGATCGATCTCGACATGGCCGGCAAGTTCATCAAGATCGACGACCAGTGCCGCACCTCGATGCGCGGCATCTATGCCATTGGCGACGTCACCGGCGAGCCGATGCTGGCGCACCGGGCGATGGCGCAAGGCGAAATGGTGGCCGAGATCGTCGCCGGCCACAAGCGCAGCTGGGACAAGCGCTCGATCCCGGCCGTCTGCTTCACCGATCCGGAGCTGGTGACGGCAGGGCTAACGCCGGAGGAGGCGAAGGCTTCAGGCGAAATCAAGATCGGCCAGTTCCCCTTCGCCGCCAACGGCCGGGCGATGACGAAACTCGGCGAGGACGGGTTTGTTCGTGTTGTCGCCCGCGCGGACAACCATCTGGTGCTGGGCATCCAGGCGGTCGGGCAAGGCGTGTCGGAACTGGCGGCGGCGTTCGGCCTAGCGCTGGAAATGGGCGCGCGGCTGGAGGATATCGCCGGGACCATCCATGCGCATCCGACGCAAGGCGAAGGCTTCCAGGAAGCGGCGCTGAAGGCGCTGGGCCACGCGCTGCATATTTGAAGTGCGCTTACCCTTCCCCTTGTGGGGAGGGTCGATCCGCGTAGCGGAGCGGGGTGGGGGTCCTCGCCGACCGTCAGCGCTCCCCCCCACCCCGTCTCGCCATCTCCGCTTCGCTCCGATTGCGCGCCGACCCTCCCCACAAGGGGGAGGGTGAAGTAGCTCAGCTTGCGAGCCGGCTCACCATCTCGTGCTGCGCATAAGCGCGCCCAAAACGATTGGCGAGAAACGCATCCAGCGCGATGTCTTCCTGCTTGACGAAACCGGTCGCCGGCAAGGTGCCGTCGGCCAGCATGTCGAGCACGGCGCAGATGCCGGACGCGGTGGTGATCTGGATTGCGCTGCGCACCTGGTTGCCGATGCGCTGCGAATAGATCTTGTTGGCGTAGGTTTCCTGCAGCAGGCGGCCATTGCGGCGGCCCGAGACGGTGACGAAGACGATGACCACGTCCTGCAGCGTTGCCGGCAGGGCGCTCTCGAAGATATCCTTCAGCACGTCGCGGCGGTGGCGCAGGCCGAGATCGTTGAGCAGCGCCTTCATGATCGCCGCGTGGCCGGGATAGCGGATGGTGCGGTAGTTCAGCGTGCGCACCTTGCCCTTCAGCGTCTCGGCCAGCGTGCCGAGACCGCCAGAGGTGTTGAAGGCCTCATAGGTGACGCCGTCGAGCGAGAACTCTTCGCGCTCCTCCAGCGGCGGCACCTCGATCAGCTCGCCCTCGACGATCGCCTCGCAGGGTTCGCAATATTCGTTGATGACGCCGTCGGTGCTCCAGGTCAGATTGTAGTTCAGCGCATTGGACGGGTATTGCGGCAGCGCGCCGACGCGCATGCGAACGCTTTCCAGCGTGTCGAAGCGGCTGGCGAGATCGTTGGCGACGATCGAGATGAAGCCCGGCGCCAGGCCGCATTGCGGAATGAAGGCGCTGTTGCCCGACTTGGCCAGCTCCTTGACGCGGCGGGTCGAGACGACATCCTCGGTCAAATCGAGATAGTGCACGCCGGTGGCGGCGGCCGCTTCGGCGATGCGCGTGGTCAAATGGAAGGGGGCGGCGCTCAGCACGGCGAAGGCGCCGGCAAGGGCGGCCTCGAGTGCGCCCGGCGCTGCGATATCGAGCCCCAGCCCCTCGACGCCGGCGGGAAGTTCGGCCGCGGCAAGCTGCGCCGCCGCGCGGTCGATAACGGTGACGTGGTAGTCGCCGCTGTCGGCGAGCATGCCTGCAATGGTGGAGCCGATCTTGCCGGCGCCGACGACGATGATTTTCTTCATGACCTTGCCCCTCGTGAAAACTCTTTGGCCCAGACCGCCGCGCGGTGGACGCGATGCCTTCAAGAATCGCAGCTTGCCTGTCGAAAGGAAGCGTGGGATCGTTCGAAATGAACCCTGCAATTGAACGATACGCCGACGAGGTTCGTCGAAATGCTCAGTGACGCCGAACAAAAACTGCTTTCCCTGCTGCGCGCCAATGCCCGCGCGTCGACCACTGAGCTGGCGCGCCAGCTCGGCGTTTCGCGCACGACGGTGCAGAGCCGGATCGAGCGGCTGGAACAGCGCGGCATCATCACCGGCTATGGCGTGCGGATGGCGCCGGACTACGAGCAGGGGCTTGTGCGGGCGCATGTGCTGCTCACCGTCACGCCCAAGCTCGCCGACAAGGTGGTGCGGGCGCTGCAGGCGCTGCCGCCGGTACGGACGCTGCACTCGGTGAGCGGCAATTTCGACATGATCGTCATCGTCGACGCGCCGTCGATCAGGGATCTGGATGCGTTGCTGGACGAGATCGGGGCGATGGACGGGGTCGAGCGGACGTCGTCGTCGATTATTTTGTCGACACGGATCGATCGGTAGGTGGAACGCATGAGCCGCTAATCTCCCCCGCAAGGGGGGAGATCAGCCTTCGCCTTGGCTTTCGCCAACCTCCAAATCTGAGCTTGCTCCCTAAGCCCGCCGCCTTTCCGGCCCGCTATCCAGCCACGCCACATCCTCCGCCGACAGCTTGATATCCAGCGCCTTCAAACTGTCCTCCAACTCGTCCAGCGTGCGCGGGCCGATCAACGGCACCGACGGAAAAGGCTGCGCCAGCACATAGGCGAGCGCGATGTGGATCGGACTTTTGCCCAGGCGCTGCGCCAGCTCGATGGCACGGTCGCGGCGGCCGAAATTTTTCTCCGAGTACCAGACCCGCACTAGCTCCTCATTGTCCTGCTTGTCGCGGCCGGCGCGGTCGGTGAAGAAGCCGCGGCCCTGGCTCGACCAGGCGAAGTTGGGCATCTGCCTTTTCGTCAGCCAGGATTTCCAGTCGTCGGTGGACGAGGTGATGCAGCCGGCCCAGATCGGTTCCAGCATCTCGGCCAGCGAGAAATTGTTGGAGAGCACGCCGGGCTTCTGCTTGCCGGTGCGCTCGGCATAGGCAATCGCCTCGTCCATGCGCGCCATCGTCCAGTTCGAGCCGCCGAACGGGCCACGGATGCGGCCGGCCTTGACCTCGGCGTCCATCGCATCGACGAATTCGCCGACCGGCACATCCGGGTTGTCGCGGTGCATGAAATAGAGGTCGACATGGTCGGTCTGCAGCCGGTCCAACGACTGGGCGAGCTGCTTGCCGATGACATCGGGATAGCAGAGCGGCGAGTGGGCGCCCTTGGCGATGATCACCGACTGCTCGCGCACGCCGCGATTCCTGAGCCACTGGCCAAGCAGCGTTTCGGTGTAGCCGGCGCCGTAGACATAGCCGGTATCGAACAGATTGCCGCCGGTCTCGAAGAAGGCGTCGAGCAGGATTGCGCCCGACGAGAAGGTGCGGAAATCCTCGAAGCCGAGCGCCACCACGGAGGCCGGCTTCGACAGGCCCGGAATCTTGCGCTTGCCAATGGCCGTGCCGCCGGTGCGCAGCGGCCGGCCCGAAATGGTGTTGGTTCGCTTAGCCGGCTTTTCGATCTCATATTCGAGCCCGACGGCGGCGCGCCATCTGTCGAGGACGCGCAGCGTGCTGAGGCTGTCGGCCCAGCTCATGCCCGGCCAGGCGAACTCCTGTTTGCCGGCCAGGATCGCCTCGCCGGCGGCGTCGACCTCGAAGGAATAGAGATGGCGGGTTTCGTTGACGCTGATGGTATCGCGCGTGTCGTCGGCGAGAATTACATCGATCCGGCCAGGGCCGCCATCGCGGTTGCCGCCGCCGGCGAACCAGAAATCCGGCACCTCGATGCGGCCCTTGGTGCCGAGGATGCGCAGGACATTGTCCTGTTTCAGCGAGATGCTGCAGGACACCTCGGCGACGACGCCACCGGGGAAATGCAGCAGCGCCGAGGCCCATTCGTCGACGCCGGACTTGCCGAGATGGGCGGTGCCGACAACCGTGTCCGGCTCGGCGAAGGGTTTTCCAGTCGCAGCCCCGGCAATCAGCCGCACCATCGAGACGGGATAGCCGCCGACATCGAGGATGCCGCCGCCGGCGAGATCGTTGGCGTAGAGCCGGTGCTCGGGCATGAAGCCCGGCATGGCGAAGCCGAAGCTCGACTTCATCAGCCTGACATCGCCGATGACGCCCGACTTGATGAGTTCCACCAGCTTCGCCGTCTGCGGGTGCAGCCGGTACATGAACGCTTCGCCGAGGAAGGTGCCGGCCTTGCGCGCAGCATGGATCATGGCGTCGGCCTCGAAGGCGGTCAGCGCCAGCGGCTTTTCGCACAGCACATGCTTGCCGGCTTCCGCCGCCTTGATTGCCCATTCGGCATGGCCGGGATGCGGGATGGCGATATAGACGGCGTCGACCTCGGGGTCAGCGAGCAGCGCGTCGTAACCGTCGAGGATGCGGGCGCCGGGAAACGTCTCGGCCAGGCCTGCCTTGCCGGGATTGCGGGCGCCGAGCGCCACGATCGTGCCGGTGCGCGAGCCTGCCACGCCGCGGGCGAACGCTTTGGCGATGTCGCCGGGCCCGAGTACCCCCCAGCGGATGGGCGCGGTTGCAGTCATGGTCATTCTCCTTGCATAGCTGGAAGGTCAGCGCAGCCGCTGGCCGTTTTCATCGAACAGATAGGATTTGCGGATGGACACGGTGATCGCCTGGGTGTCGGGGACCTTTGCCGCGTCGCGCTGGATCACCAGGTCTTCGCCATGGGCGGTCCTGGCATAGATGAAGCTGGTGCCGCCGAGATGCTCGACCACGTCGATGCCGACGGTGAGGTCGGCGTCGCCTTCGCCGCCATAGCCGAAATGTTCGGGCCGCACGCCGACAATGACCTTGGCTCCTGTTTGCGGCACGGCGCCGGTCAACGGTTGCATAATGCGGGTCATTTCCTCGCCCACCAGCTCGACGGTGACGCTGCTCATGTTGCGCCCGACGACGCGGCCCTTGATGAAATTCATCTTCGGCGAGCCTACAAAGCCGGCGACGAACTGGTTGTCGGGATTGTCGTAGAGATCGAGCGGCCTGCCGATCTGCTCGACATGGCCACCGCGCAGCACGACGATCCGGTCGGCCAGCGTCATCGCCTCGGTCTGGTCGTGGGTGACATAGATCATCGTTGTGCCGAGTTCCTTGTGCAGGCGCGAGATCTCGACCCGCATCTGGACGCGCAGCTCGGCGTCGAGATTGCTCAACGGCTCGTCGAACAGGAAGACTTGCGGTTCGCGCACGATGGCGCGGCCAATGGCGACGCGTTGGCGCTGGCCGCCGGACAATTGCCTCGGCCGCCGCGCCATCAACTCTGTGATGCGCAGGATTTCGGAGGCCCGCTTCACCCGCCGCTCGGTGTCCTCCTTGGGGTTGCCGGTCATCCTGAGGCCAAAGCTCAGATTCTGCTCGACACTCATGTGCGGGTAGAGCGCGTAGGACTGGAACACCATGGCGATGCCGCGCTCGGCCGGCTCGACATCGTTCATCACCTTGCCGCCAATGGCGATCTCGCCGCCGCTGATATCCTCCAGCCCGGCGATCATCCTGAGCAGCGTCGATTTTCCACAACCCGACGGGCCTACGAAGACGACGAACTCGCCATCGGCGATATCGATGTTGGCGTCATGGATAATCTCATAGACGCCGAAGCGTTTTACGACATTGGTGAGGGTGACTGCCGCCATATCGCTGTTGTCCCTACTTGACGGCGCCGGCGGCGATGCCGGCGATGAAATGGCGCTGCAGCAGCACGAAGACGACCAGCATCGGTACGGTCAGCATGACGGCGCCGGCCATGATGCCCCCCCATGAGACCTTGGTCAGGCCGATCAGCGTGCCGAGCGCCACAGGGGCCGTCATCGCGCCGGGCTGGCTGTTGATCAAAAGCGGCCAGAGATAATTGTTCCACGAGGCGAGGAACAGAATGATGGCGAGCGCCGCCAGCATCGGCCGCGCCAGCGGCAAAGCGACGAACAGGAAGATACGCCATTCCTTGACGCCTTCGACTCGCGCGGCGTCGAAAAGGTCGGCCGGCATCATCGAGAAAGCCTGGCGCATGAACAGCACGCCCAGCGAATTGAACAAGGGTGGCACGATCAACGCAATCCAGGTGTTGGCGAGCTGGAAGTCGCGCGCCACCATGATGAATTGCGGGATCAGCACCACCGCATAGGGCAGCGTGATGGTGCCGAGGATGATCGCCACCACCGCGCCCTTGCCGAAGAACTGATAGCGGGCGAGCGCCCAGCCGGCCATCGAGGTCAGCAGCACCGAGAAGAAGGTGTAGGTCACCGCCACCGCCACCGAAATACCGATAGCGCCGATGAAATTGGTGTCGCGCTGCAGGTTGTTGAAATTGTCGACGAAATTGCCGTGCGGCAGAAGCTCGATGCCGGGGCTGAAAATGCCGTTATCGGGCATGGTCGAAAACACCACCATCATCCATAGCGGAAACAGCCAGATCACCGCCAGCGGCGTCAGGACCAGATGCAGCAGGACGCTGCGGCCGAGCCGGCGTTGCGAGAGCGAACTCATTTCGGCGCCCCTCTCATTTCGGCTCTCGTGTCAGCCACAGCTGCACCAGCGTGATGGCGATTGCCAAGCCCGCCATGGTGTAGGCGACGGCCGAGGCATAGCCGAAATTGAGCGAACGGAAGCCCTGGCGGTAAAGCAAGAGGCCGAGCGTCTCGGTGCCGCCGCCGGGACCGCCGCGCTCGGTGATCAGGAACGGTTCGGTGAAAAGCTGCATGGTGCCGATGATCGACAGCACGGCGCAAAACACGATGACCGGCTTGAGCAGCGGCAGCGTTATGTAGAAGAACTGCTTGAGCTTGCTGACGCGGTCGAGCGTCGCCGCCTCATAGACATCCTCGGGGATCGACTGCAGGCCGGCGAGCAGGATGATGGCGTTGTAGCCGGCCCAGCGCCAGGTCACCGCGATCATGATCAGCGCCATGGCCGGTGTGACGTTGGAGAACCAGTCGATCTTGGACAGGCCGACGCCGGCGAGCAATTTGTTGATGATGCCGAAATCGAGATTGAACATCAGCCGGAACACGGCGGAATAGGCGACCTCGCCGACCACCACCGGAGCGAAGAAGGCGAAGCGGTAGAGGCCACGTGCTTTCAGCAGCGGCGAGTTCAGCAGCACCGCCATGACGATCGCCAGCGAGATCATCACCGGCACCTGGATCACGAGGATGAGCAGCGTGTTCTTCAGCGCGTTGAAGAAAGCGGGGTCGCCGATCAGGCGGCCCCAGTTGAACGTCGGCGCAAAGCGCCAGGGCACCGTGCGCGTCGCCTGGAAGGAAATCATGAACGAGGAGATGATCGGCCACACCCAGAAGATGGCGAAGATCAGGAGGTAGGGCGTGAGGAAGCGATAGGCCGTGGCGTTCTGGTAGCGCATAGTTCCTCCTCCTTCCTCTTTCCCGGCTGATATCCGGCGTGTTGTTAGCCGGCGTCAATTATTAAGGCTTGGCGCCGCCCCTCATCCCCCTGCCGGGACCTTCTCCCCGTATAGTGACGGGGAGAAGGGGCTTGTTGGGACGCCGCCGGCGATTGGCGAAGTGTTGGGCGAGAGCGTCCCCCTCTCCGTCACTATACGGGGAGAGGATGCCGGCAGGCAGGTGAGGGGCAGCGCCAACGGTCCGGCAAATTGCCCTATATCTGGCCCGCCATAATCACCGCCTTGGTCACTTGATCGGCAGTCCCGTCGCCGAAGCGATCTGGCTGGCGGCGTCGTCGAGGGCGGCCTTGGCATCGGGATAGCCGCCGCCGAGATATTTGGTCTGCACGGCGCGCATGATGATTTCGGCGTCGCTCTGGAACGGCGTGCCGCGGCTCGGCACCACCTTGGGCAGCGTGGCGAGAATGTCCTTCCACACTGCCTGGCCGCCCCAATAGGGCAGGCCCTGCGAGACGTAGGGGTCGTCGAGGGCCGAGATCAGTGACGGCACCAGGCCGAAATCCCTGAGCATGGTGATCTGGCCTTCATTGGTCTCGAGCGTGTATTTCAGATAGGCGTAGGCGGCCTCCTTGTTCTTCGAGGCTGAGGTGATGGCGAGCGACGAGCCTCCGAGATTGGCGGCGCGCGGGCCGTCGGCGGTCAGGCTCGGCATCAGATAGACACCCCATTTGCCGTTTTCGCCGGCGGATTCGGTGCGGATGGTGCCCTCATACCAGCCGCCATAGACCTGGGTGGCGACGGTGCCGGCGGTGTTGTTGGTGATCTTGGTGCCCCAGTCGGCCGACGAGATGATGCCGGCGTCCTTCATGTCCTTGATCTTGGCCAGCGTGTCGACGCATTTCGGCTGGTTGACGGTGATCGACTGCCCATCGGCGGCGAAATAGCCGCAGCCCTGTTCGTTGGAAATCATGCGGAAGAATTCGGTGTCGCCGTTGAAATCGGCATTGGTCATGGTGACGCCGGGATTGGCGGCCTGGACCTTCTTGCCGGCGGCGATGAAATCGTCCCAGGTCTTGATCGAGGCCGGATCGACGCCGGCCTTCTCGTAGAAGTCGCGGCGGTAGAAGGCGGCGACTGGGCCGGAATCCCACGGCATGGCATAGGCCTTGTCGCCGACCTCCAATTCGGTGCGCTTGAAATCCGGGAATTTCTTCTGGTCGTCGGCGGTGTAGCCCAGCGTGTGCAAATCGACGAAGCAATCGGGGAACTGGCTCCAGTAGTTCTCGGCCTCGCCGTTTTCGATCGAGACGATATCGGGCAGGCCGACGCCGCCGGCCGCACAGCCGGCGATCGACTTGTCATAGGTCGGCTGGTTGCCGAGATCCTGAACGGTGACCTTGACGTCGGGATGCTGTTTGTTGAAGCCGGCCACCGTCGCCTTCAGCGACGAAGCGGCGATATTCCAGCTCCAGATCGTGATTTCGCCGGACTGCGCCAAAGCCGGGGTTGAGCCCAGGCCAAGCGCCAGCGCGGCACAGATCAGTGTCGTGCGCATTGAAATCCTCCCATTTCATTTGCTCTCTCTTCGCGAGCATGGCTAGACTAGGCGGCGCGGAAGGCTTGTCCCTGACAACGGGAATAAAAGATGGGCGGAAAGTAAGATGCCGGAACGGCCGTTTTACCAGCCTGGCGCCAGCAGCGTCGAAGGCCTGCCGATGGCTTTGCAGATGTTTCACAACCATCCGCTGGTGATGCTGAAGCCGCACTGGCATGCCCAGGTCGAGGTCAATTTCATCGTCCGCGGCAGCGTGCATTACCGCATGAACGAGCACGAGATCTCGCTGTCGGCCGGCGACATGTGCCTGTTCTGGGGCGGGCTGCCGCACCAGATGGACGATCTCTCCGACGACGCCATCTATGCCGGCGCGCATCTGCCGCTGGTGCATTTCTTCCGCCTGCATCTGCCGACGGATGTCCGCCACAGGCTGATGACCGGCGCCACGCTGGTGACATCGGCGACCGACCAGGCCGACCATCACAATTTCGAGCGCTGGAACCGCTATTTCCGCTCGGGCGATGCGGCGATAACCGAGCACGCCGTGAACGAGCTGCTGCTGCGGTTGGAGCGGGTGCGCTTCGAGCCCTACCGGCTGGTGCCGGAAACCGCCATCGGCCAGGAACCCGGCGGCCCGTTCGACCAGCAATCGTTGCGCAATGTCGGTCGCATGTGCGACTTCATCGCCGAGAATTTCCTCTACGA
This sequence comes from Mesorhizobium sp. M0771, assembly GCF_040320155.1. Classification (NCBI taxonomy): domain Bacteria; kingdom Pseudomonadati; phylum Pseudomonadota; class Alphaproteobacteria; order Hyphomicrobiales; family Phyllobacteriaceae; genus Mesorhizobium; species Mesorhizobium sp. M0771. The sequence goes on along the minus strand of NZ_JAMYPC010000018.1, from coordinate 47,150 downwards.
CATAGACTGCGTCGACATCGCGGCGGCGGCCGACATCCATCCCAAATACGCCATGAGCATTTTCAAGAAATCGACCGGCATGACGCTCAACGAATATATGAATCTGCTGCGGCTGAGCTACGCGCAGGCGCTGCTGATGCATGAAGACGCCAATGTGCTGCGCGTCGCCATGGATTCAGGCTTCGGCTCGCTCAGCGCCTTCAACAAATCCTTCCGCAAGCTGGCAGGGATGTCGCCCTCGGATTTTCGCCGGGGTGCGGTGGGCCGATAGGTTCAACGGTCATCTTGATCAACCCGCAGCCGTTCCGGGTGGAAACATGTGCAAGGCTAATCGCGACCGCCTTTGTCGGATGCGATCATCAACTTGGAGAAAGTTGTCAGCGACTTGGCGTTTCATGAGCGCCTTCCCCCACTCCGTCGCTGCTTCGCTCGACGGAGTGGGGTCGACCTGGCTCTGGCGTTGTCATTTCAAGCCGGGACCGGTGCCCTCCGCCCGAGGAAACCCGACAATTACCGCCAGCCCAGGCCGGCGATCCTCCAGCGCAATCGTTGCACCATGCAGGTCGGCGATGGCCCGCACAAGGCTGAGGCCCAGGCCGCTGCCGGGCGTGGTGCGGCTGGAGTCGAGCCGGTAGAGCCGCTGGAACACTTTTTCGCGCTCCTGCGCCGGGATGCCGGGGCCATTGTCGGCGACCTCAGCCAGAATGCGGTCGCCTTGCCGCCGCACCGATAGAAGGATTGCCGTGCCATCGGGGCAATGCCGCAGCGCGTTCTCAACCAGATTGGCAAACAATTGCGTCAGCAGGTCGCGGTCGCCGTGGACCAGGCATGGCGTGCCGTGGACGATCGTGGCCGACAGCGACTTGCCGTCATCCTCGGCGACACCGGCGTAGATTTCGGCAATGGCATCGATGACGCCGGTGAGGTCGAGATCGACAAAGCGCGCCTTGCGGGCGCCGGCCTCGATCTGGGCAATACGCAACAGCGCATCGAAAGTATCGTTGATCTGCAGGCTTTCCCCACGTGCCTCCGCCAGCTCATCGGCAACGGCCTCACCCCGCGCGGTCCTGTCGGCCGCAGCTTCCAAAATCATCTGCAGCCGGTTGAGCGGCGTCTTCAGATCATGCGCGATGTCGGCGCTGACCTGGCGCATGCCGTCCACCAGCGCCGCCAGCCGCTCCAGCGCGGCGTTGACCTGGCGCGAGACGCCGTCAATGTCGTCGCCATTGCCGAGCAGTGGAATGCGGGCGTCGAGCCGGCCGTTGGAGACATCGTCCATGGTGGTGGCAATGCCGTCGAGGCGACGCTGCACACGCGACGCCAGCAAGGCGCCGCCAGCCACCGCCAGCCCTGAAATGATCAGGGTGGCCCAGCCGAAGTTCATCAAAACGATGCGTTCCAGCTCCTCGGTTTCGGAAAGCGAAAAGGCAATTGTCAGGCTGTTGGGCCCGACCGAACCGGTCCAGGCGCGGTACATAGTGTCCGGCGCAACGCCTGGCAGGGAAGCGGCAAAATCGGAAAAGCCATCCGGAAGGTCGGCGGCGGTGAAATTCCCGGCCAGGCGATTGCCGGCGGGATCGGTGAGCGAGAACAGCTGTTCCTTGCTCGGGCTGAGCGCGGCGTGGCTGTCGACTGCCGAAACCAGATCCTCCCGGTGGTTTCCGGCATAGGTCACCGCCACGACCGAATAGGTCTCCTTGACCGACTGGTCGAGCTGCTCGGCAAGATCCGCGCTCATCAGCTGGTAGACGATGGCGCCTGACAGGATGAAGGCGAGCACGAACAGCAAGGCGAAGGTCAGGGCCAGCCGAAACGGCGTGCTGCGCAGCAGGCGAGAGCCTGTCTCAGTCATAGTGCGTTTCAGTCATTACAAGCTTCAGTCATGGCAAGTTTCTGTCATGCCGCGCCTCAGTCGTGAACACTGTAGCCAGTGCTGCGCACGGTGTGGATCAACGCGGTTTCGAACGGCCTGTCGATCTTGGCGCGCAGCCGGCTGATATGGGTTTCGACGACGCTGGTCTTGGGGTCGAAGTGAAAATCCCAGACCCGTTCCAGAAGCATGGTGCGGGTGATGACGCGGCCCTCGCCGCGCATCAGCACTTCGAGCAGGCTGAATTCGCGCGGCTGCAGGTCGATCGCCTGGCCCTGCCTGGTGACGCGGCGCTGGATCAGGTCCATTTCGAGGTCGGCGATGCGCAGCGTCGTCTTCAGCTCCTGCACCGCAGGGCGACGGCCGAGCGCGTTGATGCGGGCGAGCAGTTCGGAAAAGGCGAATGGCTTGACGAGATAGTCGTCGCCGCCGGCCTCGAGCCCTTCAACCCTGTCGTCGACGCCGCCGACCGAGGTCAGAAAGATCGCCGGCGTACGCACGCCCGCTGCCCGCACCGCCTTGATCATCGACAGGCCGTCGAGGCCGGGCAGCATGCGGTCGACGACGATCACGTCATAGGCGTCGCGTGTCGCGGCAAACAGCGCGTCGCGGCCATCGCGCCTGAGGTCGCAGATATGGCCTGCCTCGCCAAGGCCCTTGACGACATAGTCGGCGGTGCGTGGGTCGTCCTCGACAAGGAGAAGTCGCATCGTTGTTCCGATCGTTGGCGATTGAGCAGTTCCCGGCTCTCGAACCTTATCCGGTTGCGACAACAGGTCGACCACCAAGCACCCAGCCTTGCGGCTTTTTCTTGGCGGCAGATCGCTCCGCTCAGCAGGTTGCTCAAAGGGACATTGACACTCGAAAGCTGCGCTCTAGCGTGCGACACATCCGGTTACGCAATCATTAGGCTAATCGAGTCAGGGGACAAGAAATGACGACGATTGCCGATGTCGCGCGCCATGCCGGAGTGTCGGTCGCAACCGTCTCGCATGTGATGAACCGCACGCGCCATGTCGAGCCTGAGACGGCCGAGCGCGTGCATTCGGCCATCGCCGCCTTGCGCTACAGCCCGAACACGCTGGCGCGCAGCCTGAGGCGCGGCGAGACCAAGACCATCGGCCTGCTGCTGCCGGACAATTCCAATCCGTTCTTCGCCGGCGTGGCACGCCAGATCGAGGATGCCGGCTTCCTTGCCGGCTATACGGTGATCCTGTGCAACTCCGACGGCAGCGCCGAGAAGGAGGAGCGCTACCTCCAGGTGCTGATGGCCAAGCAGATCGACGGGCTGATCTTTGCCGGCTCGTCCGATCATGCGCGGGTGTTCTCCAGCCTTCTGCCCGGCGTGCCGGCGGTGCTGATCGACCGCGAGATCCATTCGGTCAATGTCGATTCCGTGCTGGTCGATCACGATTATGGCGGCTATCTCGCCGGCCGCTATCTGGCCGGGCTCGGTCACGAGAAGATCGGCGTCATCGGCGGCCCGCGCGATTCCAGCTCCAGCCCCGCCCGCCTGCGCGGCTTCGCCAGGGCGCTGCAGGAAGCCGGCCTCGACCTGCCGCCGGCCTCGGTGGTGGATTCCGACTACCACTTCGCCGGCGGCCGCATGGCGATGGAGCGGCTGATGGCGCAGGCGCCGGGGATCACGGCGCTGTTTGCCTGTAACGATCTGATGGCCATGGGCGCGCTGACAGTGCTGCGCGGGCGCGGATTGCGGGTCCCCGGCGACATGTCGATGATCGGCTTCGACGACATACCCTATGCCGTCACCACCTGGCCGCCACTGACGACGATCGCACAGCCGGTCGAGAAGATCGGCACGCGGGCGGTCAGCCTGCTGCTCGAGCGGGTTGCCGAGCCGGCGGCGCATTCGCGCCGCGAAGTGCTCACCCCGGTGCTCGTCGAACGGGAGAGCTGCGCGCCGTTGCGCGGCTGAAGCCCCTCAGGCGGCTGCCGGCTGCAGCGCTGCCCTGAGCAGCATGCCGAAGAGGTCGCGCGGCTCGTCGGGATCGGCGAGCAGGTCGAGCTCCTCGTAGAGGCCGGTGGCCTGAAGCTGGTCTCTGATATAGCGCAGTGCGGAAAAATCCTCGGTGGCGAAGCCGACGGAATCGAACAAGGTGATCTGTTCCGCCGTCTTGCGGCCTTCCGCCTTGCCGGTCATCACCTGCCACAACTCGGTCACCGGATGGTCGGCGTGGAGCTGCTGGATTTCGCCCTCGATGCGCGTCTGCGGCGAGAACTCGACGAAGATGTCGGAGCGCAAAAGGATGTCGCGGTGCAGTTCCGTCTTGCCGGGGCAGTCGCCGCCGACCGCGTTGATGTGCACGCCGGAACCGACCATGTTGTCGGTCAGAATGGTGGCGGACAGCTTGTCGGCGGTCACCGTGGTGATGATGTCGACTCCTTCCACAGCATCCTGGCCGGTGGCGCAGATGGTGATGTCAAAGCCTTTGCCGGCGAGGTTGCGGGCGCATTTTTCCGAAGCCGAGCGGTCAATGTCGTAGAGCCGCAGCCGGTCGATGCCGAGCAGCGCTTTGAAGGCGACAGCCTGGAATTCGGACTGGGCGCCATTGCCGATGATGGCCATCGAGCGCGCGCCTTTCGGCGCCAGATATTTGGCCGCGACAGCGGAGGTCGCCGCGGTGCGCAGCGCCGTCAGGATCGTCATTTCGGTGAGCAGCATCGGATAGCCGGAGCCGACATCGGCGAGCACGCCGAAGGCGGTGACGGTCTGGCGCCCCTCGCGCATGTTCTTGGGATGGCCGTTGACATACTTGAAGCCGTATAGCCGGCCGTCGCTGGTCGGCATCAGTTCGATGACGCCGTCATGGCTGTGCGAGGCGATGCGCGGCGTCTTGTCGAACAGCTCCCAGCGGCGAAAATCCTCCTCGATATAGGCGGCGAGTTCGGTGAGGAACCGCTCGACGCCGATGGTCAGCACCAGCTTCATCATGCGGTCGACGCTGACGAAGGGGACGATGGCAAGGCGGGAAGGCTGGGTCATGCAATGCTTCCCGAATGGCTGCGGGTCGGGCGGTCCATGATGCGCCGGCCCATCAGGCTGGCGGCGAGGTCGACAATCAGCGTGGCGGTGCGGCCGCGCTCGTCGAGGAACGGGTTGAGCTCGACCAGATCGAGGCTGGAGACCAGGCCGCTGTCGGACAGCATCTCCATCACCAGATGCGCCTCGCGGAAGGTGGCGCCGCCGGGCACGGTGGTGCCGACGGCCGGCGCGATGGAGGGGTCGAGGAAGTCGACGTCGAGGCTGACATGCAGCAGGCCGTTTTCCTTTTCGACGATGGCCAGGAAGGCGCGCAGCAAAGGTGCAACGCCGTGCTCGTCAATGGTGCGCATGTCGTGCACGGTAACCCCCGCTTCGCTCAGCGCCCGGCGCTCCGCCGGATCGACGCTGCGCAGGCCCATGACGCAGATGTGGGCAGGGTCGACGGCGACAGGCAGGTCCGGGAAATAACCGTTGAAGCCCGGCCGGCCGCTGGCATAGGCGAGCGGCACGCCGTGCAGATTGCCGCTGACGGTGGTATCGAGCGTGTGGAAATCGGGATGTGCGTCGAGCCACAGCACGAAGAGCGGCCGGCCGCGTTCGGCGGCGCGGCGGGCTATGCCCGACACCGTGCCGGCCGATATCGCGTGGTCGCCGCCAAGGAAGATCGGCATGGCGTCTCGCGAAGCCGCATAGGCGGTCTCGGCAATTGCCGCCGTCCAGGCGGAAATCTCCGGCAGGGCCTTCAGCGCGAGATTGCCGTGGACGATTGCGCGCACGGCGGCCGGTTGCACCGCGCCCCAGTCCTCGACGTCATGGCCGAGTTCCGAGAGCACCGAGACAAGCCCGGCCGTTCGCAGCGCGCTCGGCCCCATCTCGCATCCCATCCTGCCGGCGCCGTCCTGCACCGGCGCGCCAACGATCCTGCAGCGCATGGTTCTTGTTGTCCTTGTAAATTGATTGGGCGGTTGATGCGTGGAATGAACCATCCCGGCCCGGCAGTATGAACAGGCGAAATTGGCATTTCGAGAAGAATGATTTATCAATTCGATAAGTCAGTTTGGTCAAAGTGGATAGAATCATGGACTTGCTCGACGAAAGGCTGGTCACGCTGCTCAGGCATGATGCCCGGCGCAGCATCTCCGATCTCGCGGTCGATCTCGGGGTGTCGCGCGCCACGGTCAGGGCGCGCATGGAGCGGCTGGAAAAAACGGGCGAGATCATCGGCTACACGGTGGTGCTGCGCGCCGACGCGGTCGACCAGCGGATACGCGGCGTGATGATGATCGAGATCGAGGGCCATGCCGCCGACCGCGTGGTCCGGGCGCTCGGCGGCCTCGCCGAGGTTTCGACCATTCACACCACCAATGGCCGCTGGGACCTGGTGGTCGAACTCGGAACGGCGTCGCTCACCGATTTCGACGCGGTGCTTAGGCGGATACGGCTCATCCCGGGGATAACCGGCAGCGAGACAAGTCTGCTGCTGGCAACGCCGAGGACGACAAGGGCAAGGTTGGCGTAGCCGTCCTTCCGGCCGGCGTGTTCACGCAAAGCTTTGTGACGGATCTGGCGAATGGGTCGCCTGGCTGACGAATCTCATTGGGGCCGCAGCTATCCTCCACATGACGGAGAAAGCCGGCATGACGCGAGATTGCACCAGCTTCAACGGTGCAAGGACCGGACGCTTGCCACAGGCCAAGGCTGATGGCAGGATAAAAGGCCGCAACGTGCGGCCTCTGGCGGCCGTTGTGTTTCGATGGATTATGAAGCATTTTCCCAAGGTGCGGGTTCTCCTCACAATGTGCGGCAGCCTCGTTTCGCCTTGGTCGCCCTTGATTTTTCGCAATGTGCGCTTTGCCTGCCTCAGGCCGCAGGGCATTTAATTCCACGGGGTCAAGCCTCATGACAGAGATTTGTGCTCGGGCCGTCTATCGTCGGCGAAGACAAGGCATGGCGCCACAATCAGCGCCCCTGGCATTCGTGACCTGGTGAAGAATGCCGTTGCGTACCTCTCGCCCCCATGTTTCAAAACAGGTCGATAGACCCGTGAGAATGGTTTCGAAGCCTGCGGGGTTGCCCACGGTCCGGCGAGAATTCTAAAAGACGTTCACAATGACACAGCACGCAAAAGACGCACGAATTCTCATGTACAGCCACGACACGTTCGGGCTCGGCCATTTGCAGCGTTGCCGAACGATCGCTCATTCGCTGGTCGGGGATTTCCGCGGACTTCAGGTGCTAATCATTTCGGGCGCCACCATCGCCGGCGCCTTCGACTACCGCGCCCGCGTCGACTTCGTGAAGATCCCCAGCGTCATCAAGTTGCGCAACGGCGAATACACCTCGCTGGAAAAGGACATCGATCTGCATGAGACGCTCAGGATGCGGCAGTCGATTATTCGCCACACAGCCGAGAGCTTCCGGCCGGATATCTTCATCGTTGACAAGGAACCGCTGGGGCTGCGCGGAGAGATCGAGGATACGCTGTCCTACCTCAAGACGCGGGGCACCACGCTCGTGCTTGGCCTGCGCGAGGTGATGGACGCGCCGCATTTGCTCGAAGCGGAGTGGGCACGCAGGGATGTGATGCGCAAGATTGGCCTGTTCTACGACAAGGTCTGGGTCTATGGCCCGCCGGATTTCTACGATCCGTTGACCGGCCTGGACGTGCCGCCGGCGGTCAGGGCAAAGATGAAGTTCGTCGGTTTCCTGCAACGGAGCCTGCAGCAGAACCAATTGCCCGGCCACCGGCCCGAGGGCGACTATATCCTGGTTACCACCGGTGGCGGTGGTGACGGCGCCGACCTGATCCACAACGTCATCGAGGCCTATCAGCAGGATCCGCGATTGCAGCACAGGGCGCTGATCGTGCTTGGGCCTTACATGCCGGCGCGCAAGCGCAACAAGCTGGTCAGGAAAGGGGCCAAGATCCCCTATGTCAAGATCATCGAATTCGACAACCGGATGGAAGAGCTGATTGCCGGCGCCAAGGCGGTGGTGGCGATGGGCGGTTACAACACCTATTGCGAGATACTGTCTTTCGACAAGCCGGCGCTGATCGTGCCGCGCGTCACGCCGCGCGAGGAACAGCTGATCCGGGCACGGCGCGCAGCCGAACTCGGCCTCATCGAGATGCTTTTGCCTGAGGAAGCCGAGGATGCCCAGCGGTTTGCCGATGCGCTGCAGGTTTTGCCGGGCCGGCCCCGCCCATCGCAGAGCAATGCGCATCTGACGCTGGAAGGGCTGCCTCATATTTCCGAAATCGTCGCGGAACTGCTCGACCGGCGGGCCGGCCATCACCTTTCGGTCATTGAAGGCATGAACTGAGTTGCAACACCGCAAGATCGTCGTGGTTCTGAAGGGCTACCCGCGGCTGTCGGAAACCTTCATCGCGCAGGAGCTGCTCGGTCTGGAGCGTGCGGGGTTGGACCTGATACTTTTCGCGCTCAGGCGGCCGACCGACGCAAAACGTCATCCCGTGCATGACGAGATCAAGGCCCCCGTCCATTATCTGCCGGAATATCTGCACAGAGAGCCGCTGCGCGTGGTTCGATCGCTGTTTGCCTGTCTGCCGCGGCCTGGCTTCTGGCGCGCGCTCAAATCGCTCGCTGCCGATATCCGCCGCGACTTTACGCGCAATCGCGCGCGCCGCTTCGGGCAAGCGCTGGTGCTGGCGGCCGAATGGCCGCAAGATGCCGGATGGCTGCATGCCCATTTCGCGCACACGCCGGCATCGGTGACGCGCTATGCCAGCCAGCTTCGTGGCTTGCCCTGGAGCTGCTCAGCCCATGCCAAGGACATCTGGACGTCGGCGGACTGGGATCTGGCCGGCAAGCTTTCCTCGGCGCGCTGGACGGTCACGTGCACGAAAACCGGCTTCGACCATCTGAAAAAACTCGCCAACGGCAGTTCGTCCGTGCATCTGAGCTATCATGGGCTCGACCTTGACCGCTTCGGCAGTTTCGGCGAGGCGCGAAAACAGCGTGACGGCTCGGCGCCGGCCGAACCGGTCATGATCTTGAGTGTCGGACGCGCCGTTGAAAAGAAAGGCTATGATACGTTGCTGGAGGCTCTTGCCCTCTTGCCTGGCGATCTGGCGTGGTGTTTCGAGCATATCGGTGGCGGCGAGGAACTGAACCGGCTGAAGGCGCTGGCGCAAAGGCTCGGGCTGGAGGGGCGCGTCTCCTGGAAAGGCGCGCTGGCGCAGGAGGAGGTGCTTGAGCACTACCGCAGCGCCGACATCTTCGCTTTGGCCTGCAGGATCACCGCGGACGGCGACCGGGACGGCCTGCCGAATGTTCTGGTGGAGGCGGCCAGCCAGCGGCTTGCCTGCGTGTCGACCGATATTTCCGGCGTGCCGGAGCTTTTATCGTCGGATGAAACCGGGCTGCTGATTCCCTCGGAAAACCCGACTGCCCTGGCACAGGCGCTGGAGCGCCTGATCCGCGATCCCGTCCTGCGCGCCCGCCTCGGCGACGCCGCGGAGCGGCGCGTGCGAAGCAATTTCGACCATGTGGCAGGCATTGGACAGCTCAAGGAACTGTTCGAGCGGGAGTGGCGGGCCGCCGAATGAAGCGGCTGCGCGCTTTCTTCTATGTTCAGCACCTGCTCGGCATCGGCCATCTCGCGCGCGCCAGCCGCATTGCGGCGGCTCTGGTCGATGACGGGTTCGACGTCACCGTCGTGACCGGCGGAGCGCCGATCGCGGGATTTCCGGGATCGGGTGTAAAATCCGTGACCCTGCCGCCTGTCACCTCCGGTGACGAAGGATTTTCCGGACTTGTCGACCTGCAGGGCAAAGCCATCGACGATGATTTCAAGAGGCGGCGCTCAGAGATGCTGCTGCAGGCTTTCCGGGATTACAGGCCCGACATCGTCATTATCGAGGCGTTTCCCTTTGGACGCCGGCAGATGCGTTTCGAACTCTTGCCACTGATCGAGGCCATCGAAGCGACATCGCCCAGACCGCTGCTGGCGGCGTCCGTCCGCGACATCCTTCAGGAGCGCGTGAAGCCGAGCCGAAACGAAGAAACGGTCGATCTCGTCAACAGGCATTTCGATCTTGTCATGGTCCATGGCGATCCGGCTTTCGCAACCATCGACAAGACATTTCCGCTGGCTGGGGCGATCAGGGCCGAGGTCGCCTACACCGGGCTCGTTGCTGCGCCGCCGGCGCAAGCGGCCTCAGAGCGCTTCGACGTTCTGGTGTCGGTTGGCGGCGGGGCGGCCGGAAAGAGCCTTGTCAGATCCACCGTCGCGGCGGCGCGAAATGCCGACAACGCCTGGACATGGTGTTTGATCACCGGCCCAAACCTGCCGAAGGACGAGTTTGACGCGATTTCACGCGATGCCTCCCCACGCCTGTCCATCTTCCGGTTCCGCGAGGATTTCGCCAGCCTGCTGACCGGCGCCCGCCTGTCGGTCTCGCAGGCGGGTTACAACACGGTCTGCGATGTCATGCGCGCGGGGTGTCGCTCGCTGCTCGTTCCATTTGCAGCCGGCGGGGAAACCGAGCAGACGCGTCGCGCTCTGATGCTCGAAGAGCTCGGTCTTGCAACGGTGCTGACGGAACAGGACCTGACGCCTGAAGGTCTGGCGCATGCGATCGAGCAGGCGCTTGCGGGACCGCCGCCAGCCTCGCATCGTCTCGATCTGGAAGGGGCGCGGCGCTCGGCGCAAATCCTGCGCGAGCGCTTCAAACAGTTCCAATCAGCATGAAGCGTGTATAATTTTTTGTCGGCAATTCGCCGGAGAACCTGATCTGCCGCAGCGCCGCCATTGCTTCGAAGGCTGCAAGTGACGCCACGCAGTTGATGTGCGTCGGCTCGCTGAAATAGTCGTTCGACTGCAGCAGCACGTTCGTACCCCGCGGAAGCAGGGCAAGCCAGGCGCTGAGATCGGCTATGTGTTCGCAGCTCGTATTGACCACCAGGTCGGGTCGGCCGGCGCCATAGTCGAGTGCGTACATATCTGCCGTCAGCGCTTGAAACCGCTCGCCGGCTTGCCGGTTGAGTGTCCGGGCGACCGCGCCGACTTCGGGATCGATGTCGATGCTGTCGATCGCCCCGATGTCGAAGCGGGCGTCATTGAAAAGCATCGCCGGCAATACGCCGTACCATCCACCCAGAACCCATATGCGCTCGAACCGGCCGCCGCAGCTTTCGAACAGCCTGTCGAGCGCCCACATCTTGCAGGCGACCTGCTTGTGGTTGAAGGCATTGGCGATATCGGCCTGCGGATGCTTGGCGATGACGCGCGCCAGCCCGGCCACGAGAGGGTGGTCGACATAGGCGGCAATTCCCCGCGTGAGGTCCAGGGCTTGCTCATGCCCACCCATGCCGGCATTGCGTGGTTGCGTGACATCCATCATATTCGTCTTCTATGTTGGGATTTCGGGCGACACAACGCAATCTTGCCTCTTGCAAGCCTGTTCGACTTGCGGACGCGACTGTGCCGCAACCCGTTTCGCCATTGACCGGAGGAGGCCGATTGCATTTGTCCGGACCATCGGCGCCCATCCGCCTGGCGCGCAGCTGCCGCTTTGAGCTCGTCGTTGGCGGCGAAGACATGGCCGATACACCATTTGCCAGCAGGTGCCTTTACATTCCGCATCCTTCAAACTGACAATCGCATATGGAAACCAGCCTAGCCCGCTATATCTGGACGCACACCAGGAAGCAGCAGCTCTGGATATTGATGATCGTCGTGCTTTCGATGGTCCCGTATTTCATGTCGTTCGACCTGCCGAAGCTGATCGTCAACGGCCCGATCCAGGGCAAGGGGTTCGAGCAACCGGGCGCGACCCTGCCATTCATGCGGTTGCACTATAACCTGCCGTTCATCGGCGAGGTCCAGTTCTTCTCCGGTTTTCAACTGGACCGCACCTCGACCCTGCTTGCGCTCAGCCTTGTGTTCCTCTTGCTGGTCGTCATCAACGGCTTGTTCAAGCTCTACATCAACACTTACAAGGGCCGGCTCGGCGAACGCATGCTGCGGCGTATTCGTTTCGATCTGGTCGATCGTGTGCTGCGGTTTCCGCCGGTTTACTTCAAGCGGGTGAAATCCGCCGAAGTGGCGACCATGGTGAAGGACGAGGTGGAGCCGCTGGGCGGCTTCATTGGCGATGCCTTCCTGCAGCCGGTGCTGCTCGGCGGCCAGGCGCTGACGGCCATGCTGTTCATCATGGTCCAGAACGTCTGGCTCGGAATGATAGCGGTCGTGATCGTGGCGATCCAGATCGTGCTTATCCCGCGAATGCGGCGGCGGCTGCTCGTGCTCGGGCGCCAGCGGCAGTTGACGGCGCGCGCGCTTTCAGGCCGGGTTGGCGAAATCGTCGACGGCATCGGCGCGGTTCACGTCCACGATACGTCGAACTACGAGCGCGCCGACATAGCAGCCCGGCTCGGGCTCATCTTCAAAATCCGCTTCGATCTTTACCAATGGAAATTCATGGTAAAGTTCCTCAACAATTTTCTCGCGCAGCTCACGCCCTTTCTGTTTTACATGATCGGTGGCTATCTGGTCATCCAGGGGAGGTTGGATGTCGGCCAGCTCGTGGCCGTGATCGGCGCTTACAAGGACTTGCCCGGACCGATGAAGGAACTGATCGACTGGGATCAGGACCGGCAGGATGTCCAGGTCAAATATCAGCAGGTCGTCGAACAGTTCACCGTCGAGAATATCATCGCGCCGGAAATCGGAGCACTGACGGTCGACGATCCCGATCCGATGACCAAGCCGCTGTCGGCGGTCAGCCTGTCGATAGCAGACGATGGCGGCGCAATGCTCCTCAATCGCATCTCGCTCGAGGTCAAGCCGGGTGAGACGGTGGCTCTGGTCAGCACCGCAACAGGGGGAGCGGAGGCGCTTGCGGAAGCCTTTGCGCGGCTGACCTGGCCGGACAGCGGAAGGATCGTTTCGGGCTCCGATGACTTGCTTGATCTCCCCGAAGCCGTGACCGGCCGGCGCATGTCCTACGCTTCGTCGGATGTTTTCCTGTTCCAGGCAAGCCTGCGCGACAATTTGCTCTACGGTTTGAAGCATGCGCCGCTGACATCGGTGACATATGACGGCGCAGCGGCGGACCAGCACCGTTGGAATATCGACGAGGCGCGCCGGTCGGGCAATCCGGATCTCGATATCCGCAGCGACTGGATCAACTATGCCTCCGCCGGCGCCACCGGCCCGCACGACCTCTTCGAAGCCGTGCGCCGGGTGCTCGACGCGGTTCTTCTGTCGCGCGACATTCTGGATCTTGGCTTGCGCTCTTCGGCCGACCTCAAGCGCCACACGAAGCTTGCCGAGCGGATCGTCGAATTGCGTGCGGCGCTGCGAACCCGGTTGGAGGAAGAAGGCCTGAGCGCGCTGGTGGTTCCTTTTGAACCGGGCGCCTACAACAAGGAAGCGACGATCGGCCAGAACCTGCTCTTCGGCGCCGCGGCCGGCCCCGAACTGGCTCACAAGGCACTGGCGTCCAATCCCTATTTTGCTTCCGTGCTGAAGCAAGCCGGCCTCGACCGCACGCTCTACGAAATGGGCATGGAGATCGCCGAACAGGCGATCGAGCTGTTTGCCGACCTGCCGCCCGAACACCAGTTCTTCCAGCAGCTCGCCTTCATGAGCGCCGAGGAGATACCCGCCTACGAAACCTTGCTGCAACGGCTCAAGAATCGCCCCTACGATGCGGTTTCGGAGAACGACCGCGCCATGATGGTCACCTTAAGCTTTGCCTATATCGAGCCCCGGCATCGCTTCGGCCTGTTGACCGACGAGCTGATGAGCAAGATCATCGCTGCACGCAACCAGTTCTATGAAAACCTGCCGGCCGAGCTGGAGAAAGCTGTCGAACGGTTTGATCCTGCCAAATACATCGCCGCGGCCACCGTCATGGACAACGTCCTGTTCGGGCGTGTCGGCAACAACCATCCCGACGCGCCGGACCGTATTCGCTCCATCGTCTATGATATTCTTGACGAACTGGGACTTTATGCCGAGCTTCTGGATGTCGGCCTGGACTTCAACGTCGGCGCCGCCGGCAGGCGGCTGACCGGCGGACAGCGACAGAAGCTCGATGTTGCCCGCGCCTTGCTCAAGCGTCCCGATTTCCTCATTCTCAATCGGCCGCTGTCGGCGCTCGACCAGCGCGTGCAGGACAAAGTGTTGCGGAATGTGCTCGACGAAGCCAGACGCGACGGCCATTCGCCGGCAATTGTGTGGGTGGTGACGAATCCGGCAATGGCGGCGATGTTCGATCGGGTTGTGGTCTTTGACTCAGGCCAATTGGTGGAAGACGGAACACACGAGACACTCTTGGCGGGAAACGGTATCTTCAAGGAACTTGTGTCATAGTCTGGCAAACGCGAATTCAGGAAGGTTTGCGACAATGCTGCTCAAGGATGAAGTTGGAATGCTGCAACGCGTTCCCTTGTTCTCTGGCATCGAGCCGACAAAGCTCAAGCTGCTCGCGTTCACGTCCGATCGCGTGAACTACAGTGCCGGCCAGATTCTTTTCCGGCAGGGCGACGAGGCAGACGCCGCCTATGTCATCCTTTCGGGCAGCGCGGATATTCTGGTCGATTCCGACAATGGGCCGATCAAAGTTGCCGAATTGCTGCCAAATTCGATCGTTGGCGAGATTGCCATATTGTGCAACAGCTCCCGTACTGCCACCGTCAAAGCGGCAAGTGAGCTGGAGGCCTTGAGAATCCGCAAGGACCATTTCCTGAGGCTTATGAAGGAGTTTCCCGAAATGACCATCGAGATATTGCGGGTTCTTGCCGATAGGCTAAGCAGTACGACCGCGGACCTGATCGACGCACGAACGGCCGAGAGCGATTCACAGTTGCACTGAAGCGGCGAGCCGCTCTGTTTCTTTGTTTTGATGCAGTTTCCGGAACCGTGTCACACCTTTCCTGGAACGACTCTGGCAGCAGTTGGTTGGCTACGATGGGCGAAAGGGTGCATGGACGACGATTTCTTCCTTGTCAGGTTTTGGGGCGTGCGCGGCAGCATTGCGGTGTCGGGGCCAGAATTTGCTCGCTATGGCGGCAACACGATCTGCATCGAGATGCAATGCGGCAAGCATACGCTTCTGTTCGACGCGGGCTCCGGCTTGCGGCCTGCCGGCAGGACGCTTCGGGCGGCGGGCGTCACCGATTTCGACCTGTTTTTCACCCATTGCCATTACGATCACATCATCGGGCTGCCGGCTTTCAAGCCTATTTATGAACGAGGCATCAAAGTTACGCTTTGGTCCGGGCATCTGGCTGGACGCATGACGACGCGGCAGATGGTCGATGAATTCATTCGGCCGCCATGGTTTCCGGTGACACTCGGTGTCTGCAAGGCGAGCCTCGACTGCCGCGATTTCGCATCCGGAGACGTGCTTCGGCCGCGCGAAGGGGTGGTGGTGCGAACCGGTAGTCTTACCCATCCGGGCGGCTGCATCGGCTACCGGGTCGAATGGGGTGGCCGCGTCGTGGCGGTCATCACAGACACCGAGCACGAGCCGGGCAAACTCGATCCGGCGGTGCTCGGCCTGATCGAGAATGCCGACCTCGTCATTTACGATTGCACCTACACCGAGGAGGAAATGGAGCGCTACCGCGGCAACGGGCACTCGACATGGCAACAGGGCGTCAAGCTCTGCGAGGCGGCCGGCGCGCGCGGGCTTGCGCTGTTTCACCACGATCCGGCACGCACCGACGATGAGCTGGACGAGATGGAGAAACTGGCCAAAGACAGATTTGCCGGCGCTTTTGCGGCGCGGGATGGCCAGACGCTCACATTTCCAGTCTTGCACAAAAAGCGCTGAGCTATTTTCCGGCGCTGCGTTCTGTCAGTGTGCTGATCGGAAGCCATGCGCAGCCTTCTGCCCGCGCGGTGATCGTGAACAGCCGTTCGAGGAAAAGCCAGGCCGATTCATCATGGACGAGATGGTGGGTGAGCAGGCCGACCGGTTCGCCGCCGCCGAATGCACGCTGCAATTGCGCGACGATGGCCTGAACCAACAGACCATGATCGCGGCAGCCGCGCGTGCCATGCCAATCCATGATGTCGACATTGCTGTTGATGACCGCCAGGGAAGCCGGCCTTGGCGGCCCGAACACCGACAATGCCGCAAATCCTATCGATCGGAGGTCGGGTACCAGGCCGGCGTCGATCCGGTTCCAGGGCGGCACCAGCATCGGAACCGCACGTGCGCCGTGCAGGCCGCTTACACGCGACAGCCCGCCGGCCAGCTCATCCAGCACCACCTCGCGTGGCCGATGCGCGCCAAGCTCCTGCTTTTTTTGACCCTCGGGCGCATGATTTCGGTGCGCCCAGCCATGAATGGCGACCGTGGCATGCGGCGCCGCGTCAAGCCGGAGGACAAGCGTCCCGTCGGTCCGGGCCGGAATGACGGCCAGAGTGACCGGCACCGCGAAGTCACCGGTGAGGTCGAGCAACCGATCGAGCGCCGGCGTCGGATCCACGGCGTCATCGTCGCGCAGCCAGAACTCTGCCTTGCGGCCCGCCCGTTGCCGGTGCGCCAGCTCGTCCACCAGGGGCTGCCAAGTCGGGTCGGATGTCATGACAACGGGATCATCTTGAGAAGTTCCGCCAGACGGGCCTTTGCAGCACCGAGAGAGCGTTCTTCCAGAACGAAACGTCTGGCCTCTGCAGCCATGATGGTTCTTTCGTCATTACTGGCCAGAAGCCTTGCGATGGCGGAAGCGAACGCCGCCACATCGCCCGGCGGGGTGAGAAACCCGGTCTGGCCATGCCGCACGACCTCCGGCACGCCGGCAATGTCCTGAGCCACCACCGGAAGGCCGGCGGCCTGTGCTTCAAGATAGGCAATGCCATAGGCCTCGCCGTAACCCGGCCAGACGTAGATTCCCCCGCTATAGAGGACATCCGGCACGGCGACCGGCTCGATCGCGCCAAGCCATTCGATACGGTCGGCGGGCAAGCCGGCGAATTGAGCCTTTACCTCGTCACGGGCAGGTCCGTCCCCGACGACCGACAGCGTCCAGGGGAGGTGGCCGATCAACCCGAGCGCCTGCGCCAGCATGCGATAGCTCAAGACCTTGTCGCCCGGGCGCATCATGGCGACGGTCACGAGGCGCGTCGGATAATCCAGTAGCGGCATTTCGTGGAATGCCGATGTGTCGATGAAGGGTGAAAGCATACCGAGAGCGGCGTGGGGAACAGCATCCGCCAGCCCCTGGCGATCCCTTTGCGTGAAGCAGATGTTCAGCGCCGCCTGTTCGATGGCTCGCGCCACCAATGCCTGGCTATCGGCCCACGAACCGGCGTTGCGCCGTTCGGAATAGGAGGCTTCGGCCGTCACATAGGGGACGGCAAAGGCCAACGCCAGCCCGGGCCCGATCAGGTCGGGCGCCTTGTAGTAGGGATGATAGGAGAACCAGAGATCGGGCTTGCCGTCACGGTCCCAAAGCCTTGTCAGTCGCGCGGCTTCGTCCCGCGCCTCGATCACGAGCGCATGGAAACTTTTCGGTTCCGGCTGGCGTAGATAGAAGCGCAACTCCGATGCCAGTTCGACGCTATGCCCGCCATGCTGCAGCGCCTGGACCAGCATCCGTGCCATCTGGCGGTCGCCGGAGACAACGGGATGATTGGGCGACTTCAGCGGGGCGTAGAAGGCAATTCGCATCGCGCGATCCTATCATCGCAAAGCCTGCCCAAGTCAATTTCGAGGCATGATCGACTTCACCTTCAAGCGCTGGAATGTGCTATCTGATGCTTATGGAAACAGCAGTCGCGTCCGACCCGTTCGTCGCTTCTTTGCCGGTCTTCGCAAAGTTCGAAAGCGTTGCCGATATCGACAACTATCGGCCTCTCCCCGATGGCTGGGCCCTGGCCACCGCCGACATCGTCGGCTCGACCAAGGAGATCGAAGCCGGGCGCTACAAAACCGTCAATATGGCCGGCGCCAGCGTCATTTCGGCGCTTCTCAACGCGCTGGGCCGGCAAGATCTTCCCTTCGTCTTCGGCGGCGACGGCGCGCTCGTGGCGTTTCCCGGCTCGGCGCTGGAGATCGCCCGTATCGCGCTGGCTTCTGTCCAGAGATGGGTGGCGGACGAACTGGACCTGACCTTGCGTGCCGCAATCGTGCCGATAAAGGACATAAGAGCGCAAGGCCTCGACGTTCGCGTGGCGAGGTTCCAGGCCTCCGAAGCAGCCTTCTATGCCATGTTCGCCGGCGGCGGCGGCAGTTGGGCGGAAGCCGAAATGAAAGCCGGGCGCTACCGCGTCGACCCCGCCCCGGCCGGCGCGCGGCCGGATCTGACGGGCCTCTCCTGCCGCTGGAACCCGATCGAAGCCCGGCATGGCGAAATTGTCTCGATCATAGCCGTGCCCGGGGCATCGCGCGACTTGCGTGGTTTCCAGTTTCTGGCTTCCGACATCATCACCCTTGCCGGCAGGCAGGAGCGCGATGGCCACCCGGTGCCGGTGGACGGTCCGGCCTATAGTCTCTTGCCCGCCGGTCTCGATGTCGAGGCACGGGCCACGGCGCCGCCGGGGCGGCGGTGGCTGGCCAAGCTGTGGGTGATCTTCCTGATGACGCTTACGGCCGTCACCGACAAATTGGGCTGGACGATCGGCGGTTTCGATCCGAAGGTCTACAAGCGCGAGGTGGCCAGCAATTCGGATTTCCGCAAGTTCGACGACGGCTTGAAGATGACCATCGACGTCGACGCGGATGTGTTGCAGCGGATCGAGAACCGGCTGAAACAAGCGGAAGAGGCCGGCATCTGCAACTATGGCCTTCACCGCCAGAAGTCGGCCTTGATGACATGCCTCGTCATCTCGCCGCTGCAGCGCGATCATGTTCACTTCATCGATGGCGCCGCCGGCGGCTATGCAATGGCTGCCGCAAGCCTGAAGGCGAAGGCGCCGGTCTGATGACGGCTTGGGGAATCGATTTTCCGCAATGCGCCGCGGCCATGGTTCTTGAGACCCGGCGAGCCCAACGGTGCCTGAGCCGACCAATTATTTGCGCGATGTCAGGATCGGGATTGCACTTCGCCGGCAGCCTCGCCACATAGTGTTGCAGGTGATTTGTGCGGTCGACGTCTGCTTGCTTCCTGCAAGGACAGTCATTCGGGATATTCTTCGCCGGCTTCTGCCCCCGAAGCCGGCTTCGTTGACTTCGAGAATTTTGCGGATCAAAGGAGATGGCTCGTCTTCGACGGGTTTCGAGATAGCATGAGCACAGCGCAAGCAGAAATTTCCAACATTCTCATGGATAAGGTTGCCGATTGGCTGACCCAATCGGCGCTGGCGGGCGACGACCTGGAAACATTGGTCAAGGGTTTTTGTGAACGGCTGGCTGCTGCCGGCCTGCCGCTGAAGCGGGTGCATTTGAGCTTTTCGATGCTGCATCCGCTTTATGACGCGCTCGGTTTCACCTGGATTCGCGGCCAAGGCCTGGAAGTGGAAGGCTTCCGGAGTGAGAACGGCGTCCATTCCGACAGATTCCTGACCAGCCCATACTACCATCTGCTCAGCAACAAGCTCGACCATCTGCGGCGCCGGCTCGACCCGTCGGTGCGGTCGGAGTTTCCTGTTTTCGATGAGCTCAGGCTTATGGGCGTCACCGATTACATGGCTTTCGTCCATCCCTTCAACGGCGATACAAGTCAGGGCATGTTGGGGTCCTGGTCCACCGACAGTGCTTCAGGCTTCAGCGACAGCATGATTTCGGCGCTGCTGCGGATCCAGAACCATCTCGCTATAGCAAGCAAGATGGCGGTGCTCACCAAGCTCGCCGACAACATGATGACCACGTATCTCGGCGGTGACGCCGGCAGGCGCGTGCTGGACGGCCAGATCAAGCGCGGCGAGGGCGACACAATCCGGGCCGCGCTGGTGATGGGCGATATGCGCGGGTCGACAAGGCTCGCCGAAACCTCCGGCCGCGAAGTCTATATCGATACGCTGAACCAGTTTTTCGATGCCATCGCAGCACCTTTCAATCGCAAAGGCGGGCAGATCATGAGTTTCCTGGGGGATGGATTCATTGCCGTCTACCCCTGCGAAAGGCACCGGGCGCAGTCAGAGATCGCCTGCCAGGCTGCTCTTGCGGCTGCGCACAAGGCCAGCATGCGCATGATGGAGCTCAATCTGCGCAGAAAAGAGCAAGGACTGGGCGACATAAAATTTGGTATCGGCCTGCATGTCGGCAATGTGATGTTCGGCAATGTCGGGCTTACCGACCGACTCACATTCTCCGTCTTCGGCTCGGCTGTAAACGAGGTCCAGCGTCTCCAGACCCTCACCAAGAAATATCCGCACAGCGTTCTCGCCAGCAAGGACTTCGCCGGTTATTGCGGGGCCAACAGTTGGCTGACGCTCGGCGAGGAGGAACTGGCGGGCAGCAAGCAGAAGCTGACGGTGCTTTCACCCGATCTGTCGGGTGCTCTCGCACTCGATGAAGACGCTGCGCTGCAGCCGTTTCACGATCGGATATCGGACGCCGAGCAGGTCATGCTACTTCATCGCGATGCCGCGCGGCTGTCGGCGGGCGACCGGAGGAAGCTCCAGTAGTCACCACCATCCGATCTGGACGCCCTGGTATGCTGTCCGGCCGCCGGTCGCCGGGGAATTCGTTTCGAATCCAAGTTGCTCTGCGCTGACAATGCGCTAGTCTTGCTTTTTGGGGCCGGTCGGGAGGCGCCAGATTGGGGCTGGTGTGGGAATGGATGCAGGCGTTGATCTGCTGCGGATCGAGGATGTTGGCATCTCTTTTGCCATTGTCGGGGGACCGTTGCATGCCGTCAGGCGGGCAAATCTTCGCGTCCTGCCCGGCAAGGTCACCGCACTTGTCGGTGAGTCCGGTTCCGGAAAATCGGTTCTCAGCCAGGCGGTGATGGGCATCTTGCCGAACACGGCCCATGTTCGCGGCCGTATCCTGTTTTCCGATCCCAAAAAGCCCGGCACGACGCAGGATATCCTGCAGATGCCGCGAGACGGACCCGAAATCCGGGCGTTGAGAGGCAGCCGCATCGGCAAGATCTTTCAGGAGCCGATGACATCGCTGTCGCCGCTGCACACGATCGGCAACCAGGTCAGCGAATCCCTGCAGATTCATACGCACATGGATCGGACGGAGCGCAAGGCACGGACCGAGGAAATGCTCGGCCTCGTCGGGTTTCCCAATCCCAAGCGCGCCTACGACATGTATCCATTTGAACTTTCGGGAGGATTGCGGCAACGCGCCATGATCGCCATGGCGCTTATCTGCCGGCCCGCTCTGTTGATCGCCGACGAGCCAACGACGGCGTTGGATGTCACCATCCAGGCGCAAATCCTGCAATTGCTTCGTGGGCTCCAGACCAAGCTCAACATGGCAATGCTGCTGATCACGCACGACCTCGGCGTGGTCGCCAATGTCGCCGACGAGGTGGTCGTCATGTACCATGGCGAGATCATGGAAGCGGGCCCTGTGGAGGCAATATTCCGCCGGCCAGGCCACCCTTACCTGAAGGGCCTCATGGCAGCCGTCCCGCATTTCGACCTGAAGCCTGGCGAAAGGCTGAAGGCGCTCCGCGAGGTGCCGGTGAATGTCGGGACCCTGCTGGGCAAGCAGACGGCGCCGGAAGCGAAGGGGCCGGACGACATTCTGCTGTCGGTCAGGGATCTGAAAAAGGTCTACACCATCCGCAACTCCGGATGGTTCAGCGGGAGCCATCAGACCTCTGTTCGCGCCGTGGACGGCGTCAGCTTCGACATCAGGCGAGGTGAGTGCCTGGGCCTGGTTGGCGAAAGCGGCTGCGGCAAAACCACCGTCAGCAAGATCCTGATGCGGGCCGTCACTCCTACCGGCGGCTCCGTGATCTTCAACGGCCGCGACGGACCGATCGACGTCCTGGAAGCCGAGGGAGACGCCCTGCGCTTGCTGCGGGCGAAACTCCAGATGGTTTTCCAGGATCCGGTCTCGTCGCTTTCGCCTCGCATGACCGTGGAAAACATCTTGAGCGAGCCGCTGGAAATCCATCAACGTGGCAATGCCGCGTCCCGGCTAGCCACAGTCAAGAGCCTGATGCAGGCAATCGGGCTCGATCCGCGCTTCATCCAGCGTTATCCCCACAGCTTCTCCGGCGGGCAGCGTCAGCGTATCGGCATTGCGCGCGCCTTGGCGCTGGGGCCTGAACTGCTGATCTGCGACGAGCCGGTTTCGGCGCTCGATGTCTCCGTGCAGGCGCAGATCCTGAACCTTCTGAAGGACCTGCAGAAGGAACTGGGCCTGACCTACCTGTTCATATCCCACAATCTGGCGGTGGTGGACTACATGGCGGACCGCATCGCGGTGATGTGCGGCGGGCGTATCGTCGAGCTTGCACCGCGCGAAATTCTGCTCAGGAAACCGATCCACCCCTACACGCGCTCACTGCTCGCCGCAGTCCCCTTCCCCGATCTCGACCGGCCGATGGATTTCAAGACGCTGAAGCTCGGCGGCGCTTCCGACACCAGCGCATGGGGCCCGCAATTCCGCGACGAGGGCGAAGAGGATATGCTGTCGCCGCTCGATCTCGGCGGCGGCCATCTCGTGCTGGCCCGACGTTCGGCCGATGTCAGCGAGTTACGCCATTGATCAGCCGCCGCACTGTCCTTGGTCTCATGGCTTCGGCATTTCTGCCGGGCACGGCGCGCGCCGGCGATCTGGAGCCGGATTTTCTTCAGCCGCAGCTGAAAGCCAGGGCTCTGCCGCCACTCGCGGATCGCCTGCCCAAAAGCCCGCGCGCGTTGAACCTCGCCGCGATGGGCCGGCAGCCCGGCCAGTATGGCGGCACGCTGCGTACGATCATCGGCAGCCAGAAAGATATCCGGATGATGACGATCTACGGGTATTCCCGGCTGGTCGGCTATGACGAAAAGCTTAACTTTCAGGCCGACATTCTCGAAAGTTTCGACGTAAAGGACGATCGCGTCTTCACGTTCAAGATTCGGGAAGGCCATAAATGGTCAGACGGCAGCCTGCTGACGCCGGAGGATTTTCGTTATTGCTGGGAAGATGTCTGGCTGAACGATGAGCTTTCGCAAGGGGGGCTCGCCCCTGCCCTGCTGGCGGACGGCAAGCCGCCACGTTTCGAGATCGTCGATCCGTTGACGGTCCGCTACAGTTGGGACGCGCCCAATCCCGACTTCCTGCCCAAGCTTGCCGCTGCTTCGCCGACACCGCTTGTTTTGCCGGCCGCCTATCTCAAGCAGTTCCACAAGAAATACCAGGATCCATTCCGGCTCGCCGGCCTGATGAAGGAGAACCGGACCGCGAAATGGACGCTCCTGCATATCCGCATGTCGCGGCAGTATCGCCCGGAGAACCCGGATCTGCCGACGCTCGACCCCTGGCAGAACCGGACCAAGCCGCCGGCCGAGCAGTTCATCTTCGAGCGCAACCCGTTCTTTCATCGAACAGACGAGAACGGCCGGCAACTGCCCTATGTCGACCGGATCATCATGAATGTCAGCTCGTCGGCGATCATCTCCGCCAAGACCGGTGCGGGCGAGAGCGACCTGCAATGCATGGGAATCGACTTCAGCGATTACTCCTTCCTGAAGGACGCGGAGAAGCGCTACCCGGTGAAGATGCATCTGTGGAAACGCACACAGGGTTCGCGGCTGGCGCTCATGCCCAATCTGAATTGTGCCGACCCGGTGTGGCGTGGCCTTTTGCGTGACGTGCGCGTGCGCCGCGCCCTTTCGCTCGCTGTGGACCGGCGCGAGATCAACATGGCCGTCTTCTACGGATTGGCGCAGGAAAGCGCCGATACGGTCTTGCCGGAGAGCCCGCTCTACCGGCCGGAATTCGCGAAAGCCTGGGTCGCCCACGATCCCGACCAGGCCAATGCACTGCTTGACGAGGTCGGGCTTCAGGCCCGTGACGATGACGGCCTGCGGCTACTTCCCGATGGACGCCCGGCGCAGATCATCGTGGAAACGGCCGGCGAAAGCACGCTGGAAACCGATGCGCTCGAACTCATCACCGATCACTGGCGCAAGATCGGCATCGCTTTGTTCATCCGGACTTCGCAGCGCGACATCTTCCGCAGCCGCGCGCTGGGCGGCCAGATCCTGATGTCGATGTCGTCGGGCATCGACAATGGCGTGCCGACCGCCGACATGAATCCATACCAGTTGGCCCCCACCATCGACGACCAGCTGCAATGGCCGCTCTGGGGCGCTTACTATCTGTCGCATGGCAAGATGGGTGAGGCGCCCGATGTTCCTGAAGTGGTCGAGTTGATGGCTTTGCTCAAGCGCTGGAACGGATCGACCCAATCCAGCGAGCGCGCCGAAATCTGGAACTCGATGCTGTCGATCTACACCGATCAGGTGTTCTCTATCGGTACGGTGAACGAAACACTTCAGCCGATTCTGGTATCCTCGCGGCTGCGCAACCTGCCTGACAAAGCACTCTACGGCTACGACCCGACCTCCTATTTCGGTGTCTACATGCCGGACACATTCTGGCTTGGAGGCTCCTGAGCGTGCTTCGATATCTTGTCTGGCGCATCGCTGTGATGGTTCCAACGCTGCTGGTCATATCGGCGCTGGTGTTCACCATCATCGAACTTCCACCGGGCGACTATTTCGACAGCTATGTCGCCGAGCTTCGGGCCCAGGGCGAAGCGGTGGATTCCGACCGCATCCAGATGATGCGCAAGGAATATGGTTTCGACCAGCCGCCGGTCATTCGCTACTTCTACTGGGTGGGCGGGATGCTGCACGGCGATTTCGGCTATTCCTTCGAATATGAGCTGCCGGTTCGCGACGTCGTCGGCGACCGAATGTGGCTGACCGTGCTGGTTTCCTTCGTCACGATCATCTTCACCTGGCTCATCGCCTTTCCGATCGGCATGTACTCCGCCACGCATCAATACAGCTGGGGCGACTACGGCCTGACTTTCTTCGGCCTTCTCGGCCTTGCCATTCCGAATTTCATGCTGGCGCTGATCCTGATGTATTTCGCCAACATCTGGTTCGGCACGTCCATCGGCCACCTCATGGACCAGCAATATCTCGGTGAGCCGATGAGCTGGGCCAAGGCGAAGTCGATCCTCGCCCATCTCTGGATCCCGGTCCTGATCATCGGCACCGGCGGCACGGCGAGCATGATCCGGCGGCTGCGCGCCAATCTGCTCGACGAACTGCACAAGCAATATGTCGTTACGGCGCGCGCCAAGGGCCTGCATCCGTTCAAGGCGCTGGTCAAATATCCGCTGCGCATGGCGCTCAATTTCTTCATTTCCGACATCGGCTCGATCCTGCCGGCCATCATCTCCGGCGCTGAGATCACGGCTATCGTTTTGTCTTTGGAAACGACCGGGCCGATGCTGATCAAGGCGCTGCAAAGCCAGGATATGTATCTGGCAGGGTCATTCCTGATGTTCCTTGCCTTCCTGACGGTTATCGGCGTGCTGATTTCCGACCTGGCGCTGGCGCTGCTTGATCCACGAATTCGTTTGCAGGGTGGCAGCACCAAATGAAGCAGGACTCGCCGCTGCCCGCTCCGGGTGCTCCACTGCAACACTACATTTCCGGCGCGCCCTTCGACCTGCAGTCGGTCGAGGCGATGACGCCGGAGCAATCGAAGGTCTTTCAGGCATCGCAGTTGCGGCTGATGTGGTGGAAATTCCGCAAACACCGGCTTGCGCTTATATCCGGCATATTCCTGGCAGTGCTGTATTCCGGGATACTGATCTGCGAGTTCCTGGCGCCCTACAATCTGCACTCGCGCAACATGGACTACATCTATGCGCCGCCGCAGCACGTGCACCTGTTCCACAATGGCGAGTTCGTCGGGCCGTTCGTCTATGGCCGCCAGATGACGCTGGATATGGACACGCTCAAGCGGAACTACATCGAGAACCACGACGATGTTCAGCGGCTCCGTTTCTTCTGCAAGGGCGACACTTATCGGTTCTGGGGCCTGATCGAAGGTGACAGGCATTTTGTCTGTCCTGCCGAAAACGGGCAGCTGTTTCTGGCCGGCACCGACAGGCTGGGGCGCGACGTGCTCTCGCGCATGATCTATGGCGCACGCATTTCACTGACTATCGGCCTCGTCGGCATCAGTTTCAGCTTCCTGCTCGGCATCGTCATCGGCGGACTGGCCGGCTATCACGGCGGTATCTTCGACCTGATCGTTCAACGAATAATCGAAGTCCTGCAATCGATTCCCAGCATTCCGCTATGGCTGGCCCTGGCGGCGATCATGCCGATAACCTGGAGTCCGATCCTGATCTATTTCGGCATCACCGTCATCCTCGGGCTGCTCGACTGGACCGGACTGGCGCGCGCCGTGCGTTCAAAGCTTCTGGCCTTGCGCGAGGAGGATTACGTTCTGGCGGCGCAATTGATGGGCGCCGGAAGCAGCCGCATCATCAGGCGGCATCTCATTCCCGGCTTCATGTCGCATCTGATCGCGACGGCGACGCTCTCCATCCCTGGCATGATCCTGGGCGAAACGGCGCTGAGCTTCCTCGGGCTCGGCCTGAGAGCGCCGATCACCAGCTGGGGCATCCTGCTCACCGAGGCGCGCAGCGTCAGCGTGATCGCGTTCTATCCATGGCTGCTTTTGCCGATGCTGCCCGTCATCCTCGTCATCATGGCGTTCAACTTCCTCGGCGACGGCTTGCGGGACGCCGCGGACCCCTACAAGTGAGATCGCCATTCCGCCACGCATAGTGCCGCCGACGCCACCCGGAATGTCGCTTGCCGGCCTCCTGTACGGTTGTTGCACTGTTTATTGTCCGCCCCTATATGTGCCGACTCGCAATCGAGCTTAGCGCGTCAGCTTCGGGATTCACCCGTGAACAGTTCTTGTCGCGGGCGTTACCGATCTCTTGATCTGGTTCAGGACACACAATCGCATATGAGTCGCCTCGATAATTTCATCAGCAGGATGACCGCGCAGCGCGACATTCTTAATCGAATCTGCCCCGAGGTGGCGAAGATGGAGGGGCTTGTGCTTGAGCTCGGCCTCGGCAATGGCCGGACATTCCACCATCTGCGCGAGCTTCTGCCCGGGCGCCGGATCGTGGTGTTCGACCGCGAAGTTGGCGCGCACACTAGCTCAATTCCCGAAGCTGAAAACCTCGTGCTCGGCGAAATACGCGAGACGGGCCGCAAGTTCATTGGCATCGAAGCCGCCCTTGTTCATGCCGACATTGGCACCGGCTATGACGATCGCGATGCAGTGACCGCTACCTGGCTTCCCGATCTGATTGCGAGCCTGCTTCGGGTCGGCGGCTTCGCGGTCAGTGGCACGCCGCTCGATCACCCGCTGCTGCAACATCTCCCGGCGCCCACTTCGGAGCCCGCCGACCGTTATTTCCTCTGCAAGCGCGTGTGAGCGGTAGAGAACTCTTCAGGGGATCGTATAGACCGCTATCTCCCGCTCGATGCCGCGCAGCGAGACCTCGTGCGGCACCGGCGTCAGCGCGTTCCTGTGCAACAGATCGGCGGTGAGATTGTCATCGACCACCGTACGCGTGGCGAAGATCGCCTGTGCGTTGGCGAGGTTCTGGACCCGCGAAGCAATGTTGACCGTCTGGCCGAAATAATCCTGCCGCTCGTTCATTGACACGGCTATGCAGGGGCCGGCATGAACACCGATCTTGAGCAGAAGGTCCTCGCGCCCGCTTTTGTCATTGAGGGCCCGCATGGCGTCGCGCATCCGCAGCGCCGCGGCAATCGCACGGTCAGGCGTCGCGAAGGTCGCCATCACCGCATCGCCGATCGTCTTCACAACCGCGCCTGCCTCCGCCGCGACGATCTCGTGCAGAACCTGGAAGTGCTCGCGCACGAGATCGAACGCTGAAAGATCGCCCACCCGCTCGTAAAGCTCGGTCGATCCGCGCAGATCGGTGAACAGGAAGGTCAGGCTGGTGATCTTCAGGCGCTGGTTGATATCGAGCGTATCCGTGCGATAGAGATCCCGGAACGTCTGGTTGGTGAGCAGGCGCTTGGCGGTCACGAAGGGCCGGCGCTTGCCCAGGAAATCATGCAATACCGGGCAGGCGATGAAGACCGTCGGCAGCACGCGCGTGTCGGTCCTGTTTTCCAGCGAAATGCGCAATGGGCCGGGTTGCATCTCCAGCGTCTGGCTCTGGACATGGTCGCGGTCGAAGGCCAGAGAGAGGTTTCGCCGCTCTTTTGCCGGTTCGCCCTTCGCGTCAATGAACTGGGCCGAATGCGTGACCGGCTCGAAGACGATGATGAATTGGGGCGGAAGCTGGATGTGCAGAACCGCCTTTTCACCGGGCGCAAGCTCGATATCTTCCAGCGAGAACGCTTCCATCTTTTCCGCCAGATCCTCGTCCGGCAGATCGGCCCCGGACGCCCAGTAGATCTGGCGGTAATATTCCACCAACGGCAGTTCGTGTGGATTGTGGGCGGCAATCCTGCGCACGCGGGGACTGACGGTGAATGTCACCTCGACCATCTCGTCGAGTGTCGGCGAATAGCCCTGGGAGCACAGCGCGCAGGTGTATTCGTCCTTCTGCATGGTTTTCAGCGTGGCGTTGGTGTCGAGCACGCCGCCACAGCCGGGGCACAGAACATTCCAGGAAATGTCGAAGATGCCCACCCGCGCCGCATGGAGAAAGGCGCTTATGGTGCGTTCCTCGTCGAGGCCATGCTTGCTGGCGAAGGCCAGCGCATTGATGCGGCAAAGTTCGCGGTCCTTGCCCTCGGCGATGGTTTGCCGGATTGCGTCGATTGCCTGCGGATCGACATCGGTCGATTGCCGCAGAAGCGAGAACAGATCCTGAGCTTCGGTCATCGTGCAGGCTCCGGAAATTGCGCCGTTAGGGCATGATGCCGAAAAGTGTGAAGCGGTTTTCGGACGACATCATCCTCTATTTCCTGATTTAGAGGCGGATTCAGATTTCAGGTCGGACAGACCTGAAATCATCCGGCTCTAGGCGTGTTGGCCGGACCGATCTTCGACCCGAACGCTCCATCATACTGCGAAATGGACCGTACGGCCATTCGAATGGACAAGCCTGGTGACAGGTCAATTTCCATTTGTTGAATTCCAAACTATGATAGCCCATGGGGCATTCATCTCTGGGGTTTTCTCCATGCCGACACGCGACAACCCGCCATTTCCGGCGGCCCTGCGCCTTTTCTCGGCGGGGGTCATCATCGTCCTGATCGTCGGGGCCGGCCTGTTTTTCGCGCCCGGGCTGGTCAAGCCGCGCTGGCCCTGGGCCGTCACGCCGTTCAATGCCCGCTTCCTCGGCGGCTTCTACACCGCCGAAATGGCAGTGATGGCGGCGCTGCTGGTCTGGAATCGCTGGTCGCCCGGCAGGCTCGTGCTGGTCATGGCCTTCATCTTCACCGTCATCGTGTCGGCGGCTTCGTTCATCAATCTCGGTTATTTCAACTTCGAGCGCAAAGCCCCCTGGCTCTGGTTTCTGGTCTATCTTGCGTCAGCCGCGGTATCCGGGCTGTTCCTGTGGCGGGCAAGGGCCCGCCCTTCTGCAAAAGGCGTGATCTTGAACCCCGCATGGCGCGCCTACCTACCGGTGGAAATGACGATCCTCGGGGCCTACGGCGTCGGCCTGTTGCTGTTTCCCCTGACATTCGGTGGCTTCTGGCCATGGCCGATCGATGCCTTCCACGCCCAGGTCTACAGCGCCATCTTCCTCGCGGGTGCAGGCGGCACCTATCTCGTCTGGAGAAGTGCGCCGCGTGAGGAATTGCTGGTGCTCGGCTTGGCGCAGTTTCTGGTTGGCCTGCTTGCCGTCCTTGGCCTCGTCATCACCGACGCCGCCGTGCACCGGATCGACTGGACGGCGGCCGGGACATTGTGCTGGCTTGCCCTTTTCGGCTGGATCGGCATCAGCGGTATCCTCAAGCTCTGCGCCGCCCCCCGGCATTTTGCCCCGCAATCGGCATAGGTCTCAGAGACGGCTGGATTTTCAGGTGACGTCCGGTGCATCGTGCCGGGCATATTGCCTCTGTCCTTTGTTCTGACGCAATTCCGGACGGAAAACCGCTCACACTTTTCCTGGAATTGCTGTAGCCGGAAAAGCCATGACCAGCACGCCACCCCTAGAGAAAATCCAGCCGCAGCTCCGGGCCGTCCGCCCAAGCGATGCCGAGGCGCTTTGCGCTATCTTCAATATGCCGGGCTTCCGCTGGGGCACGCTCAGGATGCCGTTCGAGATGGTGGAGCAGGTGGAGCGGCGCATCGCCAAGTCCGGCCCGGAAACCACCTGGATCGTTGCCGAGTTGGACGGCAAGGTTGTCGGCCATGGCAGCCTGATCGCACAGGGTTCGCCGCGCCGCTCGCATATCGGCGAGATCAATATCGGCCTCGACGATGGCTTTGTCGGCAGGGGCATCGGCTCTGCCATCCTTGGCGCGCTGCTTGACGTGGCCGACAATTGGCGCGCCCTGAAGCGGGTCGAATTAAGCGTCTATGCCGACAACGAACCGGCCATCCGTCTCTACACAAGCCACGGCTTCGAGGTCGAGGGACGGCATGTGAAGGCCGGTTTTACCGACGGGCAGTACCACGACCTCCTGAGCATGGCCCGGCTGCGGTTCTGATGACCACCGTCCCTGCCCTTGCCCCTCCGGTGGACATTTTGGCTGTGCTGTCGCTGCTCTGCCCGGAGGTCGTGCGTGACATCGAGCAGAACTGGAATGCGCCGGTTTCCGATTATGCCCGCCATCTGTGGCGGCCGGTGGCAAGGCCTGCATCGGCCCCGTCGATCGCTGCCCGCTCGATCCTGCGCGACGTCCTGCAGCAGCGCCTCGGTGCGATCATGCAGCCCGAAGCGATCGACAAGGCCCTCGACGAATTCGACCACAGACCGGTTATCCAGTCCGGCCTGCACTGCCTGCTTCTGATGGATCGCATCACCTTCGATGCCCTGCTGCTTGCCTGGCTCGGCGCGGTCGAAAACGGGCTGTCGGCTTTTTTCGGCTTCATGGGAACGACCATGACCATGGAGACAACCGGCCGGGAGGGGCCGGGATGGCTGGATGTCGGCGACGACAAGGTCAATTTGTTTGGCATGGGCCGCCACAAACTGTGCCGCAAAAGCGCCTGCGCGGCCGGTCCCGTCGCCCTCAACGGGCGCGCGCTCGAAACGGTGGGCAATGAGACGGATGCCAGAAGCTGGCTCGGCACGCTGCTTGCCAGCCAGGACAAGGTATTTGCAACAGCCGCCGATGCGCTGACAGAACTCAACGAGCATCTGGTCGCCGATTGGGATCGTTCCGGCATGGCTCGGCCGGTTTTCGTCGATGATAGGCTGGCCGCGACTGTCGTTTCGCGGCATCTGGAAGATGAAGGCAGCCTTCTTTCCAGGCTGCTCCTCGAGCCCGCAAGGCGCCGGCGTCTCGACCATGCCTTGCAAGAAGCCGCATCGGGCCCATTTGGCAGGTTCCTGCCCAATGCCACGGCCTATTTCTGGGGCATCCGCGAGCAGCGCGTGCGCAAGCTCGTCCTCGAGAACGGGCGGCTGATCGAGCCTGACAGGCCGCATGGTCTTTCCATCCCGTTCGAGCGGCCGCATCTCCAGCAGGCACTGCTGGACGGCATGCTTTTGCCGGACTTGTTCCTGATGTTCCTTGCCCTTGCCATATTGCCGCGCGTGCGGGTTGTGGGCGGCCTGAGACAGATTGGCTATGTCGCGCTTTTTCACTCGATCCTGCTGGCTACGCTTGATGAAAACGCGCCAGAAGAGCGCGATCTGGCCGCCGAGCTGCAGGTTCGGGAAAATGCCTGGGGCATGCGGGTCATCGATGAACAAATCTCGGTCCGCGAGCAGCTTGCCGGACTGCCGGAAGGGGCGCTGTTCCCGGACCTGCTGCGGCAATACCGGTTGCGGACATTTGCCGAGACGACCGATGACCTGAAACCGGTTCGCGAAAACGCCCGATGGCGCAAGATCGGCCGGGCCTCAGGCCTCTGACCCGGCCGGGCTTTAGCCCGTCATTGCACCACGCCGGCCTTGCGGAGCCCCTCGACCATGAGTTCGAAATCGGCAGGGTTCTTGTAAGGCAAGACCTTGCGACGGTGTTCCAGCGAATAGGCGGGATTGACGCGAAGCAGGTCCTGCCATGCCGCATGGGCCTCCTCCAGACGGCCCAGATGGCCGTAGCATGCCGCCAGAAGCGCGCGCGAGAGGTCGGTGACAGCGTTGCGAGCCAGCCGTTGCAGCAAGAGGTCGACCGCCTCTTCGTACCTTCCCAGTTGAAACGATGCCAAAGCCTGGAAGTGCAGAAGCACATCCGGGAAGTATGGATTCAAGGTCTTTCCCCGGGCGAAACTCTCTAGCGCCTCCGCGGGTCTACCCGAATAATACAGCGCCTCGCCGCGGGCGACGTGCGCTTCGGCGAAGTTCGGATTGAGGGCTATCGCGCGCTCCACCTCGCCGATGGCCTCATCGTGCCGTCGTGTGTAAAGCTTGGCCGATGCCAGCGCCCAGTGCGCCCAGGGATCGCTGTCATCCAGCGTTACCGCTCGCGTTGCTGCCTCTTCCGCTTGCGCCATCGAGTCCGACGCACCCCACCTGTTGAGGTAATCGAGCCCGTACGTGAGGGCTAGGAAAGCGTGGGCAGAGGCAAATTTCGGGTCCAGTTCGATGGCCCGCTGCAAGAGCTCGCGGGCCGCGACGTTCGTGTCCTTCGTCAGCCGGTGCCACAGCTCCCGGCCCCGCAGGAAACAGTCATACGCCTCCGGGTTGCGCTGGTGTTCGGGCGCCAGCCGCAGACGGTCATCCTCGGTCAGATTGAGCGCCAGCGCACCGACGATGTGCTGCGTCACGTCATCCTGCACGGCGAATATGTCGGTCAGATCGCGATCGAACCGCTCCGCCCAAAGATGGCCGCCTGAGATTGCATCGATGAGCTGCGCGGTGATGCGTACCTTGTTCCCCGACTTGCGTACGCTGCCTTCAAGGACATAGCGCACGCCGAGCTTCGTGCCGACATCCTGCACATGGACGTTCTGGCCCTTGAAGATGAACGACGAATTGCGAGCGATGACGAAGAGCTGTGACAGTTTGGACAGCGCCGTGATGATGTCTTCGGAGATGCCGTCGGCGAAGTAGTCCTGTTCGGCATCACCGCTCATATTGGCGAACGGCAGCACGGCGATCGACAGTTTCGGCGGCGCTGCCGCAGCCGGAGGGCTCGTCGGGGTTTGCGAGGTCGCGGCCACCTTGGCCCCGGCGCCGACCTGCAGCGAATACACCCGGATCGGCTCGGCGATGTTCTTGAGCTGTGTGCTGCCGAGATCGCTGACCGAGAGGTCAAGCCTGGCCTTGACCTGGCGATAGGCATCCTCGGACAGGCAGATGGCGCCGGGCGCCGCAACGCCCTCCAGACGCGAGGCGATGTTGACGCCGTCACCCATCAGGTCGCCATCGTTCTCTTCGACCACGTCGCCCAGATGGATGCCGATCCTGAACTCGATGCGGCGCTCCTGCGGTACGCCGGCATTGCGCTCAACCATACCGTTTTGAATCTCAACGGCGCAGCGCACGGCATCCACCACACTGCGAAACTCAACCAGCGCCCCATCTCCGGTACGCTTGATAACCCGCCCGTGGTGCACTGCAATGATCGGATCGATCAGGTCGCTGCGCAGTGCCCGCAACCGCGCCAAGGTACGATCTTCGTCCGCGCTCGCGAGCCGGCTGTATCCGACCACATCTGCAGCCAGGATTGCGGCCAGCTTACGGTTCTCGCTCATGGGTCGCCTCCTCATCTCCATCATAGCAGGAAGACGGCGGGACGAGGGAATTTTCGCAAATCACGGCCACGCAGCCGCGCTACCGGCAGCGCTCTGACACCAGCCCACGCGGATGCCCATTTGCGCTGCCGCACCGACCAGTTCGGCGTTTATCCGAGCACGGCCTCCACAGTGGCGACAAAGTCATCGAGCGAGCGGTCGCCGCGAATCTCGATGCGCGGAAGGTCGATGAGATCGCTATCGAGGTCCGCCGGCCCGTGCCTGCGGCCGAAGCCTACTCGATAGCCGCACTCCCTGGCCAGCCGGCCAAGCCGTCGGTCGGTGACGGAGAAGGGTGCCGCGAACGCCGTGGTTGGACGGCCGGTCCAGCGTTCGATGAACAGACGAGAGCGCAGGAGCTCAGCGGCCAGGTCAGCGCTCGACAGACCATCGATGGCGCGATGCGTCGCCATGTGGCTGCCGAAGAAGGCGCCTTCGGCAGCGAGGCGTCGCACCGTCCCGGCGCCCATAAGCGGCGTCGGCGGACCGATGTCGGTGTCCCACTTTGCACTTTCGCCCACCAGGTCCGTCACCAAGAACACTTCCGCGGTCAGGTCGTTGGCGCGCAAGATCGGCCAGGCATGGTCGGCGAAGTTCTGGAAGCCGTCATCGAAGGTGATGAGCACCGGGCGGCCGACGAAAGGCTGACGGTTGGTGATGAACTGCTCCAACTGCTCGGAGCCAATGGCGTAAAAGCCATTGGCGCGCAGCCATGCCATCTGGCTGGCGAATGCGGCGGGCGTGAGCCGAAAGCGAGCGAGCGCGGCCGGACCTCCATCGGCAACGCCGTGATACATGAGGACAGGGATATGCCGGCGCTGCTCGTTACGTGCGACGTCGCGGCGCAAGGCTCGCGCTCCACCCCAGACGATATTTCGCGCGACGCCGATTTCGATCGGCGCGCGGATCGGCACATGAGCAATCACCGGTTCCGTCGCCACATCGTCCGACGACAGGCGGCGGAAGCGATCTATGCGGTAGAGCTCGGTCTGGATCGATTGCTCGAGGACGAGGCCTTCGGTCGCCGCCAGCGTCTCGGAGATCGACTGGGCACCGAATGTGTTCCAGTCGAAGCCCGTCTTTTCGACATTGTCACGCAACACGAATGCGTGTGCGCTGATGAAGCTGCCGCCAGGCGCCAACGCCTCGGCGAATTTCCTGGCGATGCGCCGTAGCTCGGCGAGGTCATCCAAGTAGTAGAGCACTTCCGAACAGACGATCAGATCCATCTCACCCGGCAGCGTGTCGGCAGCGAAATCGAGTACGCCGAACTCGACATTCGGCTGATCGTTGCATCGGGCGCGGGCTCGCTCGACGGCTATGGCGGAAATGTCGGTTGCGGCCAGATGGCTCACACGCGGAGCCAGCTGCCGCGTGAAGTGGCCCTCCGCGCAGGCCAGTTCAAGCGCCCGCCCGATGGGACCGGGAGGCAGGATTTCGAGCTGGCGCTCGTATTTCTCCTGCTCATAGGACGAACCGTAGTTCCACGGATCCTCGGTCGCGAAATAGCTGTTCCAGAACGCCGTGCGATCCTTGTCGTGCTTGTCCGCGACCCGTGCGCGGCGCGGCGCAACAGGCTCTGACGGTTCAGCGCTCGACCGAACCAGGTCATGCGCCTGTGCGGCCAATTGCGCGAGTTTGCCGAAGTGGCTGTCCTGATCGGGCTCGCTTCCCGCCATGGCAAACGATGCCTCGGCTGCAGGCGTGTTTGACGTGGTCGCGCCGGCGCCCTTTTGCGGTGCAGGCGATCCTCCCGCAAGCCGCTCAGCAGGCACTACATCCAGGATCAATTCAATCCAATGATCGCTTGTCACCGTCCCGAGTGCACCGAACTGCACTACAGCCTCGATCCGGCCATCCAGCATCAGATGGGCATAGATCTGATCGATGCCTTCCGGCAGTTCGGTCGCGGTCGGGTTGCGAGCGTCGACGCGAATTCCGAGCGTTCGCGCCAGCCTGCGCGGCGTGGCAAGATCGTCGGATTCGAGAAGCATTTGCTCAAGCTGGTACTGGACGCGGCGAGCTGCTGCGGGATTGTCCCAGATCTTGCCGAGTTCGATGATCAACGCGGTGGTTGCGCTGCCGAACCTCGCCCATCCGGCAGCCAATTGCGCCGGCACCGACAGGCTTCCTGCCATGAGGCCATCGAAGATTACCTTGGCAATCTCATGCGCCCACTTGCGTCCCGCCGGGAGTGCGCGCAGGGGCTGCGGGTCGATCAAGCGCGAGCCTGAGCCGCATTCGGACGCGGCGTTCCGCAACGCCAGCCAAGCAAGCGCTTCGGATGCGGTGCCGCCTTTCGCCGAAATTGAACCCGAGGGATTGTGCGCCACGCCGTCTTACCTGCGCCTGGTTCTGAGGGAGAACAAGTGTCCCGCAACGCGCTTACATCGCCGGTCTGGAAAAAGCAAAAGGCGCCCCGAAAGGCGCCTCTTCATCGCTTGATTCCCCTAGAGGAAACTGGAGCGGGTGAAGCGATTCGAACGCTCGACCCCAACCTTGGCAAGGTTGTGCTCTACCCCTGAGCTACACCCGCTCACACGGCCCTCGGGGCCGCAAGCCGGGCCTATATGGCTGAAGAGCGCGGCGATTGCAACAAGGAAATGACGGGCTTTTTAGCCGCGCCAAATTCGCCTGGCCGAACCTTGTCGGCCACGCGGGTGGTTCATCGACTTCCCGCATGACGGTCTTGTCTCGGCGGCATCATTGGCCGTAAACGGCTTTGCCGCGCGCCGATACAGGGGAAGACCACCAATGCCGAAGACCGAAGCCGAGCTTTTCGCCTTTCTTGCCGATCTCGGCATATCAGTGTCGACCGTGCGCCATCCGCCGCTCTATACGGTGGCCGATTCGCAGTCGCTGCGCGGCGAGATACCGGGCGGGCACACGAAAAATCTGTTTCTCAAGGACAAGAAGGACAATTTCTTCCTGGTCAGCGTCGGCGAGGAGGCGGTGGTCGACCTGAAGCAGATCCACACGATCATCGGCGCCGCCGGCCGGGTGTCGTTCGGCAAGCCGGAGATGCTGATGGAGCTGCTCGGTGTCATTCCGGGCGCGGTCACCGTGTTCGGGCTGATCAACGACACCGAAAGACGGGTCAAGGTGGTGCTCGACCAGGATTTGATGGCACATGCGACAGTCAACGCGCATCCGCTGACCAATGAGGCGACGACGTCGATCGCGTCCGCCGACCTCATCAGATTCGTCGAGGCAACCGGACATGATGCTGCTATCTTGAAAGTCTCGGCTTGATCGCCACATGGATGGCGAAAACTGACCTCTAGTTAAGGACGTCGCGCTGCTCCGCTGGGCGC
Organism: Mesorhizobium sp. M0771; assembly: GCF_040320155.1. Classification (NCBI taxonomy): domain Bacteria; kingdom Pseudomonadati; phylum Pseudomonadota; class Alphaproteobacteria; order Hyphomicrobiales; family Phyllobacteriaceae; genus Mesorhizobium; species Mesorhizobium sp. M0771. The sequence goes on along the minus strand of NZ_JAMYPC010000018.1, from coordinate 10,194 downwards.
GACCGGAAGGGCGACGAGATGAGCGACAACAACAATCCGTTTGGCGGCCAATTCGGCGGCAATTCGGGCCAATACACCACTTCCGTGCGATATGGCGGCGCCGAGCCGGCCAAGTCGGCACTTGGCCCGACACCCGGCGCAGCACCTGCCGCTGGTGAGCTGATCAAGGACACCACGACCGCCACTTTCGCCGCCGACGTCATCCAGGAATCGCGCAAACAGCCGGTACTGGTCGATTTCTGGGCGCCGTGGTGCGGGCCCTGCAAGCAGCTCACGCCGCTTCTGGAAAAGGCGATCAAGGCCGCCGGCGGCAAGGTCAAGCTGGTCAAGATGAACATTGACGATCATCCCTCGATCGCCGGCCAGCTCGGCATCCAATCGATCCCGGCGGTCATCGCCTTCAAGGACGGCCAGCCTGTCGACGGCTTCATGGGCGCCATCCCCGAGAGCCAGATTGCCGAGTTCATCACCAAGGTCGGCGGCAAGGGCAATGGCGCGCCGCCCGTCGCCGAAGCACTGGCCGCGGCGGCGGAAGCGCATGCGGCGGGCGATGCGCAGACCGCAGCCGACATTTACGACGCCATCCTGGCGCAGGCGCCGGAGACGATCGAGGCGATTGCCGGGCTGGGCGAGCTTCTGTTCGAGGCCGGCGACAGCGACGGCGCCGAGGCGCTGCTGGCAACGGCGCCGGAGGCCAAGAAGAATGCGCCGGCACTTGCCGCGCTGCGTGCCAAGATGACGCTGGCTGCGGAAGCGGCAGCACTTGGCAATCCAGCTGAATTCGAGCAGCGACTGGCCGCCAATCCCGGCGACCACCAGGCGCGTTTCGACCTCGCCATGATCCAGAACGCCAAGGGCGAGCGCCATGCGGCGGCCGACAATCTTCTGGCGATTATAAAAGCCGACCGGACGTGGAACGAGGACGGCGCCAGGGCGCAGCTGCTGAAACTGTTCGAGGCCTGGGGCATGACCGACGAGGCGACGCTGGCGGCACGGCGCAAATTGTCGTCGCTGCTGTTTTCCTGAGCCGTTTGCCGGCCAAATTGCCGGGGCGTGGCTGTCGGGCCTTGCGGTCGGCGGCCGCCGCGCCAGATTAGGCCGATAACATCGCGCGCGAGCGGGTCGGAGGAGTGAAGGTGCAGGTCGGAAACGCATTTTACCGGGTCGGCAAGGATCTGCCGGCAACCATTCCGGTGTTTCCGCTTGCCGGCGCGCTGCTGCTGCCGGGCGGGCGCATGCCGCTCAACATTTTCGAGCCGCGCTATCTGCAGATGGTGGATGAGGCGATCGCCGGCGCGCGGCTGATCGGCATCGTCCAGCCCAGCCTCAATGGCGCGTTGCGCGCCGACGGCGAGCCGGAACTGTGCAATGTCGGCTGCGCCGGGCGCATCATCTCGATGGCCGAGAGCGGCGACGGCCGATATCTGATTTCGCTGCAGGGCGTCTGCCGTTTCCGCATCACCAGCGAATTGCCGGTGAAGACGCCGTTCCGGCAATGCAAGCTGGCGCCGTTCCTCACCGATCTCGCCGAAGACCAGGCGGCAAGCGAGATCGACCGGCCGGCGCTGTTGAAAGCGTTTCGCGCCTATCTGCAGGCCAACGATCTCGAAGCCGATTGGGAAAGCGTCAGCCGCGCCGAGAATACCATGCTGGTCAATGCGCTGTCGATGATGTCGCCCTACGGACCGGCCGAGAAACAGGCGCTGCTGGAGGCGCCCGACCTGAAAGCCCGCGCGGAGACGCTGATCGCGATCACCGAAATGGCGCTGGCGCGCGAGAATGAGGACTTTGGTTCCAGCCTGCAATAAGGGCTGAGCCGATGGCTGAAGGGGGATCCAATGGCTGCGGATGGGCGTGACGGCAAGTCGGTCAATGTCGATCCAAAATTGCTGGAGCTGCTGGCCTGCCCGCTGACCAAGGGGCCGCTGGCCTGGGACCCGGTGCGCGGCGAGTTGATCTCGCGGGCTGCCAAGCTCGCTTATCCCGTGCGCGACGGCATCCCGATCATGCTGCCCTCGGAGGCGCGGACTATTTCGGCGGAAGACGTGCTGTCGCCGCCGCGATTGGGTGGGCCGGGCTGAAGGGCCAGGGGTGGTTCAAACGGACCTCAGCCTAAGAAGCCATTCTGTTGGCGATCCTTCGCGCCCCCCTCTGCCCTTGCCGGCATTAATGTCATGGGCTCCCGACCGCCCTGCACTTGCCTACTGAAAATTCCGCCCCTTGGGCATGACCCTTTCAGCTTTGTCCGAGAGGGTGGCAATGTCGGGCCGGGCAGCCGGCGTCATCTCTTCCAGCAGCACCGTCAGCCACGGCGTCAAATCCTCGATCTTCTCGGCGACGATGTGGATGACGTCGGATTCCGACTGCAGCTTGCCGGTGACCTTGACGAAGCGCGCGCCCATGACGATGGGCCGGAAACGGGTAAAGGTCCGCTCCCAGAAAATGACGTTGGCGACGGCCTTGTCGTCTTCCAGCGTCAGGAAGATCGCATTGCCCTTGCCGGGCCGCTGCCGCACCAGCACCAGGCCGGCGACCGAGACCCGCCTGCCGTCGCGCACCGAGCCGAGATTGGCATTGGGAATGACGCCGGCGCGGTCGAGCCGCTCGCGCAGGAAGGCGACCGGATGCGCCTTCAGCGACAGGCCGAGCGCGCGGTAGTCGTGGATGACGTGCTCGCCGAGCGGCATTGTCGGCAGTTTTGTCTCGGGCTCGAGTTCGCGCAGCCGGATCGCCGGCTGGTCGAACAGCGGCAGCCGTTCGGCGGCGCTCTTGCCATCCAGCGCGCGCACCGCCCACAAGGCTTCACGACGGTCGAGGCCGAGCGAGCGGAAGGCGTCAGCCTGCGCCAGTCTTTCGATTTCGCCGACATCGAGGCCCGAGCGCAGCCAGACATCCCTGACGCTTGTATAGCCGGCGCCGCGCCGCGCGGTGAAAGCTTCCATACGCTTCTCGGCCAAGCCCTTGATCTGACGGAAGCCAAGCCGGACGGCGCACCGGGTCTTGATGACACCGCGCATTTCGGCATGGCGCGCAAGGATGCGGCCCGGATCGAATTGGGCTTTCTCCAGGGTGCAGTCCCAGTCGGAAAAATTGACGTCGACGTCGCGGATATCGACGCCATGGTCGCGCGCGTCGCGCACCAGCTGGGCCGGCTGGTAAAACCCCATCGGCTGCGAATTCAGGATCGCGGCGCAGAACACGTCGGGATAAAAGGTCTTGAACCAGCAGGAGGCATAGACGAGCAAAGCGAAGGAGGCGGCGTGGCTTTCGGGAAAGCCGTATTCGCCGAAGCCTTCGATCTGCTTGAAGCAGCGCTCGGCGAAGTCCTTGGTGTATCCCTTGCCGACCATGCCGTCGATCATGCGCTGGCGGTAATTGCCGATGGTGCCGGTGCGCTTGAAGGTGGCCATGGCGCGGCGTAGTTCGTCCGCCTCGCCCGGCCTGAAGCCGCCGGCGACGATGGCGATCTTCATCGCCTGTTCCTGGAACAACGGCACGCCCAGCGTCTTGCCCAGGATTTCTTCCAGTTCCGGCTTGGGGTACTCAGGCATTTCCTTTTTCTGCCGGCGGCGCAGATAGGGATGCACCATATCACCCTGGATCGGACCGGGCCGCACGATCGCCACCTCGATGACCAGGTCGTAGAATTCGCGCGGGCGTAGACGCGGCAGCATAGACATCTGCGCGCGCGATTCGATCTGGAAGACGCCGAGCGTGTCGGCGCGGCAGATCATGTCGTACACGTCGTTCTCTTCCGGCGGCAGGGTGGCCAGCACATAGGGTCGGCCGTAATCATCCCGGGCCTTCGGATAATGGTCGGTGAGCAAGGTGAAGGCGCGCTTCAGGCAGGTCAGCATGCCGAGCGCCAGAATATCGACCTTCAGGATCTTCACCGCGTCGAGATCGTCCTTATCCCACTCGACCATCTTGCGCTCGTCCATTGCCGTCTTGACGATGGGGACGATCTCGTCGAGCCGGTCGCGGGTAATGACGAAGCCGCCGACATGCTGCGACAGATGCCGGGGAAAGCCCATGATCTCGTTGGCGTGGGCGATCACGTGACGGGTCGAGGTCTCGTTGCTGTCGAGGCCGCCGGCATGCGCCTCCTTCTCGCCGAGCTCCGAGGTCGACCAGCCCCAGATCGAACTGGAGAGCGCAATGCGGACATCGTCCGACAGGCCCATGGCCTTGGCCACCTCGCGCAGCGCCGAGCGGCCGCGATAGCTGATGACGGCGGCAGCCAGCGCGGTGCGCTTGGCGCTGTATTTGGAGTAGATGTACTGGATCACCTCCTCACGCCGCTCATGCTCGAAATCGACGTCGATGTCGGGCGGCTCGTTGCGCTCCTCGGAAATGAAGCGCTCGAACAACGTGTCGATGCGTTCGGGGCCGACCTCGGTGATGCCAATGCAGTAGCAGACGATCGAGTTGGCGGCCGAGCCTCTGCCCTGGCACAGAATGCCCTCATTGCGGGCGAACTGGACGATGTCGTAAACGGTCAGGAAATAGCGCGCATAATTCAGACGCTCGATCAGAGCGAGCTCCTCACTGATGCGCTGCAAGACGGAAGCGGGGACGCCCGCCGGATAGCGCGTGGCGGCCCCCTCCCTGGCCAGACGCTCTAGCTCGGCCTGCGGCCCAAGCCCTGATTGCGTCGGCTCGTCGGGATAATTGTACTGGAGGTCGCTGAGCGAGAAGGTCAGTTCGCCGGCAAAGCGCAGCGTCTCGGCCAGCGCCCGTGGATGGCGGCGGAAGAGACGGGCCATTTCCAGCGGCGGCTTCAGATGGCGCTCGGCGTTGGCCGTCAGCTCCAGCCCGACCTCGGCGACCGGCAAATTGAGGCGGATGGCGGTGAGCACATCTTGCAGCGAGCGGCGCTCGGCGCTGTGATAAAGCACGTCGTTGGTCGCCATCAGCGGCACGCCGGCGATGTCCGCCATGCCCGCCGCCTGCTCGATGCGGAAACGGTCATTGCCGCGATAATCCGGCGCCATGCCTAGCCGCAAATTAGCGCCGAAACGGTCTTTCAGTTGACGGACCAATGCCAGGGGATCGTCGGCATTCGCCGAGAGATCCGGCAGCACCGCCAGCGACAGCAGGTCGCCCCATTCGAGCAGGTCGCTGCGCTGGAGAAGGGTCGCGCCCTTCTCGTTTTCATCGCGCAAATTGGCTTGCGTCAGCATGCGGCAGAGATGGCCCCAGCCCTTGCGGTTCTGCGGATAGGCGAGAATGTCCGGCGTGCCGTCGCCGAACACCAGGCGGCAACCGGGGTGATAGGCGAGCTTCTCGACCTTGGCCTGCTGCCAGGCGCGCACGACGCCGGCCACCGTGTTGCGGTCTGCCAGTCCGATCGAGGAAAAGCCGAGGAATTTGGCCGCCACCACCAGCTCCTCCGGCTTGGAGGCGCCGCGCAGGAAGGAGAAGTTCGACTGGATGCCGAATTCCGCATAGGGGATGACGGTCAGCGCGTTCATGCGAAGACCCCATGCATGAACCAGCGCGGCGGCACCTGCGGGTTGCCATAGAGGCCTTGCCGGTAGAGCCAGTAGCGGCGGCCGTCGGCATCCTCGATCCGGAAATAGTCACGCGTCGATGTGAGCGGATCGCTTGACGTTTCACGCCACCATTCCGGCGCGATGCGTTCCGGCCCCTCGGCGCGCGCGACCCGGTAGAGCGCGCGGCGCCAGCGGAAATTCATCGGCGGACCCTCAGGCATTTCGGTGGCCGGCACCTCGATCGGCTCGGGCGAACGGAACAGCCGGATCGGCCGTTCCGGCGGGAAGATGGTTGCGCGCGGCGCGTCTTTCGAGCCCGGCTTCCTGAGCGGTGTTTTGCGTTGTGGCGCTTCCGAGAACGGGATGGTGGCGATGGCGCGCTCCGGCAGATGGCTCTCGAGGGCGACCGGTTTCAGCACCGCACTGTCGCCGAGCCTGGCGCGGATGCGGTCGGCAAAGAGTGCCATGTCGGCGCCGTCATCCTCGGTCTCGCCGGTCAAATCGGCCTGCTGCATGTCGAAGCCGGCGGCCGCCAGCACCGAAAGCCGCACCAGGTCGAAGCCGTAGCCGGCATCGATGTCCTGTTCGAGCGCGGCCAGCCGCTCATGGAACAGGCGCTGGATAAGCTTGGGTTCGCGCAACGGTCGCGAGGTACCGACAGCGATGCGGCTGACGGCGCCGTCGACGCGAAACAAAAGCAGCGCCAGCATCCTTGCGCCCTCGCCGCGGCGTTCGAGATCGGCCTTCAGCGTCACCGCCAGCAAGAGCACCAGCCGTTCGATCTCGGCGGTCAGCACGACCGGCTCGGCCAGGTGGCGTTCGACCGAAAGCGGGGCCACGGGCAGGCGCGGCGATACCGCCTCGTCGAGGCGGCCGAGCGCCTGGTCGAGCCGCAACAGCAAGGTCGCGCCGAAGCGACGGGCGAGCGGCGCGCGCGGCGCTGCCATGACCGCGCCGGCGGTCCGCAGGCCGACGCTTTCCAAGCTGGCGCGGATATCGGCCTCGATGCGCAGTGCCGCCAGCGGCAAGGGGGCGAGCAGCGCTTCCTCCTCGCCGGAGACAACGATGCGGTTGCCGCAGAAGCGCGCCGCCGCCCAGGCTGCACCCGGCGTCGCGGCCAACCCTGCGCGGACATCGAAACCCTGCTGGAAAAACCGCGCAAGGATGTCGTCCAGCATGGCGCGCTCGCCGCCGAACAGATGCGTGCAGCCGGTGACGTCGAGATAAAGGCCATCAGTACCGTCGAGCGCCACCAGCGGCGTATAGCGATCGCACCAGTCGGCGAGGCCTTCGAGCAGCCGGCGATCGGCGTCCGGATCGGCCTCGACGATGTCGATCGAGGGATGCATGGCGCGCGCATCGGCAATGCCCATGCCAGGCTTCAGATGCAGCGCCTCAGCCCGCTCGTCGAGGGCCGATATGCGCTGGGCGTTGCGGTCGCGATGGCTGATCACGAGCGGTGGGTGAGATGGCGGCAGATGATCCGAAGGCCGGGAACGCCACGACCGTCCCAGGCGCTGGCGCAGGATCCGTTCTGCCGCCAGATGCGGGAACCACAGCGACAGAATTCTCTGCCCGTTTTTCGCGGGGCTTTCTTTCTTCGAATGCGTGTTCATCGGGGTTCCACTCCAGTGTGAATTGTCCAGGCAGAGCGGTGCGGCTCTTGCCGATGCTGACGGTGAAGGCAGGCCGGCCGATCGAGCCGGCGAGCGACCCGGCGATCGTCCGGCGGCTCGCCGCTGGTGCAGCCGACACGATGAGGCGCACCGGGGCGGCGGTCGGCTCGGCTTCGCCGGCCTGGCGCAGCAGGAACACCGGCCGGCCGGCGTTTTGGGCGCGCGCGTGCAGCCGGCGCGTCGCGGTGAGGTCGAGCCGCTGCGGGCTGCCACGGATTTCGAGGATGATTGCGGCGAGCGCCGTCATCTTCGCGGCCTCCTCGGCTACCCACAGCGCATCGGTGAGTTTCGGCGCCTCGGAAAACAGCAATTGCTCCGGGGCGATACCGAACATGCCCTGCAATCCCCTGGCATAGGGAAAGCCGGCCTCGCGAAAAATCTCCGATGTGCCGATCCACAGCACGGGCAAGGGCTGGCCCCTGAGGATCAGGCTGACCAGCGACAGCACAAAGCCGGCGACGGCCCCGGCATTGCGGGTCTCAAGGCCATGGATTTCGTTCAAGGCGGCTTTCGGCAGGCCGCCGCTCAGCGCCGCATCGAGGCGCTCGACGCCGGTGGCCAGGAAAGCATCCGGCGAAGCCACGGCAAGCCCGCGGCGGATGATGGTGACATCGGCATTAGGTTCGGGCGCACCGCCGATAGCGCTGTCAGGGCACGCACGAGGTCGCTCGCCGGCCGGCACGGCCAGGCGCTCGGGCAGCGTTCCCTCGATCTTCGCGATCTGGCGGCGCAGGGCAAAAACAGTCTCCCGCGCCACGGCTGATGTCGCCATGACGGTCAATTTCTCTCATAATTGTTCCTGTTATGTTCCTATAGATTCCAGAGGGTGCCGAAAGAGTCAAGCGGAGTCAGAAGGAATTTATTCCTTGATCAAAGGTAGCGAGCCAACCTTAGGCTTTGGTCGCAGTCATTCGGTGCAAAGAAACAGTCATTGGCCAGGGACCCGTCCATTTGCCGAGTCCGGAGGGAAAGCCTATATGCCGGGATCAAAGGACAAAGCATGGCCCGCATCTACAAGACCCGCACCTGGCACGACGAACTCTCGCCCTCGATCGAGGAGATGGAGTTTCTGGCGCTGGAGGCTTACGCGCATCTGCCCGACGATTTCCGCAAGCTGACCGGCGAGATCGTCATCATGATCGCCGAATTCCCGACCGACGAGATCATGGACGATCTGTCGCTGGAGACGCCGTTCGACCTGCTTGGCCTGTTCGAGGGCCGCGGCATCGCCGAGCGCTGGAACCCGCAGACCGGCGAGGGCCCGAACCGCATCACCCTCTACCGCCGCGCCATCCTCGACTACTGGGCCGAGAACGAAGAGACGCTGGGCGACATCGTCACCCATGTGCTGATCCACGAGATCGGTCACCATTTCGGCCTGTCGGACGATGATATGGAAAAGCTCGAAGAGGCGGCGGAATAGCCCCCGCCTTTGTCATCCCAGGGCGAAGCAGGAGCGAAGCTCCGTCGCGAAGACCCTGGGATCCATGCCGTGACGGCGGTGCAGGTGCCGCGGTGCAGGAAAGCAAGCGGTTCTGCGAACAGCACAGATCCGCAGTAACGAGCGCCGGCACAAGCGTCATCTGATCCGCTGCACTCTAGGGCAAACGGCACGGCATGGATCCTAGGGTCTGCGTCGCGTCGCTTCGCTCCTTGCTTCGCCCTAGGATGACGAAGACGCGGAGGTTGACGCCTTCCCTACCAATCACTCAGCTTCGTATCCGGCCCGTATTCCTGGCCGTCGATATCCTTCACCACCGCCTGGCCGCAGCGCATCGATTTGGTCTTCTTGTCGTAGGCGTAGGTCGGCGAGCCGTACAGGTGCCAGCCCTTGTTCAGCGCCGCGGTCACCTTGTGGCAGAAGGTTGAATCGTCGGGGGCGGACAAAAAGCGGTAAAGTCTCATGGGTCAGGTCCTGTCGTGAGTTCGTCTTTTCGGGGCGGATCATGCGCCGATGGCGGCGGCCTTCGCCAGCAGTTTCTCGGCTTGCACCAGGTGCAGCCGTTCGACCATCCTGCCATCCAGCGCAATCACGCCCTTGCCGGCATTTTCGGGCAAGGCGAAAGCCTCTTTCACCGCGTGCGCCTCGGCCAAGGCTTCGGGCGCGGGCGCAAAGGCGCGGTTGGCGATTTCGATCTGGGCGGGGTGGATCAGCGTCTTGCCGTCGAAGCCCATGGCGGCGGCTTCCGTGCATTCGCGCGCAAACGCGTCGAGGTCGCGAAAATCGTTGGAGACGCCGTCGAGCATGTCGATGCCGCCGGCTCGCGCCGCCAGCACCATCTGCATCAGCCAAGGCACGAGGTAGCGCCGATCAGGCGTCGCCAGAATGCCGGTTTCCTTGACCAGATCGTTCGTTCCGGCAACGAAACAATTTAGCCGCGAAGCGCGATCGCGGCCGAGTTCGGCAATGGCGCCGATATTGAGCATGGCTTTGGGCGTCTCGATCATCGCCCAGAGCTTGACGCTGTCGGGGGCAAAATTATCGTCGAGCACGTCGCCGACTTCGAGGATGTCACGCGGCGTGGCGACCTTGGACAACAGGATGCCGTCGGGCTCGAATTTCGCCGCGGCCAGCAAATCGTCGTTGCCCCATTCGCTGGACAGCGCGTTGACGCGCACGATCATCTCGCAGCGGCGTTTCGGTCGGCTGGCGAAAATGCCGGCCAGTTTGTCCCGCGCGGCGATCTTGTCTGAGGGCGCGACGGCGTCTTCGAGGTCGATGATCACGGCATCGCAGGCCAGCGTCGCGATCCTGGCCAGCGCCTTGTCGTTGGAGGCGGGGACGTAAAGCACCGAGCGGCGCGGGCGGTAAGGTTCGCTTGTCATGGCCGATCTATGCCGCGTGGGGGCGGGTGAGGCAAGCGTCCGACCGGTACCTGATGACGAGCCAACTGCGAAAGCTTGCGCTGCCCGCCCGTCCCGCAGCAGTTGCGGAAGGGGGGCCTTTCCTCTCCCCCGTCGATCGGGGGAGAGGTGTCGAGGGAAGCTCGACGGGGGGGGGGTCGCCCCAAGCGCGCCGGAGT
>NZ_JAMYPC010000017.1:0-154950 GCF_040320155.1 Mesorhizobium sp. M0771 | reverse complement strand
AGACACTCCACAACAAACCGTAGCCGCTCGTCCATGATGCCAGTCTCTCGCCAAACCATTGCCGGTCCTCCGGCGGACAAGAAAACTGTCACCCACGCTATCGGTCCATTCTGTTACCTATCTATCCGGTTCGGACACCGGCACCTTCTCCCCGTATAGTGACGGGGAGAAGGGAGCGAACTTCGATCAGTCTTCGTTGGCCTTGACATGGACGCCGAGCGTCTTGGTCAGGTCGGCCGGGTTGGACATGGCACCGGCCATGATCAGCGCGAACGGCACCGCTGCCGGCGGCTCGGCCGAAATCTCGAGGCTCTTCGGATCGTCGAGGTACTTGCTCACCGCCGCCGTCACTTCGGCGGTCAGTTCGGGATTGTTGAGCTGTGCCATGCCGAACGGCACGATCGCCTTGGCCTGGTTGGCGATGTCCTTGCCCGACATGCCCTGCTGCTTGCCGACATACTCAAGCACTTTGCCGGTGAGCGAATCGTCATCGAAGCGGATCGATGCGCTGTTGAAGGAGAGCTGCTGCAACAGGCCGAGCAGGGCCATGCCTTGCGCCGAATTGTCAGCCCCTTCGGGCTGCGCCGCCATCTTCTTCTGCATCTCCTGCAGCGACTTGACGAAGTCGACCGTGTAGCCGCCGAGGCCGAAGGTCATGCCGAGCGTGCCGGCATTCTCGACCGAGATGTCGTATTTCGACAGGTCCATCTTGCCGTCGCTCGGCTGCCAGGTGCCGCCGATTTCGATATTGCCCGAGATGTTCTGGTAGCCGAGGGCCTCGATGGCTTCCTTGGATTTCGCATCGTCGACCAGGGTCAGGTCGGCGTTGAACTTTTCCGTGGTGGCGGAAAACTCCATCGCCTTGCCGTCGGCCGGCGGCGTGATCTGGACAGCAAGCCCATCCACCGAGAAGGCGGTCTTGTCGGCAACCTTGACCGTCAGGTTTTCGAGTTCGGCCGACTTGTAGATCATCATCGAGCCGAGCGGGCCTGTAGCGCCCTCAGCCGGGATGTTGGCGTCGTGGATGACGAAGGGGGTGAGGTTGAGCGTGACGCCGTCCTTGCTGTGCTCGAAGGCCGAAGTCGTGATGGTCGCGACATCGAAGCCGCCATTGGCTTCGGTCACGCCTTCGAGCTTGACGTCGCCGATCGGCAGCGCCTCCTTTTCGGCCGCCGGTTTGACCGACACGCCCTGCAGCACCATGCTGGAATTGTCGCCGGTAACGCCGGTCCAGGTGATATCGACGCCCTGGACGGCAAGTGCGGCCTTCAGTCGGTCGGCAACCGCCGTGTCTTGCGCAAAGGCGGCATTCAGCGGCAGCGTCAGCAAAAAGGTCGAAAAAGCAAGTTTCTTGAGTGTCGAACGTTGGATTGTCATCGCGAGTTCCCTGAGAGAGTCCTGAAAAAGTGTTTTCTCAATTCTACGCCATCACCATTCCGTGACGAACTGGACGGGAAAAAGGCGCTTTCCCGCAGAGTTGTCGAAAATCACGGCGAAAGGCAAATCGGAGCGGGAGCCTTCGCCCGATGCGGTGAATATGTCATGAAGGTCGGGCTCCCCTGCATACCGTCTCCTGCCTTAGAGAGGGCGTGTAACAGATTGATGTTGGTTGGCAACAGCACTGCTACCGCTGCTGTTGCACAGGGACGGCAAGGGGGAACATGAAGTCCGTCACATCCATTGTCGGACCTTGAGCCGCCCTCGTAAGCCCAAAGGCTGCAAAGTGCGGATTTCCGCAGCCCCGCCTTGCCGCGAATCACCCGCTCGGCTAGTCCAGCCGCATGGGAAAAAGGATTTTGCCGCCTGAAAATGGCGGTGGTGACCACATCGAACCGGTCGATCTGAAGAAGGCGCTGGAAGAGCGCTATCTCGCCTATGCGCTGTCGACCATCATGCACCGGGCGCTGCCTGACGTGCGCGACGGGCTGAAGCCTGTGCATCGCCGCATCATGCATGCGATGCGGCTGCTCAGGCTCAACCCCGACCAGGGCTTTGCCAAATGCGCCCGCATAGTCGGCGACGTGATGGGCAAGTTCCATCCGCATGGCGACCAGTCGATCTACGACGCGCTGGTGCGCCTGGCGCAGGATTTCTCCATGCGCTATCCCCTCGTCGACGGGCAGGGCAATTTCGGCAATATCGACGGCGATAACGCCGCCGCCATGCGCTATACCGAGGCGCGCATGACCGAGGTGGCGAGCGATTTGCTTGCCGGCATCACCGAGGACGCCGTCGATTTCCGGCCAACCTACAACGAGGAGGACGAGGAGCCCGTAGTGCTTCCCGGCGCCTTCCCGAATCTGCTCGCCAACGGTTCCTCCGGCATTGCGGTCGGCATGGCTACCTCCATCCCGCCGCACAATGCCGCCGAGCTTTGCAACGCGGCGCTGCAGTTGATCGAGCAGCCGGACGCGCCCGTGACAAAGCTGATGGAGTTCGTCCAGGGGCCGGATTTCCCGACCGGCGGCATCATCGTCGACAGCCGCGCATCCATCCTGGAGGCCTATGAGACCGGCCGCGGCGGTTTTCGCGTGCGCGCCAAATGGGGCCAGGAGGATCAGGGCAGGGGCACCTGGAGCATCGTCGTCACTGAAATCCCCTACGGCATCCAGAAGGCCAGGCTGATCGAGAAGATCGCCGAGCTTTTGATCGCGCGCAAATTGCCGCTGCTTGAGGATGTCAGGGATGAAAGCGCCGAGGACGTCCGCATTGTGCTCGTACCGAAAAGCCGTTCGGTCGATCCCGGCATTCTGATGGAATCGCTGTTCAAGCTGACCGAGCTCGAAAGCCGGTTTCCCCTCAACATGAACGTTTTGTCGCGCGGCAAGGTGCCCAACGTCCTGTCGCTGAAGGGCGTGCTGAAGGAGTGGCTCGACCATCGGCGCGATGTGCTGATCCGCCGCTCGAAGCATCGGCTTGGCGAGATCGAGAAGCGGCTGGAAATCCTTGCCGGCTACCTGATCGCCTATCTCAACATCGACGAGGTCATCAGGATCATCCGCGAGGAGGATGAGCCCAAGCAGGTGATGATGGCCCGTTGGTCGCTCACCGACACCCAGGCCGAAGCCATCCTCAACATGCGGCTGCGGGCCCTGCGCAAGCTGGAAGAGTTCGAGATCCGCAAGGAGTTCGACGGTCTCACCACCGAGAAGAAGCAGATCGAGGCATTGCTCGCATCCGACGCCAAGCAATGGTCGACGATCAAATGGGAAGTCACGCAGGTTCGCGACAAGTTCGGCCCCGAGACCGAACTCGGCAAGCGCCGCACCCAGTTCGCCGACGCGCCGGAGCATGATCTGACCGACATTGCGCACGCCATGATCGAGCGCGAGCCGGTCACCGTGGTGGTCTCGGAAAAGGGCTGGCTGCGGGCGATGAAAGGCCATCTGGCCGACCATTCCACGCTCACCTTCAAGGAAGGCGACAGCCTCAAGCTCGCCTTCCATGCCCAGACCACCGACAAGATCCTGGTCTTCACCACCGGCGGAAAATTCTACACCATCGGCGCCGACCGGCTGCCGGGCGGCCGCGGCCATGGCGAACCGATCCGCATCATCGTCGACATGGACAACGACCAGGACATCGTCACCGCCTTCGTCCACGACCCGAAGCGCAAGCTGCTGCTCGTCTCCTACGATGCCAATGGTTTCGTCGTGCCTGAGGAGGAAGTCGTCGCCAACACCCGAAAGGGCAAGCAGGTGATGAACGTCAAGGCGCCCGACGAGGCCAAGGCCTGCGTCCCGGTGTCAGGCGATCATCTCGCCATTGTCGGCGAGAACCGCAAGATGCTGGTGTTTGCGCTCTCCGAAATTCCCGAGATGGGCCGCGGCAAGGGCGTTCGCCTGCAGAAATACAAGGATGGCGGTCTGCTCGACCTGAAACCCTTCACGCTGGCGAGCGGCCTGTCCTGGCAGGATTCCGCCGACCGCACCTTCGTCAGGTCGCGCGAGGAGCTGGCGGAATGGATCGGCGCGAGAGCGTCGGCCGGACGGATGGTGCCGAAGGGATTCCCGCGGACGGGGAAATTTGGTTGAAGCTGCTGATCTCCCCCCAAGTGGGGGAGATGGCCGGCAGGCCAGAGGGGGGCGCTGTCCCGCCAGCGCATCAAATGGTCATGGCTCGCCACTCGGTCGCAACTCTTGGGTCTTCAATGTCGGGTGCCAGGCTGGCGATCCTTCGCGCCCCCCTCTGTCCTGCCGGACATCTCCCCCACAAGGGGGGAGATTGGCAGCTTCACCAACCATTTGGACTATCGTCACTATTGCTGCACTATAACAGTGCATAAACGCTGTGTAGGCCGGGGAGAATTGACCGTTTGAAGGAAGCGAAGATCCAGAAGCCGGAACGTCAGCAGCGCCTGTTCGGCCTGTCGACACCGCTGCGGGCCGCCGTCATCCCGCCGCTGTCGGCGGCGCGCTGGCTGTTGGTGCTGATCGTCGCCGCCGGCGTTTATTTCTTCCACGGGTTCCTGTTTCCCGTGCTGGCAGCCCTCGTCATTGCTTTTGCCAGCTGGCCGCTCTACCGCCGGCTGCTTGCCGGTGTCGGCGGTAACCGCACCGTCGCCGCGACGCTCGCCATCCTGTTCATCCTCGCCTTCCTGGTGGTGCCGATAGCGCTCGCCGGCACCTACGCCATCAACGAGGTCCGCGAATGGGTCGGCTGGGCGATCGAGACCAACAGGCACGGCGCGGTCACACCGCACTGGATCACCTCGCTGCCTGTCGTCGGCGAGTGGCTGAACGAACAGTGGATCGACAATTTCGGCCATCCCGGCGGCATCGGCGAGCTGATCCAGCTGGTCAGCGGCGCCAATATCGGCAGCATCTATCGCGGCGTGCTGGCTGCCGGCGGCAGCGCCTTCGGCCTGTTGCTGACGCTGCTGTTCATGATGATCGCGCTGTTCTTCGCCTACCGCGACGGCGAACACTTTGCCAGCCAGATCGACCGGCTCGGCGAACGCATCCTGCCGACGCGCTGGGAGCGGATTTCGCGCGTCGTGCCGGCGACCATTTCCTCGACCGTTACCGGCATGACCGTGATCGCCATCGGCGAGGGGCTGGTGCTCGGCATCGCCTACTGGCTGGCCGGGGTGCCGTCGCCGGTGACGCTGGGCGCATTGACCGGCGTGATGGCGCTGATCCCCGGCGGCGCGCCGCTGTCGTTTACGCTTGTGTCGATCTACCTCGCCGCCAGCGGCTCGCCGATGGCGGGTCTGGCGCTGTTCATCTGGGGCGCAGTGGAACTGTTCATCGTCGACAAGACCTTGCGCCCGAAGCTGGTCGGCGGGCCGATCAAGCTGCCCTTCCTGCCGACCTTTTTCGGCCTGATCGGCGGCGTAAAGACAATGGGCTTTCTCGGCCTGTTCATCGGCCCGGTGCTGATGGCGCTGCTCGTCGCGATCTGGCGCGAATGGCTGCGCGAGGTGGAACTGGCCGAAGACACCGTTCCCGACGCGGCGGCCGAGCTCGAAGGCGGGCCGCCGCAGATCGAGATTGTCGCCGGCCCGGCGAAGAAAAGTCAGGCTGGGTAAGCGACGGCGAGCGCTGCCCGGCGCTTGCGCCCTTCATGCAACTGCCACAGGGAATGGGCAACCAGCGTGACGATCAGGATCACGCCGCCGATCAAGCTGTTGCGCGACGGCGTCTCGGCAAAGATCATCCATATCCAGACCGGCGCCAAAACCGTTTCCAGGAGATAGAACATCGCCACTTCCGGGCCTGAAATGTATTTCGGCCCGTTGGCTAGGCAGAAGAAGGCGAACGGCATGATGACGGCGCCGTTGAAAACGATCCACCATGGCGCTTCCACCTGGAAACCGGTCCTGGAGACCATGAGCGCCGCCAGCCCGAACGGCAGCAGGACGCCGGTCAGCGCGGTGAATCCCATATCCCTGCCGCTGGCGCGTGAAACGGTGATGGCGCAGGCAATCGCCAAGGCCGAACACAGCGCCATCACATCGCCGAACAGATTTCCCGTGCCGACGGAATCGCCGACGATGATCGCGATGCCGACGATCATCAGCGCCATTGCCGCAAGCGTCAGCGGCTGCGGTCGCTCCTTCAGAAACAGCCACGACAGCAGTGCCGAGAACATGGTGGAGAAGGCGAGGATGAAAACCAGATTGGCGGTCGAGGTGTTGTAGACGGCGGTGATGAAGGCGATTGCGCCGAGCCCGTAGAGTGTGGCGACCACGAGCCCCGACCAGCCGGGTATCAGCTGCGGAGCATTCTTGCTGAACGAGCGCCAGATGGCCCATACGATCAGCCCTGCCACGAAGGTGCAGCCGGTGCGCAGCAAAAGGATCGTCCAGGCTTCGCCATGGGCGAGCCGGATCAGGGGAATGTCGATGGTCAGCGCCAGCCCGCCAAGCGCGGTGAGCAGAAGTCCTTTGGTGTGGGCATTGTGAGAGGACATGCAACGGCTTCGCAATGAGTTGAGCAGATGCCGGTCGGCGCAATCGCCCCGCCAACGGGCGGAAGACCAGCATCGTCTCGGCTGAAAATGTTTAGATCAGGATCTGGTAAGAAGAAAAATCAGCGCGTGACCGCTTCGTGGTCGTAGCGTTCCCAGCCCTTCGGGCCGAGATGCTCCTGCGGCATGAAGCGCATTTTATAGTTCATCTTGCGCGAGCCGTTGACCCAGTAGCCGAGATAGACATGGGGCAAGCCCATGGCCCGGGCGCGGGCGATATGGTCGAGGATCATGAAGGTGCCGAGCGAGCGGTCCTCGAACTCGGGATTGAAGTAGGAATAGACCATCGACAGGCCATCGGCCATCTTGTCGGTCAGCGCCACGGCGATCAGCTCGCCCTGGCCCTTGCCGGTGATAAATGTGTCGGGGCCGCGGCGCCGGTATTCGATCACCTTGGTGTCAACATGGGTATCCTCGACCATCATGGCGTAATCGAGCACCGTCATGTCGGACATGCCGCCGCGGCGGTGGCGGGCGTCGAGATAGCCGCGAAACAGCGAATACTGCTCGGTCGACGGCTGCGCGTCGTGCATGGCGCCGATGAGATCGGAATTGCGCTGGATCACCCGCTTCATGTTGCGGCTGGCGGTGAACTCCTGCGCCAGGATGCGCACCGAGACGCAGGCGCGGCAGGTCTCGCAGGCGGGACGGTAAGCGATGTTCTGCGAGCGCCGGAAACCGCCTTGCGTCAACAGGTCGTTCATCTCCGGCGCCTTGTCGCCGACCAGATGCGTGAACACCTTGCGTTCGAACTGGCCCTCAAGATACGGACACGGCGATGGCGCGGTCAGGAAGAACTGCGGCGACTGGGTCGGATGGTGCGTCATCGAACCTTGGGAACACTCCTGCGAATCGCTCTACCTTTGGCTTGGCTGGCGAAAAATTCAACAGGATTGTGAAGGCGGGGTTGAACGGACCCCTTCACATACGCGCACAAATGCCTGTTGGCGTCGGTTGAACGCCGGTTCAACGGTCGCTGCGGCTGACGACGGTGCCAAGCAGCAGGTCGTGCAGTGTGCGCTTGCGATCGGAAAACAGCGTCACCAGGAGGACGAGCGGCGTCAGGATGACCGTGCTCGCCCAGAACAGCACCGAATGGACAACGGCGGTGAGGCCGTCGATACGGCTGCCGTCGAGACGATCGAGCCGAATGCCCATCATCTTCATGCCTGATGTGGCCTGGTTGCGACCGCCCAGCGTGTTCCAGATGTAGAGAATGGCGACCGCCGGCACGAGGATGGAATACAGCGCCCAGCCAAGACCGAATGTCAAAAGGCCAAGCACGGCCACCAGGATCGCGAACGGAATGGTGAGCAGCGCCACGATGCAATAGTCGATGATGAAGGCCAGGATGCGCCGCGTGCGCACACCGTCATAGGCCCTGACGTCGTCGAGCCTGCTGGTGATGATTTCGCCGTCAAGTACGCGCGCGTTCATGTCATGTCCTCATAACAGGCGCCACGCTAGGGTGCGCCGCCACTGAAATGGTGAAGACCGCGGGCGGAATCAAGATCGGTTCGTCCATCGGTCCGGCTCGGCAGTGTGACGCGGTTGAGCCGATTGAATTTGGTGGACGGATGGCGTTAGCTTGCTGCGGCGCAACAAGACGCCGAGGGGACGGGGTTACATGGATTACGACATGCTGGTCATCGGCAGCGGCCCTTCCGGGCGCCGCGCCGCGGTGCAATCGGCCAAGCTCGGCAAATCGGTGCTGGTGGTCGACAGGGGCCGGCGCCTCGGCGGCGTCTCGGTGCACACCGGCACCATCCCGTCGAAGACGCTGCGCGAGACGGTGCTGAACCTGTCCGGCTGGCGCGAGCGGGGCTTTTACGGCCGCGGCTACCGGGTCAAGCAGGACATCTCCATCGCCGACCTGGTCGAGCGGCTGCACAAGACGCTCGACCACGAGGTCGAGGTGCTGCAGCACCAGTTTATGCGCAACGCCGTCAAAAGCGTGCGCGCCATGGCGAAATTCGTCGGCCCAAACAAGGTCAGCCTGACGGCAGACAATGGCGACTACTCGGAGGTTGGTTTCACCAATGCGCTGATCGCGGTCGGCACCAGGCCGCACCGGCCGCGCGACGTGCCTTTCGACAAGATCCGCGTCTTCGACAGCGATGAGATGCTGGAACTCGACCATCTGCCGCGCACGCTGACGGTGATCGGCGCCGGCGTCATCGGCGTTGAATATGCGACGATCTTTTCGGCGCTCGACGTGCCGGTGACGCTGGTGGAGCCGCGCAACACCATCCTCGATTTCGTCGACCGCGAGATCGTCGACGACTTCATCCACCAGATGCGCGACCGCGGCATGACCATTCGCCTCGGCAGTACGGTCAAGGAAATCGTCTCAAAACCCGACTATGCCGAAGTGACGCTCGCCGATGGCCGCACCATCCGCTCCGAGATCGTGCTTTACGCCGCCGGCCGCAGCGGCAATCTCGGCAGCCTCGGCCTCGACGTGGTCGGCATCGAGGCCGATTCCCGGGGCCGCATCAAGGTCGATCCGCAGACCTTCCAGACCAGTGCGCCCAACATCTATGCCACCGGCGACGTCATCGGTTTCCCCAGCCTTGCCTCGACATCGATGGAGCAGGGCAGGGTGGCCGCCTGCCACGCCTTCGGCGTGCAACTGCCACCGCCGCCGGAAACCTTCCCCTATGGCATCTACGCCGTGCCGGAAATCTCCACCGTTGGTCAGTCGGAGGAGCAGGTGCGCGAGAGCGGCGCTGCTTATGAAGTCGGTCTGGCGCGGTTCCGCGAAACCTCGCGCGGCCACATAATGGGCGTCAACTCCGGCTTTCTGAAACTGCTGTTCTCGGTCGAAACGCGCCGCCTGCTCGGCGCCCACATCGTCGGCGAAGGCGCCACCGAACTGATCCATATCGGCCAGGCGGTGATCAACCTCGGCGGCACGGTTGATTTCTTCGTCAACAACACCTTCAACTATCCGACGCTGGCCGAAGCCTACAAGATCGCCGGGCTCGATGCCTGGAACCGGATGGGACAGGGCTAGGCGACGAGCATCTGCTCAGCCGTTCCGCCGGGCGCCGATGCGGTCTACCAAGGTCTCTTAGCCTGCCTGGCGTGCGACCAATGCTGGTCCCGCCAGCCATTGCCGGACGATGGCGGCATCCGGGTCGCCGATTTCGTGACCTGAAGGCACGATGCGCGCATCGACCTCGGCGCCATGTTTGTTGAGCAGCCTCACCAGTGGCGGCGCAAACGGCCCGTAGGTCTCATCGGCGGCACCGGCGACAATCAGGACGCGCCTTCCGGTCAGATTGGTTGCCGGCGCATCGTCAAGCACGGGCATTGCTCTCAGCAACGCCGCTTTTCGGACGAGGCCGGAGTTGAGCAGCATCAGGCTGGAAACCAGATTGGCGCCGTTGGAATAGCCGAGGAAAGTCGCCCGGGCGAGGTCGAGCCCGTGGCGCTTTGCGGCCTCGCTTGCGAAGGCGGCAAAGGCCAATGTTTCGGCACGGATGCTCGCCTGTTCGAAACTGGTCGGCGTGATCCGCTCGAACCAGCGGAAGCCGTCTTCTTGGCGGATGCGGCCACGCACCGCGACCAGCGTGGCGTTAGGGGCGATCTGCCTCGCAATCGGGACCATCGTCGTTTCGTCGACACCCGATCCGTGCAGTAAAAACAGGCTCTCGCCGCCGGCATTCTCCGGCTTGAGGAGGCGGTAGGGAAAGGCCAGATCCTGGTGCAGAAAGGCGTTCTCGTCGCTATATCGATGCACGCTCATATCTCGTTGTTTTCACGGAGACATTGGTCCTTTGCCAGCTTCAAAACGGAATATTTTCACGCTCCGCCAAATGTGATTGCAACAGGCTCATTTCAGACCGTTTCTGCGCCGATATGCTCCCTGCGGGAGGAATCGAAGCGGTGTGCGCCGATGGTCGCATCCCGGCATGAACAACGCGAGCATCCTTGCTCTCCTTTGAGGCCTTTTGTCGATGACCCTGCCAGTCCCGCCCGATCGCGCCCCGCGTATCGCCGATCGCGCTCCGCGTATCGCCGATCGCGCTCCGCGTATCCCCGATCGCGACACGCGCATTGACGTGTTCCGTGCGCTCGCACTCCTGACCATCTATATCGACCACGTGCCGGGCACCGTCTTCGAAACGCTGACCTACAAGAATTTCGGATTCTCGGACGCGGCGGAAGCCTTCGTGCTGATTTCCGGCATGTCGGTCGCACTCGCATATGGCACCAAGTTCCAGCCGGGCGGCCGGCTGCTGGCGATGTTGAAGATGTGGCGCCGGGCCGGCGTGCTTTACAGCGCCCACATCGTCACCACCATGGTTGTGATGGCGTTGTTCTGCGCCGCGGCGGTGTTCGGCCGGCGGCCGGAACTGCTCAAGCTGATCAACATCGAGCCGCTGATGAAGAACACGCCGGAGGTCATGATCGGCATTGTCACGCTCGGCCACCAGCTTGGCTACAACAACATCCTGCCGGTCTATGCGGCGCTGCTGTTGATGGCGCCGCTCTTCCTGCTCTTCGTCAGCTACCGGCCGCTGCCGGCGCTGGTCTTTTCCGGCGCGCTGTGGCTCGTCGCCGGCCTCTGGCAGATCGCGCCGCCGAACTATCCCGAGCCCGGCTTCTGGTTCCTCAACCCGCTGTCCTGGCAATTCCTGTTCAACATCGGCCTTGCCGGCATGCTGCATGTCAGGCGCGGCGGCACAATTCCCGTCAATCGTTGGCTGGTGGGCGCCGCGGCGACCTATGTCGCGGCAGCGGCGGTCTGGGTGCACAGCCCGCTCTGGGGCGAGATAACGTGGTTTAACCTGCCCGTGGTGATCGGCGGCTTCGACAAGACGTTCCTGTCGCTGCCGCGGCTCCTGCACATATTGGCGGTGAGCTATCTGATCGTCGCCCTGCCGGCTTTCTCGAACCTGTTCCGTCTCAGCCCGGACCATCCGCTTGCCCTGCTCGGCAAGCGCTCCTTGCCGGTGTTCCTCGCCGGCACGCTGATCGCCATGGCGGCGCAGGTGATGAAGCTGATCAATCCGGGCGGCTTTGCCTATGACGTCTTGCTGATTTCGGCCGGCATCGCCATGCAATTCGCGCTCGCCTTCTATCTTGAGTGGCTGTCCGGCATCGGCTTGGGCAAAAAGCCGGTTCGCAAAGAAGCGCCAGCCGTTCACCAGACCTTCGGCATGCCCGCGATGCCAAGGCTAAGCCGATGATCCCACATCAGCCGCCTAGCTAGCAGGCGAGGGGCCGGACGACCCCCGCACCACAAGATCGACCGGCAGCAATTGCCGGTGCTGCGAGCCGTCATTTTCGAGGATCGCCTTGACGGCCAGCCGGCCCATCTCGGCGATCGGCTGGGCGACAGTGGTTAGTGGCGGCTCGGAGTCGGCGCCTTCCGGCACGCCGTCGAAGCCGACGATTGACACATCGCCCGGCACGGCAATGTTACGCTCGCGCAGCCAGTCGAGCGCATGCAGCGCGATCTTGTCCGACATGGCCAGGATTGCCGTCGGCGTCTGCGGCAGCGCGAAAATATGATCGAGGCCGGCCCGAACGCTCGCCTCGTCATTGAGGGTTTCGTAGATTGGCACTTGCGAGACGTCGATGCCGAAGCGGGAGAGCTCGCCGAAATAGCCACGCAGACGGTCGCGTGTGCCCGAGTAGAGGGATGTCGTCTCGACTTGCTCCTGCGTGACGGGACCAAAGCCAGCGTCGGCAGATTCCAGGGCGAGTACGGCAAAGCTGCGATGGCCGAACTCGGCCAGATGGCGCGCCGCCAGACCCGCGCCGGCGACGTTGTCGACGCCGATCGCAGCGACCGCCTCATTTTCCGAATCGAGATCAAGCGCCACGAAAGGCAGTTTGCGTTCGCGCGCCAGTTCGACCAGCCGCGACCCACCCTCGATGCAGAACACGATGAAGCCGTCGACCAGGGCGCTCTGGATGTTCCAGGCGAGCTGCTCGCTGTTGGCGGCCGAGACCAGCGAAATTCCGGCGCCGGTGGCGTCGCAGGCCTGCGAAATGCTGGCCATCATGACGCGGGCAAAGGGATCGTCGAAGAAATAGGACAATGGTTCTGCCGTTGCCACGCCGATGGCGTTGACCTTGCCGGCGCGCAGCAGCCGGCCCTTGGGATCCGGGCCGGCATAGCCCATCGCTTCCGCCGCCGCCTTGACCCGCTCGCGGACCTCTTCGCGCACGATTTCCGGGCGAGCGAACACGTTGGACGCGGTACCGTGCGAGACCCCGGCCGCCTTGGCGATGTCGGCAAGCCGCACTGGTCTCGTCTTGCCGGAGGTCAATGCCGTCATTTTCGTCTCCTGAACCGGAGCCTGTTTAGCACTTTCGTTGGATCGGTTCAAATTTTCCCTTGATCGGACGGCGGAGAGAGTCTATGTTTGAATCGATCCAAGGGATTCACCAAGTACAACTTGGATCGATTCAAGAGGAGGGTGCCATGCATCCCGTGAATTATCTGTTCGAAGACATCTATGGCAATGATTGGGGCATAGTCTCCGACGCCGCCACCCGCAAGCGCCGCGACAAGGTCGGGCCGTGGAGGCGTGACCTGCAATACCTTGTGAAACGCAAGCGCAGCTGATCGGCCCCGGCATTTTCGTGCCAGCTGATTGGATCGATTCAAGTTCTTAAAGAGGAGACGAACATGCATCCCGTGAAGCATCTGTTCGAAGACATTTATCGCAACTACTGGGGTATCTCGCCTGCCACGGAGCAGCCGGAAAGGCGGCGGCCGACCAAGTCTGCCAAGCGCAACCGCGACCTGCTGCCGCAAAACCGGCAGGATTAAGCCTCGTGTGATATCTGATGGGGCAGGGTTCTTGGCTCGTCAGGACCGTTGCCGCACGAGCGCCGAGGCCGCGATCACCAGCCAGCCCGCGATGAGCAAGGTGCCGCCGATCGGCGCCGACATCGGGAACAGCCGCGATCCCACGAAATCCCGTGCCAGCAGATCGCCGCAGAACAGAACAAGCCCGACGAGCAGCACCAGGCTGCCGATCCGCAAGATCCGGTTTGCGCCGGCGAGGCCGACGGCCAAAAACACCGGCGCATGCATGAGCAGGAAGGATGCGGCCGTGCCGACGAACGCGCCGCCGAGATGCGCTGAAGCCGCCGACAGCGCCACGCCCGCCGCGCCGGCAATGCCGCCGGCGAAAACGAGGATGCGCGCGCTGTTTGCTGGTGCTGACTCGGCGATGCTCATGTCTCGGGCTCCGTGATTGACGATAGGCGGCGCGACCTGTCTGTCAGGATTTTTCCGATATCGCCAGCATGTCGCGCGTGCGGCGCGCCTGGGCCAGCCAATTATACGCGGCACCGCCCGCCATCAGCACCGACGTGCCGAGAAACACCGCGCGCATGCCGAAATGGCCGCCGACGAAGCCGCCCAGCAGCGGCCCCACGACCTGGCCGACATATTGCGCCGAGATTGCCAGGCCCAGCACATTGCCGCCGACCCCATCGGGAACATTGTGGCGGATGACGCTGGTGATGCAGGGCAACAGCCCGCCCAGCACCAGACCCATAAGGAACCGCAGCCCGACCAACTGCCAGCTCTCGGTGACGAAGGCCTGCGGTATCAACAGCAGCGCCGAGACGGCCAGCGATGCGACGATGACGTTCCAGTGGCCGATGCGGTCGGCGAGCTTACCCAGCCGTGACGCCGACAGGATGGCGCCCAGCGCCGCCGCCGACATGACGACACCGGAGACCAGCGTCACCCGGCTTGCGTCCGCGACCAGTTGCTGGACGTAGACGGTGATGATCGGCTCGATCGACATGTTGGCGAAGGTGAACAGCATGCCGGTTGCCAGCATCGCCACGACAGGGCGTTTGTCGGGGATCTGCGCCCAACCGCCCTTTGGTTTCTCCTTGGGTTGTGCCTGCATTGGCGGGCGAGGCATCTCCTTGATCAGGAACGTCGTCGCCAGCGCCGCCAGGAAAATGACGCCGCCCGCGATGAGG
The DNA here is from genome assembly GCF_040320155.1 of Mesorhizobium sp. M0771. Taxonomy (NCBI): domain Bacteria; kingdom Pseudomonadati; phylum Pseudomonadota; class Alphaproteobacteria; order Hyphomicrobiales; family Phyllobacteriaceae; genus Mesorhizobium; species Mesorhizobium sp. M0771. Next base: position 140,511 of record NZ_JAMYPC010000017.1, on the reverse strand, counting down.
AAGGTGGCGCGAATACCGATCAATGGCGGCAGCGCGCCGCCAAGCAACGGGCCGACCAGGGAGCCTGCGGTGATGCCGGCCGACAGCACGCCGAGCGCCCAGCCGGAGCGCTTCTTCGGCGTCTGCATGGCGACAAGGATCGTCGAGCCTGAGGAATAACCGCCGGCAAAGCCGATCAGCAGGCGCAAAAGCACCAATTGCCAGACGGTCTGCACCATGCCGGTCAGCGACATGCAGATCGCCATGCCGAAACTGGCGCGCACCAGCATCACCTTGCGGCCATAACGGTCACCCAGCCGTCCCCACAGTGGCGCGACAAGGGCGGCGGCAAGGAAGGTGGCGCCGAAAGCGATGCCCGACCATTGCACGATCGCCGCGTGGCCGACGGCGCCCAGTTGCTCGACATAGAGCGGCAGGAACGGCAACAACAGCGTCATCGCCACAAGCGTGCTGAACGATCCGGCAAAGCACACGAACAGGTTGCGCCGCCAATGAATGTTGTAGGTGGAAGGCGCTTCGGCGGCCTGCGCTGCACTGTCCTGCGGCATGTCCTGTCCTGTCCGCTTGCTGCGGATACCATTTTGGGATACCAACTTGGTACCTCATGGACGCAAAGCCCGGCTGCTGTCAATCAGGCGCTCTCAATGTGATCGGCAAGACCAACGGGCAAGGCCGATCGCCAGCAATGGAAGCAACTATGTCGCAGATGCAGATCGTCGAAAAAGCGCTTCGCGAGATGATCCTTGGCCTCGAGATCGGTCCTGGCGAGCGGCTGACGGAGCGCTGGATCGAGAGCCGCTTCGGCGCATCGCGCACGCCGGTCAGGGCAGCCCTGCTGCGGCTGGAGACGGAAGGGCTGATCTGCCGCGACGGGCGCGGTTGGACCGTGTCGCCGATCAACCTTGCCGAACTGGAACAGATCGCGGTGTACCGCGAAGCCGTCGAGGTCGCGGCGGTCAGGCTGACTTCGGCGCTGGCCGACAGGAGCGCAGCCGATGTCATCGAGGCGATGCTGGATTCCTGCGACACTGCCACGCCGCGCGAGGAATGGCACCGCGTCGGCATGGATTTCCATATCGAACTGGCGCGGCTCTCCGGCAACGAGTTCCTGTTTCGGGCCGTGCGCGATGCCATGACGCGCCTGTCGCGGGCGCGCTGGCTGGAGGTGCGCGACGAGGCGGCCCTTGGCCGCGCCTGGAGCGAGCATCACGCCATTCTGGCGGCGGTGCGGGCCGGCGATGCCGATGCGGCGGCGGCGCGACTTTCGGCCCATATCGCCGGCAGCCGCGACCGCCTGGTGACGTCGTTGCACAATGACCGGCGCGGCCTGCGCGCCAGGGGTTTTGCCGTCGTCGCCGCTTGATACTGGTCACGAAAACGAAAGAACGCCGTCGCGATCCGCTTTCGGCCTCGCTTCGCGGACGCCGATGGCGTAAGAGGCGGCCATGGAAAACAACCGATTTGAAACACCCGTGACCGTTAAGTCGGGCACGGAGGGAAGCACTCAGCTCTTGCGTACGGTGCGCGAGGCTTCCGATTACCTGCTCAACAGCTGGCCCGGCAAGCGCAGCCCCAAGCACCGCGAAGCGCTGCAGGCCTGCCATGACGCGCTGGCCGGCGACAAGCCGGCGATGATTGCAAGACGCGCCTTCATCGCCGCCGCGCGCGAGGTCAACGTCTTCGTCAGCGACAAGGCCCCGGCCTGATCACATCGGCCTGATCAGACCGGCATTTTGCCAGGATCCGGCCCGTTTCGCGGGCCGGTGATCCTGTCTTGCCTATTTTTCTGTCTCGGTGTCGGTTTTGGAACTTGCCTCGTTCTCAGGCTCGGCGCGCTCCTTGGCCGCGACCTTGGCGGCGAGCTTCTCCGCCTTCTTGGCGGCCTTCTGCCGGTCGCGCTCTTTGCGTTCCTGACCGTAATTCGGTGGTCGAGCCATATCGTTTCCTTTCGCTGTGCCTGATCCTGCCTAGAAGCATTGGCCGGCAAACACAACAGCGCCGCGAGGGCAGATGCCAGCGGTTCTGGACTTGCGTGATGGCGAACACAATGGTTTAGAAAAGGCTGCGGGACAGTTGCTGGAGCCGCCGCCGACCGATTTCGAATCAAAACGACCGATGGCCACGCTTCAAAGAAACGCACAGAAGCTGATCTACTATGCGCGCAACGCCATGCGCGACATCGCGCCGCCGGTTCTTTTCCGGCGCCGGCTCGGCCGGCTGCTCGATCAGGCCAGGCTTTCCGACGCATCGGTCCGCCAGCGGCTCAATTACTACAACACGCTGCGGGAGCCTTTTAGCCCCAGCCCCGAGGCCGTGCCGGTCAGCCGGCTGCCGTCGGACCGCAGCATGTACTATTACGATCTGAAGGAGTTCACCCGTTATTTCCACCCAGATCTGCGCATCGACCTGGAATTCGGCGACGTCATCGAAGTGCCGAAGATGCCGTCGATCGTCAAGGACCGGCCGATAGCGGGCGACAACGGCAACGGCGTCCTGTTCAAGCTGAACAAGTTCCGTCATTTCTACATGCCGGCCGACGATGTCGCCTTCGCCGACAAGCATCCGCTCGTCGTTTGGCGCGGCGAACTCAACAATCCCATCCGCACCTTGTTGCTGGATGCAGCCCGCAATCTGCCGTTCTGCGATGTCGGCACGCCGAGGGCGACAGCACCTGCGGAATACCGCAAGCCCTATCTCAGCATCGATCAGCAGCGCCGCTACCGCTACATCATCTCGCTCGAAGGCAATGATGTCGCGACCAATCTGAAATGGATCATGAGCTCGAACTCGCTCTGCCTGATGCCGCCGCCGACTTACGAGACCTGGTTCGCCGAGGGGCAACTCGAGCCCGATGTCCATTATGTGCCGCTGGCGCCCGACTTCAGCGATCTGGCCGAGCGGGTGCATCATCTCGAGCAGCATCCGGCCGAGGCCCAGCGCATCGTTGCGGCGGCCAACGCCTATTGTCGCAAATTCGCCGACGAGCGGGCCGAGCAGGCGATCTGCCTGCTCGTGCTCTACAAATATTTCGTGCTCAGCGGCCAGATCGAGCCCGATCCGCAGGTCTGGCGGTTTATCGCGGGCTAGCGGCTTCCGGCGCCCTTAAGTCAGATGACGCTGCGGTCCGTAACCAGATCGGCCGGGCCGAAGCGGTCCTTCGCCGTAAACTGCTGGTGCCAGTAGGGATAGAGCACCGGCGGCCGGCTGACGGCATCGAGACGCTGGCGTTCATCAAAGGACAGCGTCAGGCTTGCCGCGGCGAGATTGTCTTTCAACTGGGACTCATTGCGTGCGCCGATCACCAGCGAACTGACGGCCGGCCGGCCGAGCAGCCAGGTCAGCGCCACCTGGGCCGCCGAAACGCCGCGTGCCGCGCCGATGTCGACCAGCACATCGACGATCCGCCACAGACGGTCTTCGTCGCGGATCGGCGGTTCCGACCAGCCGCCGATCTGGCGCGCCGTCGGGCTGTCGCGGCGGTATTTTCCCGACAGGAGGCCGCCGGCGAGCGGGCTCCACACCAGCACGCCAAGGCCCTGGTCGACCGAGATCGGCAAGAGCTCATACTCGGCCTCGCGTGCTTCCAGCGTGTAGTGGATCTGCTGGGTGACGAAGCGCGGCTGGTGCTGGCTGTCGCTGATGCCCAGCGCCTTCATGACCTGCCAGCCGGAATAGTTGGAGCAGCCGACATAGCGGATTTTGCCCTGGGCAACCAGCGTGTCGAGCGCGGAGATGGTTTCCTCGAGCGGTGTCGCGCCGTCCCATTCGTGCAGGAAATAGATGTCGATGACATCGGTCCGTAGGCGCTTCAGGCTCTTCTCGCATTCGCGGATCAGATGATGGCGCGACAGGCCTTCGTCATTGGGGCCCTTGCCGATCCGCATGCGCGCCTTGGAGGCGATCAGCACGTCGTTCTTGCGCTTGCCGCCGAGCGCCTCGCCGATGATCTCTTCCGACAATCCGTTCGAATAGACGTTGGCGGTGTCGATGAGATTGATGCCGGCATCTATGCAAGTGTCGATGATGCGCGAGGCCTCCGCGAGATCGGAATTGCCGACGGCAGCGAACGGCCCGCTGCCGCCGAAGGTCATGGTTCCCAAGGTCAGCGCCGAAACTTTCAAGCCGGAACGGCCAAGCGTGCGGTATTCCATGTCAGATCCCTCGTAGTTTTGGTGGGGAGGCGGTTTTAGCAGGAAAGGGCGGGGAAGCCCGAACGGGTCCGCCGTTTGTAGGACAATTTGAGCGGCTTGTCGCCATCCCAGGGCGATGGATCGGCAATGCTCGCTGGTTTGCAGTGATGACCGGCTGGCCGGCGGCTTGCAATAAAACCGTCATTGGCGGCCTATATCGAGTCGGCTCAGGGTTTCATGTCAGCCGGCAAGCGGAGCAGTGGAAATGACCGAGTTGAAGCAGAATTCTCCGGCCAGGGATTGGCTGGAAGCCGAACTCGCCGACACGCTCGACGAGGACTATGAGCTTGAAATGTCGGAGCCGGCGCTGTCGCTGGAGATCGCCAAGATCTACAAGAACGCGCATCCGCCGTCGATCGACCGCATGCAGTATTTCCGCGACCTGATCGGCTTGCAGTCGGAACTGATCAAGCTGCAGTCCTGGGTCGCCTACCACAAAAAGAAGCTGGTGGTGGTTTTCGAAGGACGCGATTCCGCCGGCAAGGGCGGCGTCATAAAGCGCATTACCCAGCGCCTTAACCCGCGCATCTGCCGCGTCGTGGCGCTGCCGGCGCCGACCGAGCGCGAAAAATCACAATGGTATTTCCAGCGCTACGTGCCGCATCTGCCGGCCGGCGGCGAGATCGTGCTGTTCGACCGCTCCTGGTACAACCGCTCCGGCGTCGAGCGGGTGATGGGCTTTGCCGAACCCGATCAGGTCGAAGAGTTCTTCCGCGACGTGCCGGAGTTCGAGCGCATGCTGGTCCGCTCCGGCGTCACGCTGGTCAAATACTGGTTCTCGATCACCGACGAGGAACAGCAGATGCGCTTCATGATGCGCATCCACGATCCGATGAAGCAGTGGAAGCTGTCGCCGATGGACCTGCAGTCGCGCGTGCGCTGGGAGCAGTACACCAAGGCCAAGGAAGAGACGTTTGCCCGCACCAACATCCCAGAGGCACCGTGGTACATCGTCGAAGGCAACGACAAGAAGCGGGCGCGGCTGAACTGCATCGACCATCTCCTCAAACAACTGCCCTATGAGGACGTGCCGCACGAAGAAATCACGCTGCCCGAGCGGGTGTTCAACCCGGAGTACGAGCGCCAGGTCCTGCCGCGCGAGCTTTACGTGCCGGAGAAGTATTGAGCACTTTTCCTTCTCCCCGTTTCACGGGGAGAAGGTGCCTGAAGGGCGGATGAGGGGCAGCGCCGGCATCGACGAATTCACAGCCGTCGGACGCTGCTAACCTCCAAAAGCAGCGCTGCCCCTCATTGCCTGCCGGGCATTTCTCCCCGCAAAACGGGGAGAAAGAAGCCTGCGCCTGTTACTTCGCCACTATACCCGCTTGATCGTCACATGCGTGGCGAGCGCCGTGGCCACCTGCTCGGTGCACTGGTAACCCAGCTTCAGCATATCCAGCCCGGCAAACAGGCTCTCGCCCCTCCCGAGCAACACCGGCGACACCGCCAGATGCAACTCGTCGATGAGCTTCTCTTGCAGATATTGCCGGATGATGGAAACGCCGCCGCCGACGCGGACATCCTTGCCGCCGGCCGCGGCCTTTGCTTGTTCGAGCGCGGCGTGGATGCCGCCGGTAACGAAGTGGAAAATGGTGCCGCCTTCCATCACAATGGAGTCGCGCTTGTAGTGGGTCAGCACGAAGGTCGGCACATGATAGGGCGGGTTGTCGCCCCACCAGCCTTTCCAGCTCTCGTCTGGCCATTCGCCGCGGATTGGGCCGAACATGTTGCGGCCGAGGATCCAGGCGCCGACATTGTCGAAGCTGCGGATGGTGAACCGGTCGTCCACATCGGTGCTGCCGCCATCCTTGCCGACCATCTCGTGGAAGGTGCGGGTGCCGGTCATCCATTTGTGCAGGTATTCGCCACCAACGCCGAGCGGATTTTGCAGGTCCTGGTCAGGACCGGCGCCGAAACCGTCGAGCGACAAGGTGAAGGCATTGACGCGAAGTTTGGACATGGAGACTCCCTTTCGGTGACCAGTTGTGATTTGCAATCAGTATTCAAACTGATTGCATTTTGCAACTAGTATTTTTAGAGGCAAGCCGATCTGTGGAATGCGCAGGGACCTCAAGCCGCCACGCGCTTCGGCATCACCGCAAACGGGCTGAGCCCAAGCCAGATCTGCATCTTGCCGGCGACGTCGAGATCGCCGGTCAGGCTGATCTTGTCGCGTTCCTTGTGAACTGTCGTCAGCCCCATCCAGATCGAGGTCATGGTGCACAGATCGGTCGAGACGTAGAGATCGACGTCGAAGCCCGGATCGTACCAGCAAAGATCGACCTCGCCCTGCTTTTCGACGATCAGCCACCACGATCGTTTTGACGCCGGCAGGTCATGGTACAGGAATTGTATCACGGTGCGCCCGTCCGGCAGCGGACTGGGGTTCAGATTGCGCCGCATGTCCCACATCAGCAGCGACGGATCGAGGTTTTTGAGCGACAGCCTGGCCTCGACCCATTTCTGGCCCCAAAACCCCATCGCCTCGACAACCGGGCGCAAATCCCGGCCCGCCTCGGTCAGCCGGTATTCGAACACGCCCTTCTCGGTCGCGATCTCGGTCCGCTCGACGATGCCGCCGGCCTCGAGGTCCTTGAGCCGTTGCGACAGAAGGGTTGGCGACATTTTCGGCACGCCACGGCGCAAATCGTTGAAGCGGGTCGATCCCGCCACCAGTTCGCGCAGCAGCACCATGGTCCAGCGTGTGCAGAGCAGCTCGGCGGCCATGGAGAGCGGGCAGAATTGCTTGTAACCGGCTTGTGTCATGTGGTGAGCTCCAAAAGATGTTGCCGGACCTTATTCAGAAAACCTGAGTTCAGCCAGTACAGAAGCTGTACTGGCACCCCCGGTACAGTTCTGTGACTGGAGCGGTCCGGCGCTGCCATGCGAGGCAGCGGTCACGTCACCGGGCAGTCCGGTGCCGATCCATGAGGAGTTGGACAATGACCGCTTACGTGATCGCAGACATCAAGGTGAAGGACGACAAATGGGTGCCGGCCTATGCCGCTTCGGTGCATGACCTCGTCCACAAGCATGGCGGCAAGTATCTCGCCCGCAGCGGCAATGTGAAGACGCTGGAGGGCAAGCCGCTCGACACCAGCCTGATCGCCATCATGGCGTTTCCGTCGGCAAAGGCAGCCGAGGCCTTCACCAACGATCCGCAATACGCTCCGTTTGTGGCGGAGCGTCAGAAGGGCAGCGACAGCCGCTTCCAACTGATCGACGATACCGATCTCGCCGGAACGATTCCTTATTTGCCAAAGGCGTGAGGAAAAGCCGGAACCCGGAGCATCCAGGTTCCGGCTAACCCTTCAGCAGCTGCGCCACTTCCGGCGCGAAGTAAGTCAGGATGCCGTCGCAGCCGGCGCGCTTGAAGGCGAGCAGCGATTCCAGCATCGCCTTTTCGCCGTCGATCCAGCCATTGGCGGCCGCCGCCTTGATCATCGAATATTCGCCCGAAACCTGGTAGGCGAAGGTCGGCATTTGGAACTCATCCTTCAGCCGCCGGATAATGTCGAGATAGGGCAGGCCAGGCTTGACCATCAGCATGTCGGCGCCCTCGGCGAGGTCCTGCTCGGCCTCGCGCACCGCTTCGTCGGAATTGGCGTGGTCGAGATAATAGGTCTTTTTGTCGCCCTTGAGCAGGCCGGCGGTGCCGACCGCCTCGCGGTAGGGGCCATAGAAGGCGGAGGCGAATTTCGTCGCATAGGACATGATCGCCACATCCGAAAAACCGTTGGCGTCGAGTGCGTCGCGAATGGCGCCGATGCGGCCGTCCATCATGTCGGACGGCGCGATGATGTCGGCGCCGGCCGCGGCCTGGATGACGGCCGCGGCGGTCACCTGTTCCACCGTCTCGTCATTGACGATGATGCCGTCGCGCAAGATGCCGTCATGGCCGTGCGAGGTGAACGGATCGAGCGCGGCATCGGTGATGATGCCGATCTCCGGCACCGCGTCCTTGATGGCGCGGGTGGCGCGGTTGATGATGTTTTCCGGGTCGAGGATGTGCGATCCCGTCTGGTCGCGCAGGCTGAGTTCAACATTGGGGAAGGTGGCGATCGCCGGAATGCCGAGCTTAGCGGCCCGCTCGGCCTCCTTGACGGCGAGGTCCAGCGACAGGCGGAAGACGCCGGGCATGGCGGCGATCGGCTCGCGCGTGTTCTTGCCGTCGATCACGAAGATCGGCCAGATCAGATCGTTCACCGTAAGCCGGTTTTCCTGCACCAGGCGGCGCGACCAGTCGGCCTTGCGCATGCGCCGCAAGCGGCGGCTGCCGGTGATCTCGTCGACGCTGCGCGCACCGGCGGGCTTTGCCGGTGCGAATTTGTTGCTCGTCGCGGGGGTGAATTTGTTCATCGCAAAAACTCCGGGTCGGGGCGGCTTTTACCACGAGGCCTTGCCGCTGACCAATGCGACACGATTGTGCCAGTCGATAACGCGCTGCTTACGGCTTCGGCGGCCACGCCAGCTCGGGGCCGGTTTTGAAGAACGACACATTGTTGGTGAAGATGCTCTCCGGGGCGAGCCGGATCAGGCGCCCGTCCGGATGGTCGATGTCGGCCACATTGTCGATGAACCAGCGGTTCCAGGTCGCCTCCGGGCCGAGATATTTGTGCAGCAGCCGTTTGAAGCGGTTCGGCGCCATCGCTTCGATGGTGGCGACGCCGCGCAGGCCGAGATGCAGCAGGATGCCGGCCTCACTGTCGAAATGGACGATCTCCACGGCGCAGCGGGTCACGTTCGAGGTGTTTGACAGCACTTGCCCCGGTCGAGCCGAGCAGCCAGATCGCAGCGTCCTCCCAGATGAACCACATCGGCGCGTTGCGCGGCGCGCCGTCAGCGGTCACGGTCGCCAGATTGGCCATCAGCGGGCGGCTGAGAACATCATCCGGGTCGAACTTTTTCGGCATCTCCCAGCCATGGCTCGGCGCTGCGGTTTCAAGCGTCATGCGTTTGTCCCTGCATCAGAAGAAAGGCTGTTTCGCCGGCAATTCTGCGCGCATTTCTGCCCGGGGCAAAGCACGGTCGCGTTGCATTGCGAAAATCCAAACCGCGCCCGCCGGTTGACGCACCCATGCGCCACCTTTAGCACTTCAGTCCCGCAGGCGCGGGGAGGGATTCTCTGACGATGGACTTTGGCGGCGGCGACGAGATCCGCTTCGAACGGTTGGGCAAGGCAGGCGTCGTCACGCTGACGCGGCCGCAGGCGCTCAATGCGCTGACACATCGCATGATCAAGGCGCTGGACAAGGCGCTCGACGCTTTTGAACGCGATACCGGCGTCGATGTCGTCGTCGTCAAGGCCGAGGGCAGAGCGTTTTGCGCCGGCGGCGACATCATGCACGTCTACGAGGCCCGCGCCGGGAAGCCGCCGGTCGAGTTCTTCGCCGACGAATACCGGCTCAACGCCCGCATCAACAGTTACAAAAAGCCCTATGTCGCGCTGATCGACGGGATCGTGATGGGCGGGGGCGTCGGCATCTCTTTCCACGGCTCGCAGCGCGTGCTGACCGAGAACGCCCAGTTCGCCATGCCCGAAGTCGGCATCGGTTTCTTCCCCGACGTGGGCGGCAGCCATCTGCTGCCCGACCTTGGCGGCAGCTACGGCATGTATCTGGCGCTGACCGGCAACCGCATTCGCTATGGCGATGCGCTGTGGTCGGGCCTGGCCACCCACACCATCAAGGCCGCCGACCAGGCTGCCTTTCTCGACCGGCTTTGCGCCAATGGCGATCCGGAATCGGTGCTGCGCGGCTTCTTCGTGCCGGCCCGGCGCGAAACCGCCCAGCCGGTGCTGGAAGCCATCGCCCGGCATTTTTCCCAACCGTCGCTCGCCGAAATCCTCGAGAGCCTGGAGCGGGCGGCAGGCGCCGACGAGTTTGCCGCCAAGACGCTGGCCACCATCCGCACCCGCTCGCCGACCAGCCTCAATGTCGCGTGGCGCCAGATCAGCGCCGGGCTGACGCTGTCGATGGAAGCCTGCATGAAGATGGAGTTCCGCATCCTCAACCGCATGCTGGCCGGGCACGACTTCTATGAAGGCATCCGCGCCGTCCTCGTCGACAAGGGTTCGACGCCGCAGTGGCGGCCGGCAAGCCTGGCCGAGGTCGACGCTGCTTCGGTGGACGCCTATTTCGCGCCGCTCGAACGGGAGCTCGAACTGTGAGCGAGGTCACGTCGCGGCGCATCGTGCTGCAGCCCTCGGGCGTCGAGATCATCTTCGCCTGGTTCCTGCGCGTCATAGCGGGCTATTGCCTGCTGTTCGGCATCCTGTACTGGATCCGGCTGATCGGTTTTTATCCCGGCCCGCTGTGGCGCTTCGACCTGATGCCGGTGCACTGGCAGGTCGTGGCGGTGATGCTGGCCGTGTTCTTCCCCTTCGCCGCCGCCGGCCTGTGGATGCTGGCGTCGTGGGGCCCGGTGATCTGGTTCATCTGTGCTGTCACCGAGACCATCATGTATGCCGGCTTCCCCGATCTCTACGGCCACCGGCCGCTGATCGTCTTCTCGCATGCCGCGGTCGCGCTGCTCTACATCGCCTTCCGCGTCGTCATCTGGATGCGCAAGCGCCCTGCGCGCGCCTGAAACGCCGCCCCGCAGCCATTGGGTAAATCTTTAGGTTAATTATCCTTGCTCGGGTGACCGTTCGTTAAGCGTCTTGCGAAACCTATTACCGGTAAGCTCTTGTTAGCCCTAGCGTTTAAGTCGAATTTTATGAGTATTCGATAGTGTCGCAATCAAGGTGAAAAACAAAAAATCACCAGGGCGACAAACGAGAGGCAAAGACAATGATCAATTCGCGTCCGGCGGCGAAGACCGCCAACGTATCCGACGATCGCCGCGAGGCTATCCGTTCGCTTTACATGGAATCGCTGCAGCTGGTGGAGCGTCTGCATCGCCGTCTGCTTGACGTGATCAAGGACGAGTTCGACCGCAACGGCCGTTCCGACATCAATGCCATCCAGGCGCTGCTTCTGTTCAATATCGGCAATTCCGAACTGACCGCCGGCGAGCTGCGCTCGCGTGGCTACTATCTCGGCTCGAACGTCTCCTACAATCTGAAGAAGCTGGTCGATCTCGGCTTCATCAACCACCAGCGCTCGCGCATCGACCGCCGTTCGGTCCGCGTTTCGCTGACGCCGAAGGGCAATGAAGTGGCGGAAGTCGTCGCCGGTCTCTATGAGCGCCATGTCGGCTCGATCGAACAGGTCGGCGGCATCAACAGCGAAGAGTTCAAGCAGATGAACCGCGCGCTGCAGCGCCTCGACCGCTTCTGGAACGACACGATTGCCTACAGGATGTAATCAGCGGGCCATTGAATAGCAGCTGCGCCGGAAGAAGCGCGGCCGGAGGCAAGTCTCAGCCAACAGGCCGGTGCCGAAAAGCACCGGCCTTTTCTTTTTCGAGCCGCCTGCGCTTCCAATTCGGCGCAAAGCCACGTTGCCGCCATATTCGCGGTGGAAGCGAGGGGTGTGGGTATGCGGCGGCGAAAGCTGTTCGCGCGCCTGTAAGGTCGCATCGCCGTCCGCTTTTGACGGCCAGGTGACGCAGGTCATGGTTGGCTAATTGTTAACAGTGCCAACTTTAAAGTGCGGGCGATATCGCCCAACATCGAGCACGTAGCCGAACGCTGCAACAGCCAAACGCTACAAGCCAAACACGACAAGAATGTCTGGAACGTCCATGAGAACCAGCCGCCGCTTTTTCCTTTCTGGAGCCTCCGCGCTCGCCGTCGCCATGGTTGCCAATGCCGCCAGCGCGCAGGATGTCATCGACGATATCCTGAAATCTTCGGCCCGCGGCAATTGGGACGACCAGTTCGACGCCCGCGCCTCGGAAGGCGGCAAGGTCGCCTCGACGCTGCCGATCTTCAGCCTGCAGACGGTCGCCTTCACCGAACAGGCGGTGGCGCAGTATCAGAACATCGTCGCCCAGGGCGGCTGGGGCGAGGTGCCGGCGACCAAGAAGCTGCAGCTTGGCGTCGACGATCCGGACGTGGTGCCGCTGCGCAAGCGGCTGATGATTTCGGGCGACCTGGCGCAGAGCGCCGGCATTTCGACGTCGTTCGATTCCTACGTCGACGCCGCGGTCAAGCGCTTCCAGGCGCGCCATGGCCTGCCGGCCGACGGCGCCATGGGCAAATACACTTATGCGGCGATGAACGTTTCGGCGCAGATCCGCCTCGGTCAGCTGCAGACCAACCTGGAGCGCCTGCGCGAAAAGGCCGGCACGCTGGGCAGCCGTTATGTGCTGGTCGATATCCCGGCGGCACAGATCGAGGCGGTCGAGAACGATCGCGTCGTGCTGCGCCACACCGCAATCGTCGGCAAGATCGACCGCCAGACCCCGGTGGTCAATTCCAAGATCAACGAGATCATCGTCAATCCTTACTGGAACGCGCCGGTCTCGATCGTGCGCAAGGACATCATTCCGCTGATGCGGAAGAACCCCGACTATCTCAAGGACAGCCACATCCGGCTGTTTGCGCCTGATGGCAGCGAAGTCGATCCGATGACTGTCGACTGGTCGACGGATGATGCCGCAAAATACCGCTTCCGCCAGGATCCGGGTTCCGGCAACGCCATGGCCTCGGTGAAGATCAACTTCCCCAGCCCCGACGGCGTCTACATGCACGATACGCCGCAGCAAAGCCTGTTCGGCAAGATGATGCGCTTCGATTCCTCGGGCTGCGTGCGTGTCCAGAACGTGCGCGACCTCGTCACATGGGTCCTGCGCGACACACCCGGCTGGGACCGCCAGCATTTCGAGGCGACCATCAAGACCGGCGAGAACACGCCGGTGCAGGTCGTCAACCCGGTTCCGGTCCACTTCCTCTATGTGTCGGCCTGGTCGACGGGTCCGGGCGTCGTGCAGTTCCGCGACGACGTCTACGCGCTCGATGGCGCCAGCGAACTGCAGATCACCTCTTCGCTCTAAGCGGCTGATCTCCTTCAGGAAAGGCCACCGCAAGGTGGCCTTTTCCGTTCGACATCCCAACAGAAGAAGACTGGTGGCCGCCAGCCATGCAGGCCATGAACACCTGCCGGACGTTGCGCCGCAGGCCCATCTGGACGGACTAACGGCAATTGCGCATGGTCCTCAAAACAGCCGGAATCGCGCCATGCAGGTCGCAATCTTCATCCTCGCCGTGCTGGTCTTCGTCGCTCTTTCCGGCGCACTGGTGCGGTTGGTTCGGGTGCCGCTGCCGGTGCTGCAGATTGCCATCGGCGCCGCGCTCGCCTGGCCGGTGAAAGGCATCCATGTCGAGATCGACCCCGAACTCTTCCTGCTGGTGTTCATCCCGCCGCTTTTGTTCGGCGATGCCTATGGAGCGCCCAAACGCGAGCTGATCGCGCTGCGCGGACCGATCCTCGATCTGGCCATCGGGCTGGTCTTCTTTACCATTGTCGGCTTCGGTTATGCCTTGCACTGGTTGGTGCCGAGCATCCCGCTGGTCGTCGCCTTCGCGCTCGCTGCCGTGCTGTCCCCGACCGACGCCGTGGCGGTGTCCTCGATCGTCGACAGAAGCCTGGTGCCGGCGCGGCTGATGCATATTCTGGAAGGCGAGGCGCTGCTCAACGACGCCTCGGGCCTGGTCATGTTCCGCTTCGCCGTCGCCGCCGCCGTGACCGGCAGCTTTTCCTTCGCCGATGCATCGCTGAGCTTCTTTTATGCCGTCGCCATCGGCATCCTGGCCGGCATCGCCGCGTTGTTCATCGCCGCCAGGCTCCTGCAGCTTCTGAATCGCATCGGCGGCGTTCCGGCCGAGGCGCAGGTTCTGGTCATGGTCCTGCTGCCCTTCATTGCCTATCTCGTCGCCGAACATCTGCATGCCTCAGGCATTCTGGCGGCGGTCACCGCCGGGCTTTTGACCGGCGGCTCCGGCGTCTTCCGCTTCCTCGGCGTCTCGGCGCGCATGCAGACGATCTCGCTGTGGACAACCTTGTCCTTCGTCTACAATGGCGCGCTGTTCATCGTGCTCGGCATGCAGCTTCCCGAAATCATTCGCCGCGTGCCGCCCGAACTGACTGGCCATTACCCGATCATCCAGCCGGTCGCGACGGTGATTGCGCTGACGCTGTGCCTGATCGCGCTGCGCTTCCTCTGGATCTGGGTCGGCGACATCGCGGCAGGCCTCAAGGCAAAATGGGGAAAGCGCAAGGCCGAGCCGTTCGGGATGCGTGTGCGGCTTGCCGGCTCGGTGGCGGGCGTGCGCGGCGCGATCACGCTGGCCGGCATCCTGTCGCTCCCGCTCGCCATGCCGGACGGCTCGCCTTTTCCCGCGCGCGACCTGGTGATCTTCCTCGCCGCCGGCGTCATCATCTGTTCGCTCGCCATCGCCAGCGTGGCGCTGCCGAAGATAGCGCGCGGGCTGGTCGAGCCGGGCGAGGATGGCAGCGCCATCGAGGAGCGTCTCGCCCGCATCGGCGCCGCCAAGGCGGCCATCGCCCGCGTCGAAAGCATGGCGGGCGCCAGCGACGACGACCAGGGCGAGGTGCCCGGCGCCAGGCTTGCCGCCGCCGAAAACATCGTCGCCGGCTACCGGCGCCGGATCGCCACTTCGGACGAGGCCGACGACGCCCGGGCAGAGGCCCGCGAAGCCGGGCGGCTGGAGCTCGAAATGCGGCTTGCCGGCATCGAGGCCGAGCGCATCGCCGTGCGCGACATGTTAAGCAGCGGCGCGATCAACGACCATACGGCGCGGGCGCTGTTTACCGAGATCACGCTCACCGAAGCCTTGCTGCAGGGGCGGCAGGAGCGAAAATAGCGGTACAGGGCCGCTCTGGCGCAATCCGGCCAGCAAATTTCGCGCTGCAAACGTGGCGAGGCGAAAACAACTGTGTTAATGGCGCGGCAATGCATGTCGCCCGGAACCGTGCAGCGGTTTCGGGGCAACGATATGCATAGATAAATGCCCCGAACCGAAGGATTTCAGGCCATGGCAACTGCAGCGGCAGCGTCGAACAAGTTCGAATCCTTCTTCGAAACCACGCTGGAAGATGCCGATCCGGAGATCTTCGGCTCGATCCGCAACGAGCTTGGCCGCCAGCGTCACGAGATCGAGCTGATCGCCTCGGAAAACATCGTTTCGCGCGCCGTGCTCGAGGCGCAGGGCTCGATCATGACCAACAAATACGCCGAGGGTTATCCGGGCAAGCGCTATTATGGCGGCTGCCAGTTCGTCGACGTCGCCGAGGAACTCGCTATCGAGCGCGCCAAAAAGCTGTTCGGCTGCAACTTCGCCAATGTCCAGCCGAATTCCGGCAGCCAGATGAACCAGGCGGTCTTCCTGGCGCTGCTGCAGCCGGGCGATACCTTCATGGGCCTCGACCTGAACTCCGGCGGCCACCTGACGCACGGCTCGCCCGTCAATATGAGCGGCAAATGGTTCAAGGTCGTTTCCTATGGCGTGCGCAAGGACGACCATCTGCTCGACATGGACGCGATCGAAAAGACCGCGCATGAGACCAAGCCGAAGCTGATCCTGGCCGGCGGCACCGCCTATTCGCGCATCTGGGACTGGAAGCGCTTTCGCGAGATCGCCGATGCGGTCGGCGCCTATCTGATGGTCGACATGGCCCATATCGCCGGCCTGGTTGCCGGCGGCGTGCATCCGTCACCGCTGCCGCACGCCCATGTCGTGACCACGACCACGCACAAATCGTTGCGAGGCCCGCGCGGCGGCATGATCCTGTGCAATGACGAGGACATCGCCAAGAAGATGAACTCGGCGGTTTTCCCCGGCCTGCAGGGCGGCCCGCTGATGCATGTCATCGCCGCCAAGGCGGTCGCCTTCGGCGAGGCGCTGAAGCCGAGCTTCAAGCTCTATGCCGAGAGCGTCGCCGCCAACGCCAAGGCGCTGGCGTCGAGCCTCAAGGAAACCGGCCTCGACATCGTCTCCGGCGGCACCGACAATCATCTGATGCTGGTCGATCTCAGGCCCAAGAACGCCACCGGCAAGCGCGCCGAGGCAGCGCTCGGCCGCGCCAACATCACCTGCAACAAGAACGGCATCCCGTTCGATCCGGAAAAGCCTTTCGTCACCTCTGGCGTGCGTCTGGGCACGCCGGCTGGCACCACGCGCGGCTTCGGCCAGGCCGAGTTCCGCGAGATCGGCAAGCTGATCGCCGAAGTGCTGGACGGGCTGAAGGTCGCCAATTCCGACGAAGGCAATGCGGCTGTGGAAGCAGCCGTGAAGGCCAAGGTCGTGGCGCTGACCGATCGTTTCCCGCTCTATCCCTATCTCGGTTGACCGCCAGCGGCGCATCGTCTTTTATCCCGCGCTCTGCGCCGCTCCTGTCCGGGCGGCGCGGCCTGTTGGAGATTTGACGATGCGCATGTTCCATCCTGCCGTTCTGGCCTCCCTCGGCTCGCTTGCCGCTGTCGCCGTGTCGGGCGCGATCGCCCAGGAGCAGACGCAGCCGGGCACGGATATCCCCGCCACAAACACCTTTGGCAGGTGGACCACCATCATCGATGCGCTCGACACCGGCCAGGATTCCCACAAGACCTGCGCTGCCTCCACGGCCTTTGTCGATGGCGGCGGCAATGCCGGCACGCTGACGCTTTCGATCTCGACCGGCGACGCGCTGCCGCCCGATGCCTATCCCGCGATCATGTTCACGATCGCCAACAAGGAGCTGCCGACCGGCAAGAAGATCGCCGCGACCTTCGGTGACCCCGGCGTCAAGGTTTCCGCGACCGTCTATTCCAATGATGCCGGCCGCCCGAGCTGGACCGTCGACAACCAGGCCAAGACCAGTCTCGCTTTGTTGCGGGCAATGCGCCAGGTCATCTCGCTCGACGTGACGTTCGGCAAGCAGGCCGTCGCCAGCATCCCTATGGACGGCTTCACCAAGGCCTACCGCAACCTCGGAACGTCCTGCGGCTTCCCGACCAAGGACGTCGCGCCCTGACATATCTGGCGCGGCTGGCAATTTTCCTCCCGCCTCGCTATCTCTGAGGGCGCGAGCGGCCGTTGCCGAACCTTTGCCGTCCCGGCAAAAACCTCTAAGCCTATCGTTCCGCCAGAATCGCCAACCTGAAGGCTCTCCATGCGCTGTCCCTATTGCCAGTCCGAAGATACGCAGGTGAAGGATTCGCGCCCCGCCGAGGATGGCGCGGCGATCCGCCGGCGGCGCGTCTGTCCCGATTGCGGTGGCCGTTTCACCACTTTCGAGCGCGTCCAGTTGCGGGACCTCGTGGTGGTGAAGAAGTCCGGCAGAAAGGTGCCGTTCGACCGCGACAAGCTCTTGCGTTCGGTGGAGATCGCGGTGCGCAAGCGCAATGTCGATCCCGAGCGAATCGACCGCGCCGTCACCGGCATCGTGCGCCAGCTCGAAAGCTCCGGCGAGACGGAAATCGCCTCGGGCGAGGTCGGCCGGCTCGTGATGGAAGCGCTGAAGTCGCTCGACGACGTCGCCTATGTCCGCTTCGCCTCGGTCTATCGCAATTTTCGCGAGGCCAAGGATTTCCACGATGTGCTGGGTGAGCTCAAAGGCGACGAGCTCAAAGGCGACGAGCTCAAGGGCGACGAGCTGAAGGGCGAAGAGGACGCCGGCTGAGCATGGCAAGCCAAACGTCAGGGAAGGCCGATCAGCAGGCCCTCGATCGCCGCTTCATGGCCGCAGCGCTGAGGCTCTCGCGCAGAAATGCCGGCCGCACCTCGACCAACCCTTCGGTCGGCACCATCATCGTTCGCGACGATGGCGCCGGGCCGATGATCGTCGGCACCGGCGTCACCGCCGTCGGCGGCCGGCCGCATGCCGAGACCGAGGCGCTGGCTGAAGCCGGCGAGTTGGCGCGCGGCGCCACCGCCTATGTCACGCTGGAGCCCTGCGCCCACCATGGCCGCACGCCGCCTTGTGCCAACGCGCTGGTCAATGCCGGAGTGGCGCGGGTCGTCGGCGCCGCCAGCGATCCCGATCCGCGCGTCTCCGGCAAAGGCTATGCCATCCTGCGCGCCGCCGGCATCGAAGTGGTCGAAAAGGTGCTGGTCGAGGAAGCCGCCGGGCAGATGGCCGGCTATTTGATTCGATCCCTGAAAAAGCGCCCGGAAGTGACTCTGAAGCTTGCGCTTTCCAGCGACGGCAAGATCGGCAGGTATGGCGCCGGCCAGGTTGCGATCACCGGCGATGTCGCCCGCCGCGAAGTCTATCTGATGCGCGCCGAAGCCGATGGCATACTGGTCGGCATCGGCACGGCGCTGGAGGATGATCCGGCGCTCACCGTGCGGCTGCCGGGGCTGGAGAACCGCTCGCCGGCGCGCATCGTGCTCGACCGCCAGATCAGGCTGCCGGAAGCCTCGAAGCTGGTCTCCGGCACCGACCGAGTGCCGCTCTATGTCGCCGCGAGCCTGGGGGCCGATCCGCTGCGGCGGTCGGTGCTGGAGCGTGCCGGCGTGCGCTTCATCGGCACCGAAACCCATGAAGGCGGCGTGGCCTTGCCGGAACTGCTCGAGGATCTCGGCGCGCTCGGCATGGCCAGCGTTCTGGTCGAAGGCGGCGCCAAGGTAGCCAGCGCCTTCCTCGCCGAAGGACTGGTCGACCGCATCGTGCTGTTCCAGGGACCGGAAGCGATCGGCGAGGGCGGCATTGCATCGCCCATCGACGCCAACCATATCCCGGCAGGCTTCCGCAAATTGCGCGAGATGCGCTTCGCGGAAGACAGCTATGCCGAATGGGTGAGAGATATCTGAAATGTTCACTGGAATTGTCACCGATATCGGCACCGTCGCGGCCGTCAAGCCGCTGAGCGAAGGCGTCGGCCTGCGCATCGACACCGCGTATGATCCCGCGACCATCGCTATTGGCGCCTCGATCTCCTGCGGCGGCGTCTGCCTGACGGTGACGGCGCTGCCAGATGGCGGGTCCAACGCACGCTGGTTCGAGGTCGAAGCCTGGGAAGAGGCACTGAGGCTGACCACGGCGTCGGGCTGGAAATCAGGCACCAAGGTCAATCTTGAGCGAGCACTGAAGATCGGCGACGAACTTGGCGGGCACATCGTGTCGGGCCATGTCGACGGCATGGCCGAAATCATCGAGCGCAAGGATGAAGGCGATGCCGTTCGCTTCACGCTGGAGGCGCCGCGCGAACTGGCAAAATTCATTGCCCCAAAAGGCTCCGTCGCACTCGACGGCACCTCGCTTACCGTCAACAAGGTCGAAGGCGCCCGTTTCGACGTGCTGTTGATCCACCATTCGCTGACCGTGACGACCTGGGGCGAGCGCAAGGTGGGCGACAAGGTCAACCTCGAGATCGACACCATGGCCCGCTACGCCGCGCGACTGGTCGAGGCGGTGAAAGAGGGGCTTTGAGCCCCCCTGGGAAATTAGACCGGGCCTGAGCGTCGGACAAAGCTTGCGAATGTGACCGCTTCAGCCTAAGTCACCCGGTACCCCCGGAGACATTCATGGCAGGCACATCCCAACACGGCAAAGCGTTCATTCGCCCGAAGAAGAAGGCCCACCTTCTGATTATCGAGGCGCGCTTTCATGACGATCTTGCCGACGCGCTGCTCGACGGCGCGACGACAGCACTCGACGAAGCCGGCGCGACCTATGACGTCGTCACCGTTCCCGGTTCGCTGGAAATTCCAGCAGTGATCACTTTTGCGCTCGACGGCATGGGCGAGGGAGGCAAGGACTATGATGGTTTTGTCGCGCTCGGCACCATCATTCGTGGCGACACCTATCATTTCGACATCGTCGCCAATGAATCGAGTCGCGCGCTGATGGATCTCTCGGTGCAGGAAGCGATTGCGATCGGCAACGGCATCCTGACCACCGAGAACGACGCGCAGGCCTGGACGCGCGCCAAGCGCTCGGAGGGCGACAAGGGCGGCTTTGCCGCGCGCGCGGCGCTGACCATGATCGCGCTCAAGGAGAAGCTGGGAGCGCAATCGTGAGCGAACCCGCTTCGCCCGGCCAGCCCGCGACACGCCATGCCAATAAGCGTGGCGCCGCCCGTCTGGCCGCCGTGCAGGCGCTTTACCAGATGGACGTGGCCGGCAGCGGCGTCTTCGAGATCACCGCCGAATACGAGGCGTTCCGGCTCGGCAAGGAAGTCGACGGCGCGCTTTATCGGGAGGCCGACGCGCAGTGGTTCCGCGCCATCCTGGCCGGCGTCGTCGAGAACCAGACGACCATCGATCCGATCATACGCCAGGCGCTGACGGAAGACTGGCCGCTGTCCAGACTCGATTCGACGTTGCGCGCCATCCTGCGCGCCGGCGTCTACGAACTGATGAAGCGCGACGACGTGCCGGTGGCCGTCATCGTTTCGGAATATGTCGACATCGCCAAGGCCTTCTACGAGGAAGACGAGCCGAAGCTGACCAACGCCGTGCTCGACCGTGTGTCGCGCCGGGTGCGGGGCGAGGGGCGCGGCAAGGACGCATTGTGACCGGCACCGTCGCCGGCGCAGCACGGGACGCGCGCCGCACGGCGATCATCCTGGCGACGTCGCAGGCGATTATCGGTTCGGCCGCGCCGATTGCCATTTCCATGGGCGGGCTGGCCGGGCAATATCTGCTTGGCCCCGATAAGTCGCTGGCAACGGCGCCAATCACCGGCTTCAACATCGGCGTGGCGCTCGGCGCGTTGACGGCCGCGGCCATCATCCGTTGGCTCGGCCAGCGCGGCGGTTTCATGACCGGCACCATCGTCACCGCGCTTGGCGGCGTCATCTCCACGTTGGCTCTGTTCCACGCCAGCTTCTGGCTGTTCGCTTTCGCGCTGCTGGTGATCGGCGTCGGCGGCGCCTTCGTCCAGCAGTTCCGCTTCGCCGCCGCCGATAATGCTCCGCCCGAATTCAAGGCGCGCGCCATTTCCTTCGTGCTGGCCGGCGGCGTCATCACCGCGATTCTCGGGCCGCAGATCGTCATCTTCACCCGCGAATTGCTGGCGCCGGTGATGTTTGCCGGCTCGTTCGTGGCCATTCCGGTTCTGGCGGCGGCCGGCGCCATCATCCTGTCATTCCTGCGCATCCCGGCCAAGGCTCCCGGCCACGCGGAAGTCGCGTCAAGCGACGCCCGGCCGCTGTCCGAGATCGTCACCCGGCCGCGTTTCGTCGCGGCACTGTTTTGCGCCGTCGGCAGCTATGCGCTGATGAGTTTCGTCATGACCGGCGCGCCGCTGGCCATGGTCGGCTGCGGCCTGTCGACGGACGACGCCACGCTCGGCATTTCCTGGCATGTGATGGCGATGTTTGCGCCGAGCTTCTTCACCGGATCGCTGATCCATCGCTTCGGCGCCGAACGCATCGTCGCAACCGGCCTGGTCCTGCTCATCGGCTGCGCCGCGGTGGCATTGTCCGGCCTGCATTTGTGGCAGTTCTGGACGGCGCTGATCCTGCTTGGCCTCGGCTGGAATTTTGCCTTCATCGGCGCCACCTCCATGGTCGCCGACAGCTACCATCCGTCCGAAAAGAGCAAGGTGCAGGGCTTCCACGACTTCGTCCTGTTCGGCTCGGTCGCTTTCGCCTCGCTGATGTCGGGCGCCATCTACAATGCCTGGGGCTGGGAGATGCTGAACTGGCTGGTCTTCCCGGTCGTCGCCCTCTGCTTTGTGGCGCTTGGCGCCCTCAAGCTGACCGCATTGCGCAAAGCCCGCGCCTGATCGGTTCTATGTTTGGCTTGGCACGACCTGTCAGCATGGCGCCGGCCGAAATCGCGGCGACCGCACAAAATTATTGCGTCTGTACCCATTGTTATGAAACCGTGTGCCCCGACGGGGCGTTGAAGCCATGCTCATATGCGGCCACCGCATTTCGGTCCAAAGCAAGGGGTTTTCACAATGTTTTCAGTCAAGATTCTGGCCGGCGCGGGGTTGGCGCTCGGCATCACGGCCGCCTCCGCCAATGCCCAGGTGGTCGTCTCCTCGAAGATCGACACCGAGGGCGGCGTGCTCGGCAACATCATCCAGCTTGTGCTCAACGCCAACAACATCAAGACCACCGACCGCATCCAGCTCGGCGGCACGCCGGTGGTACGCAAAGCGATCACTGCCGGCGAGATCGACATCTATCCCGAGTACACCAGCAATGCCGCTTTCTTCTTCGAGAAGGCCGACGATCCGGTCTGGAAGGATGCCGCCAAGGCCTATGAGACCGCCAAGAAGCTCGACTATGATGCCAACAAGATCGTCTGGCTGTCGCCGTCACCGGCCAACAACACCTGGGCGATCGCGCTGCGCAAGGAGGTTGCCGAGACCAACAAGCTGGCGACCCTGACCGACTTCGGCAAATATGTCGCCGGCGGCGGCACGGTCGTTTTGGCGGCCTCGGCCGAGTTCGTCAATTCGGCGGCAGCCCTGCCGGCGTTCCAGACCACTTACGGCTTCACGCTGAAGCCCGAGCAGCTGATCACGCTTTCGGGCGGCGACACCGCCGCGACAATCGGTGCTGCCGCCAACCAGACCAACGGCGCCAACGCCGCCATGGTCTACGGCACCGACGGCGGCATCGCGCCGTCCGGCCTGGTCGTGCTCGCCGACGACAAGGGCGTGCAGCCGGTCTACCAGCCGGCGCCGATCATCCGCGAAGTGGTGCTGAAGGAGCATCCGGAGATCGAGACGCTGTTGAAGCCGGTGTTCGCCAAGCTCGACCTCGTCACGCTGCAGGAGCTGAACGGCCGCGTCCAGGTCGGCGGCGAGCCGGTCAAGGGCGTCGCCGAGGACTTTTTAAAGAAGAACGGGTTTTTGAAGTAGTCAGCGCATAGCTGATCGTGACGCTGGTGCGAGACACCCCTCTCTGGAAGCTGCTGATCTCCCCCCTTGCGGCAGAGATGTCCGGCAGGACAGAGGGGGGTGCTGTCCCGCCGACCTCACAACCGGTAGCAGGTGCGTGCCTCGACAGGGTTGCTTCTGAACAAGC
The DNA here is from genome assembly GCF_040320155.1 of Mesorhizobium sp. M0771. NCBI lineage: Bacteria > Pseudomonadati > Pseudomonadota > Alphaproteobacteria > Hyphomicrobiales > Phyllobacteriaceae > Mesorhizobium > Mesorhizobium sp. M0771. The sequence goes on along the minus strand of NZ_JAMYPC010000017.1, from coordinate 117,445 downwards.
CGACGCTCGAAAGCTGGCGATCCTTCACACCCCCCTCTGGCCTGCCGGCCATCTCCCCCGCAAGGGGGGAGATCGGATTTCGCGTCGGCTTTCGCCGATCACCAGCGTAGTCTGCGCAACGTGGAAAATCGCTCCTCATGAGGGGCATCCATGACCCTGCGTTTCGACAAGCTCGGCATGGTTATCGCGGCGATCGTTGCCTATGCGGCGTTTCTGGCCCCGTTCGCCACCTTCCGCGCCAATCGTATCGTTCCCGGTCAGGCGCGCTCGATCCTGGACGCGCTGCCGGCCACAGTCGGGCCGCTACTGCTGGCGACCGTCGTCGTGGCCGCAATTGTTGCCTTGCTGAAAACCCCGCTTGTCCTGCGCCTGGCCGCAAGCGTCGTGGCGCTCGCCGCCCTTGCCATCCTGATCGGTGTCGCCGGCACCTTCCTGATGCCGGCCGGCAACACCTTCGCCCGCATCTCGCCGGCTTCCGGGTTCTGGCTGTTGATCTTTGCCTTCACATTGTTGCTAGCCGACGTGCTGACCAGGCTCAACCTGTCGCCACCGGCCCGCGTCGGCGTGCTCGTCGTCGCGGCGCTGGCCATCGGCTTGTTGCTGATATCGGGGCAGTGGGACAGCCTGTCGATCCTCAAGGAATATGCAAACCGCGCCGATAGTTTCTGGGCCGAAGGCTCCAAGCACATCACACTGGCGCTGGGGTCGCTGGCGGCGGCGGTGATCGTCGGCCTGCCGCTCGGCATTCTATGCCATCGCGTCGAACGGGTGCGCGCCGGTGTGCTCAACGTGCTCAACATCGTCCAGACCATACCCTCGATCGCGCTGTTCGGCCTGCTGATCGCGCCGCTCGGCTGGGTCGCCGCGCATGTTCCGGGTGCCGCAGCGCTCGGTGTCAGAGGCATCGGCACCGCGCCGGCCTTCGTTGCCTTGTTCCTCTATTCGCTGCTGCCGGTGGTGGCCAACACCGTGGTCGGGCTTGCTGGCGTACCCCGCGCGGCCAATGATGCAGCGCGCGGCATGGGCATGACCGATGGCCAGCGCCTGTTCGGCGTCGAGTTTCCGTTGGCCTTTCCGGTGATCCTCACCGGCATCCGCATCGTGCTGGTGCAGAACATCGGCCTGGCCACCATCGCCGCACTGATCGGCGGCGGCGGCTTTGGCGTCTTCGTCTTCCAGGGCGTCGGCCAGACCGCAATGGACCTGGTGCTGCTCGGCGCCGTGCCGACGGTGGCGCTGGCCTTCGCCGCGGCCATCATCCTCGACGCAGTGATCGAAATGACCGCCACCAGGCGCAGGGTTGAAACGGCATGATCGAGATCGAAGGCATTACCAAGCGCTATGACGCGACGACCGTGGTCGACGACGTGTCCATGGTCGTCGAGCCGCGCACGGTTTGCGTCATTGTCGGTACCTCCGGTTCCGGCAAGACGACGCTGCTGCGAATGATCAACCGGCTGGTCGAGCCGACCGCCGGCGTCATCAAGCTCGACGGCAACGACAACCGCACGCTGCCCGGCTACGAGCTGCGCCGCAGCATCGGCTACGCTATCCAGGGCCACGGCCTGTTCCCGCACCGCACCGTTGCGCAGAACATCGCCACCGTGCCGGTCCTGCTGGGCTGGGACAAGGACCGCATCAAGGCCCGCGTCGATGAGTTGATGACACTCTACCAGCTCGACCCCGAGGCCTATGGCCAGCGCTACCCGCACGAACTGTCCGGCGGGCAACAGCAGCGTGTCGGCGTCGCCCGCGCGCTCGCCGCCGAGCCCAATGTGCTTCTGATGGACGAACCGTTCGGCGCACTCGACCCGATCATCCGCACCAAGGCGCAGGAGGACCTGCTGGCGATCCAGAAGCGCTTCGGCACCACCATCATCCTCGTTACCCACGACATGGAGGAGGCGGTCCACATGGGCGACAAGATCGCCGTCATGGATGCCGGAAAGCTGGTGCAATACGCCAAGCCGGAAGAGATCCTGGCGCGGCCGGCGAACGCCTTCGTCGAAACCCTGGTCGGCGCCAGCGAAAAGCCGTTCCGGCTCTTGTCGCTCGGCCGCGTGCGCGACGCCGTGGAAAAGGGGACTGCCGAAGGCGAGGCGATCCCAGGCGACGCCAGCCAGCGCGACGCGCTGGCCGAGCTTCTGTGGTCGGGCCGGCCGGCGCTGCCGGTCAAGGGCGAAGACGGCAAGCTGCTCGGCCGCGTCACCGTCGACGGGCTGGTGAAGCGCGCGGCGAGGCCGGCATGAAAGGGGCCGGTCTAAAAGCCTGGCTGCCTTCGCTGCTCAGGCTTGCCCTGGTGGTGCTTCTCATAGCCTTCGTCACCAATCCCGGCTGGTTCGAGCCGCTGTTGAAGCCGCTGACCGAAAACAATGCGCCGGCGATCTACAATCAGGGCAGCCTGCTGACGCTGACCCTGCTGCATCTCAGGACCGTGCTGATCGCTACCGTCGCCGCAACCATCGTTGCCGTGGCGCTTGCCATCCTGGTGACCAGGCCGGCGGGCGCCGAATTCCTGCCGCTGTCGCGCAGTCTGGTCAATATCGGCCAGACCTTTCCGCCGGTGGCGGTGCTGGCGCTGGCGGTGCCCGCCGTCGGTTTCGGCGAGAAGCCGACGCTGATTGCGCTGTTTCTCTACGGCCTGCTGCCGATCTTCGAGAACGCGCTGACCGGCCTCACGACGCTGCAGGGCAACATCATGGAGGCCGCGCGCGGCGCCGGCATGACCGGCTGGCAAAGGCTGATCAAGGTTGAATTGCCGCTGAGTGCGCCGATCATTCTGGGCGGCATAAGGCTGTCGGTGGTGATCAGCCTGGCCACGGCGACGATCGGTTCGACGGTTGCCGCCAAGACGCTGGGCGAGGTGATCATCGCCGGCCTGCTGTCCAACAATCTCGCCTTCGTCCTGCAAGGCGGCCTGATCGTCGCGGCGCTGGCGGTGCTGATCTATGACGGACTGTCCGCCATCGAGCGCTATACGGCGCGCAAGATGGGGCAGGAGACTGGCGACTGACCTTCGCTGGACTGCGGGCAAAGCATTGACTGACGCGGCGTCATTTCAATCGATCTAATATCAGGGCATCGGCAATGGGAATGTTGTGGCCTAAACCTTTTGGCTGAAAGCGGGGCAAAAACCGAACAATATCTTGACGTTCCGAGCCCTGTTTCGCATACACCGCTGCGAAGGACGGATTCCGCCTAGGCTTATCCGCTCCCCGCACCAACGGCCCAGGGAGGGGTTCTTTTGGGCCATCAATCGAGGAAAATTCGGCAATGACCATCATTTCTGCCGTCATCGCCTGCGGCTTGCTTTCAATCCTTTACGCCATCTGGGCGACACGATCGGTTCTTGCAGCCGATCAGGGCAATGCACGCATGCAGGAAATCTCCGCCGCCATCCGCGAAGGCGCGCAGGCCTATCTGGCGCGCCAGTACACCACCATCGCCATCGTCGGCGTGGTCGTGCTTGTGCTCGCCTGGTGGCTGCTCTCGATCACCGCCGCGGTCGGCTTCCTGATCGGCGCCGTGCTCTCTGGCGCCGCCGGTTTCATCGGCATGCACGTCTCGGTGCGCGCCAATGTGCGCACCGCGCAGGCGGCGTCCAACAGCCTCGCCGCCGGTCTCGACATCGCCTTCAAGTCGGGCGCCATCACCGGTATGCTGGTGGCTGGCCTCGCGCTGCTCGGCGTGTCGATTTACTACTATATTCTGACCGGCCCGATGGGCCTGCAGCCCAATGACCGCATCGTCATCGATGCGCTGGTTTCGCTCGGCTTCGGCGCTTCGCTGATCTCGATCTTCGCCCGTCTGGGCGGCGGCATCTTCACCAAGGGCGCCGACGTCGGCGGCGATCTCGTGGGCAAGGTCGAAGCCGGTATTCCCGAAGACGATCCGCGCAACCCGGCCACCATCGCCGATAATGTCGGCGATAATGTCGGTGATTGCGCCGGCATGGCCGCCGACCTCTTCGAGACCTATGCGGTGACCGTCGTTGCCACCATGGTGCTGGCTGCCATCTTCTTCGGCGGAACCGCCGCTCTGGGTGCGGCGATGCTCTATCCGCTCGCCATCTGCGGCGCCTGTATCCTGACCTCGATCGTCGGCACCTTCTTCGTCAAGCTCGGTTCCAACGGCTCGATCATGGGCGCCCTCTACAAAGGCCTGATCGTCACCGGCCTGCTGTCGATCGTCGGTCTCGGTGTCGCTACCTCGGCAACCGTCGGCTGGGGCGAGGTCGGCACCGTCGCCGGCATGACCATCATCGGCAAGAACCTGTTCATCTGCGGCCTGATCGGTCTCGTTGTGACCGGTCTTATCGTGGTGATCACCGAATACTATACCGGCACCAACAAGCGCCCGGTGAACTCCATCGCCCAGGCCTCGGTGACCGGTCACGGCACCAACGTCATCCAGGGACTTGCGGTGTCGCTCGAATCGACCGCACTGCCGGCAATCGTCATCGTCGGCGGCATCATCTCGACCTACCAGCTCGCCGGCCTGTTCGGCACGGCGATCGCGGTCACCACCATGCTCGGCCTTGCCGGCATGATCGTCGCCCTCGACGCCTTCGGCCCGGTCACCGACAATGCCGGCGGCATTGCCGAAATGGCCGGCCTGCCCAAGGAAGTGCGCCACTCCACCGACGCGCTCGACGCGGTCGGCAACACCACCAAGGCGGTGACCAAGGGCTATGCCATCGGTTCGGCCGGTCTTGGCGCGCTGGTGCTGTTTGCGGCCTATTCGAACGATTTGAAGTTCTTTGCCGCCAATGGCGACAAATATCCATACTTCCAGGGCATGGGCGATGTCTCCTTCGACCTCTCCAATCCCTATGTTGTCGCCGGCCTGATCTTTGGCGGCCTGATCCCGTACCTGTTCGGCGGCATCGCCATGACGGCGGTCGGCCGCGCGGCGGGCGCCATCGTCGAGGAGGTGCGCAAGCAGTTCCGCGAGGACCCGGGCATCATGGCCGGCACCTCCAAGCCGAACTATGCCCGCGCCGTCGACCTTCTGACCAAGGCGGCGATCCGCGAAATGATCATCCCCTCGCTGCTGCCGGTGCTGGCGCCGCTCGTCGTCTATTTCGGCGTGCAGCTGATCTCGGGCTCCAAGGCGTCCGCCTTTGCGGCACTCGGCGCCTCGTTGCTCGGCGTCATCGTCAACGGCCTGTTCGTCGCCATCTCGATGACTTCGGGCGGCGGCGCCTGGGACAATGCCAAGAAGTCGTTCGAGGACGGTTTTGTCGACAAGGACGGCGTCAAGCACCTCAAGGGCTCCGAAGCGCACAAGGCTTCGGTCACCGGCGACACGGTTGGCGATCCCTACAAGGACACCGCCGGCCCGGCGGTCAACCCGGCAATCAAGATCACCAACATCGTGGCGCTTCTGCTGCTGGCCGTGCTCGCGCACGGCTAAGGCAACGCCACTGCTTCAGGAACAAACCCGCGGGAGCGATCCCGCGGGTTTTTGTTTGAGATTTACGCTGGTGGCAGTCAACCCTCATCCGGCTCGGTGCCGGCATCGCCGCGCTTGCTGTAGCGATCGAGCAATTCGCTCACGCCAGGTTCGCGCTCAGGCATCGGCGCCAGGCCACGCAGGCGCCGCAGCTTGGCAAGGAAGGCGCCTCGCTTATACTTGCGGCGGAAGGCGCGGGCGCGGGGATGGATGCCAAGAGCCGCCATCAGCCTGCGCCTGAGATAACTCGATGCCGCCAGGCGAATGGGTTCGCCCGCGCAGCCAAGGATTTTCACGCGCAAGGCGTCCGGCGTCTGCATGGCGTCCAGAAGATCCTTCTGTTCCTGCGCATTGTCGCCGAGATAGGAACCCTTGCGTATGCCGGAATGCAGCTTGATCACCGTGAGGTGCGGCATCGTCGCGATCACCGCGCCCTTTCGCCATGCCCGAAACAGCCAGTCCTGCGAGCTTTCGCAAAAGCACTGGCTGGCGGGTCGCCAAGGTCCGAGCAGGCTGAACGAAGCGCGGCGAAACATGTGTGCTGAGCCAAATCCTTCCGTCGTGACGGGGTCGTAAAAACCATCCTTGCCGATCCCGAAGATCGAATTGACAGGATTGCCGGCCGCCGACGGCGGCTGGATGACGGCACCGCGCGCCAGCACCACGTCGGCGCCCGAGGCGTCGATCCAGCCGGTCATCGCCGCCAAATGGTCGGGAAACCACAGATCGTCGTGGTTGAGCAAGGCGACGAAGCGGCCACGCGCCCTGGCAAAGCCGATATTGTTGGGACCGGACTGTTCGCCGAAATTGACAGGAAGATCGATGTAGACGATGCGGGCATCGTCAAATTCAGCGACAACGGCCGCCGTATCCGGCCTGCAATCGTCGCCGATGACCAAGGCTTCCCAGCCTTGCAACGTCTGGCGCATGACGCTGGTCAATGCCTGCCGCAGTGCTGCCGGCCGGTTGTGCGTCGCGACCACGATCGAAACCAGCGGTTCGCCGCCGGCCTGATCGCGCTGCGCCGATGCTTCCACGCTACACCAGTCTGTAGGGAATGTGGTCGGTGTCTGGCGGCAGGCGCCAATGGTCGGGCTGATCGTAGGCATAGGCCTTGTCGACGAGGTTGAGCAGCACCGCCGTCTCCGCTCCGAGCGAAACAACACCGTGCCATATTCCGGGTGGAATGATGACGACCGCCGGGCGCAACGGGCCGATAATCTTGTGCCAGACGGCGCCGAAGGTCGGCGAGGCCTTGCGTCCGTCAAACAGCGAAATGCGAACGCTGCCGACGCAGCAGAACAGCCGGTCGGTGGTCACCGCGTGTGCATGCCAGCCAGTCACCGCGCCGGCATACAAGGTGCGTTGGAAGACCTGGCCGACCGGCTCCGAATCGAGCTCCCACTCCTCGCGAAAAATCTCGGTCAGATAGCCGGTGGAGGTTGCGACCGGCCTGATCTCCTTGACCCTCACGCCATCGATCGCCACCGGCTCGATGGGTATCCAGTCAGGCGTGACCACTTGGCCGTCAGCCGTTCCGGTCGCCATCCAGCCTGTCGGTTTTGTCCGGGTTTTTTCCGGCACGGATGCTCCTCCCAATTCAGCGTGATGCGCCATTGGCCAGCACGGTCTGATACGAATTTGACCGGTCGCTGGCAAGTACGCGTCAAGGTTTGCTGATAGGTTTCGATCTCACGGCACTTGATGTTTCCGACGCAATCGGAGGGCCGCATTGCCCAAAACATCGTTCCATCCTACCCAAGCCCGGACCGTTCGCCTGCTTTAATACCCCGGTCATTGGCCAGGACATTGCGATCGACGCGGTGTCGGGCTCGCCTCTGCGGCGATTTTGGCCAGGGAAACGACATTCGGGCAGGGAAAAGACATGGACATTTTCTTGATGGCGGCTTCGCTTGCGCTGGCTGGAATTATTGCCGGCATCTACGTCTCGGGTGTAATCCACGATTTTCGCATCGATGATCTTACCGCCGGCCAGTACATGGCCATGCATCAGATGCGCGACCGGACGTTTACCCGGGTGATGCCGTTCGTCAGGCTGACGACGCTGGTGCTGATCGCGGCGATGGCGATGTTTGCGGTCGATGCCGGCCTGCCGCGCATCCTGACCATCGTCGCCGCGGCGCTGGTGGTGCTCGACATTGGCTTCACCGTCAGCCGTCAGGTGCCGCTCAACAAACAGGTGCAGAGCTGGACGCCGGTGACCATCCCCGATGATTGGGCGCAGACGCGCGACAGCTGGGCGGCCAACCACAATTTGCGCCTTGTGCTTGGACTGGCCGAATACGCCTGCCTGTTTGCCGCGGTCATCCTGACGCTCAGCCGGTGATTCAGTTTTTACGGAACGCCGCGGCATGGGTCGGCACTTCTGCCGGCCGCCGCCGTTGAAAACAGGAGTATTGCCATGCTGCATCACGCTTCATTCAACCCCCGCGATCCGCAGGCCGTCGCCAGCGTCCTTGCCGAAATGCTTGTCGCCACCGCGGTTCGTGCGCCGTCGCCGCCATTTCCTGAGGGCGCATGGTTTGTCTGCCTCGGCGACGATTTCGGCTCGCTGATCGAAATCCTGCCGTGCGGCACGGTTCTGGACCAGCAAGCGCCGCTCGGCATCGGCTTCGACCCGAACATGCGCCTGCGCTCCGGCTCGCATGTGCTGCTCAGCACGCCCAATTCGACCGAAACCATCCAGGGCATTGCCGCCCGCATGGGCTGGCATAGCGAGCTGATCGATGCCCGCCTGTTCAAGGTGCTCAAGGTCTGGGTCGAGGACGAAACCCTGGTCGAATTCCTGACGCCCGAGATCGCACCGCTATACCGCGCGACATTCGCCTGGGGCGGCATGGCGACACTCGACGCCAAGCTGCGCGAGCTGGAGAGCCAGATGGCGGCAGCGCTTGCCGCCAAGGCGGCGAACCAGTCGGGCCGCAAGGATGAGCAACTGGCCGATACGATGAGTCCGTGAGCCCCGACGCCTTCCGATGAGAGCTCCTGGACGGCCGCCGAGGTCAACCGGCGCCGGTGTTGTCGCCGGCTTCCGCCTTCAGCCAGTTGATGAACGATCTGGCAGGCTCCCAGGCGGAGATGGACGGGTGGACGACGACGTAGTGGTTCCAGTTCGTCGGTATGTCCGTCGTCAGGAGGCGGACGAGCCTGCCGGTCCGCAAATCGCTCTCGACCAGCGACTTCCTCGCGATAGCGACGCCCAGACCGCTCGCCGCCGCTTCGACCGCCAACAAGGTGCCATTCAGATTCATGCCGTCGCCAACCGTATCCAGCGGCAGATTGTTTCTCTCGAACCAGTGGCGCCAATTGGCGCCGCTCTCGTCATTTTCGGCCGTCGTGTCGAGGATGCGGAACAGTCGCAGCACATCGTGCTGGTCTCTGACCGGGCCGTTGGCGGCGAGATAGTCGGGACTGACGACAGGAAAGATCGCATCTGCCATCAGCCATTCGGTCTCGACGGCCGGATAGTGTCCGCCGCCGAAACGCAATGCGATGTCGACTGTTCGCTGCGAAAGGTCGACGACTGCAAGATCCGCATTGATGTCGATCTCTGTTTCGGGATGCTTTTTGCGAAACCTGTGCAGGCGCGGGGCCAGCCAACGTACGGCATGCGAAGGAATGGCGGTGACCCTCAGCCTCGTGCGCTCGTTGCGCGCGACACTCGCGACCGTGCTCTGGATTTCCAGCAATGCACGTCGCACGCCCGCGGACAATCTTTCGCCTTCAAGCGTGAGTTCGACGCGGCGGACATGGCGGGTGAACAGAAGCACGCCGAGATCGGCTTCGAGATCGGCGATGCGGTGGCTGAGCGCGCTTGGCGTAACATTCAGCTCATCGCCGGCGCGCTTGAAGCTGCCCAGCCGGGCAATGACCTCGAAAGCACGAATGGATTCCAGTTGTGGAAGCCGTCTTGTCATCTGCCGTTACCCGATCCCGCCCATGGGTTCCTTAGCATGAATGAACAAAGCTCATCCATAGCTTCGTAAATAGTCTTTTGTCCAAGTGCGCAAATCATTGTAGCCATCCAGCGCCCCCCGATTGCCGCCGTCGAATGAGAGGCCGTTCATGGAACGAGCCTCGACTACGAACGACAGTGAAATGAAGACAATCGCTTGGGAGTACCCCATGACTATTCGACCCCCCGAGTTTGCGCATGCGCGCTTTTCGACCGCCATGTGGCCGCGAGCGGAATGGCGAAACGTCTATTGCGACCTGTTGCGCCGGATGGTGACCGACATGGATTTTAACGTCACGGAGGAAAAGCTCTCCGTCGACGCGACCATCCTGCGGCTGCCGGGCGTCGGCATTGCCGATTCGAGGACCACCGCCTTCCGCACCATCCGTTCCCGCGCCGTGGCCAAGGGGACCGATGATTACATTTTCTTCATGTGTCTGGAGGGCGCTGCCACCTTCTCGCACCTCGGCCGCGAGGCCAGCATCGAGGCCGGCCAGGCAATCCTTCTGTCCTCCTCTGATCCGCATGTGATCGAGCGGGCGATGTCGCATCATCTCTTCATCACCATCCCCAAGGCAGCGCTCGGGCCTATGGCTGCGAATGCGGATGCCGCCCTGATGACGCCGATGTCATGCGTGGGCGAAAAGTTCTTGCTGCTGACCAGCTATGTCCGTCTGCTGATGCAGGAGCCGAACCTGGCCGCGTCCGAATTGCGCTGGCTTGCCGCCAAGCACATACAGGACCTTGTCGCGGTCGTGGTTGGGGCAACGCAGGACGCCACCGAGGTCGCCGCAGGTCGCGGCATACGCGCCGCGCGGCTGCGCGCCATCAAAGCCGATATCGAAAGCAATCTGGCTTCCGGCGATGTCGGGTCCGACGCGCTGGCCGGGCGCCACCGCGTCAGCGCGCGCTATATCAGAAAGCTGTTCGAGGGTGAGGGGACCTCGCTGTCGCAGTTCGTGCTTGGCCGGCGGCTGGCGCTGGTTTGCAGCAAGCTATCCGACCTGCGCCTGGCACACCGCACCATCGGCGCCATCGCCTTCGACGCCGGCTTCGGCGATCTCTCGACCTTCAACCACGCCTTCCGCCGGCATTTTGGCATGACGCCTTCGGAAGCGCGGCAGAGTGCGGCTGTGCACCGCGCCTCGCTGGAGCCCGGCGGCCGAACAGGCCACGCGCGGCAAAGCGCGACGGGTGTTGCGGCCGCATGACCTCAAAACAAAAGCCCGCAGGATCGCTCCCGCGGGCTTTTGGTCGCCTGAGATGGTGTCGCTTCGGGGGAAGCAAAAATCTAAGGAAGGCGGTCGCTTCTTAGGCGCCGCCGCCAGGAATGGGGGGCGCCAGTTTGCTGGCGCCTTTGATGATCTGGCTGAGGAAGTTCTGGTCCTTGCCGCCGGTCGGCGTGGTGCGCGAGATGAAGTCGAAAATCTTGCCGTCCTTCAGACCGTAATTGGCAATCTGGGTGACGCGCCCGTCCTCGCCAAAATAGACCGCGAGCACTTTCTGGTCGACCAGGCGCGGCTTGTCGAAAGCGACATAGCGCTTGCGCGTCTGCGAAATGTAATAGAACGCCTCATTGTCGAAGGTGGCTTTCGTCGATGGCGTGCCGAGCGCCAGAAGCACCTGTTCGCGGCTGGAGCCCACCGGCACCGAATCGACCGCCTGCTGGTCGATAACATAGCCCTGCGTCAGCGTCTCGCTAGGGTTAAGGTCGCCGAACATCTTGGACGAATTGCAGCCCGACAGCGCGGAAGCCACCAGCACCAGCGAAACCGCGGCGGTGGCCCCAGGCAGAAAAGTCGACTTGAATTTCAGCGCGCGCAACAACAACTCCATTAGCTGGCCGCAACTTGCGCTGGGCGGCAAAACCGGTAAACCAGCTTGCTTGCCGATGCAACAAGGCCCATTCAAACAATCGGTCCCCAGGAGACCACCCTCAATGTTCCAGCGCCTTTTTGGCCGCGAACGCAACGCCAACCGCGCTATCACCGAGGCGCTTTACGCACAAATCGTGGCGGCGGCGCGGCAGACCGTGTTTTATTCCCACTGGAATGTGCCGGATACGCCGCTCGGCCGTTTCGAGATGTTGTCGCTGCACATGTTCCTGTTTCAGCACCGGCTGCGCGGCGAAGAGGGCGTCGCGCAAGAGGTCGCGCAGGTGCTGATCGACGAGTTCTTTCTCGATGTCGAGCATTCGCTGCGGGAACTGGGCGTTGGCGATGTCGGCGTGCCCAAGCGCATGAAGAGGCTGGCCAAAATGTTCTACGGCCGTACCGCCGCCTATGACGACGCGCTGGGACGCAGCGACCGCGACGCGCTTGCTGCCGCCCTGGCGCGCAATGTCAGACCCGATGCCGGCGCCTGGCCGCAAGCCTTGCCGCTGGCGTCCTATGTAATCGATGCCGCCAGGCAGCTTGAAGCACAGCCGTCCGAATCGATCGTTTCCGGTGCCGTGGCGTTTCCCGTCGCGAAAGCGGAGTGAGGAGGGGAGACCAAGATGAAACATGTGGACACGCCTAGCCCGGTCTCATTCGCGGCCAATGTCGGCCGCCTGCCGCACAAAGGTTTGCAGGTGGTGATCGACGCCGACGCCGCGCAGCGCGCAATGCTTGCGCGCGAGCACGAGCTGCTTTCGGTCGAAAACTACCGTGCTGAGCTTTTGGTGGCGCCGTGGAAGCGCAATGGCGTCAAGGTCAGCGGCCGCGTCGAGGCTGATATCACCCAGGCCTGCATCGTCACCCTTGAGCCGGTCGCGGCCCATATCGACGAGGAGGTCGAGGCGCTGTTCCTGCCCGAACAATCCAAACTCGGACGGCAAGGTTTCGAAGGCGGCGGCGAGATCCTGCTCGACGCCGACGGGCCAGACGGCCCGGAAACATTCTCCGGCGACACGATCGACGTCGGCGCGCTCGCCGAACAGTTCTTCGGGCTGGCGATCGATCCCTATCCGCGCAAGGCAGGCGCCTCTCTCGATGCCGCCGGCCCGGACGAGCCCGTCGAGAATGAATTCCAGCAAAAGCTGCGATCCTTGCTTGGAAAATCCTAAAACACGAAGCGATCGGAGAAAAGCCGGTTGTGCGGCAGCCCAAAACCGCTATTTTCGCCGAACCTTCGCGAGCCCCCGAATTTCGCGAGTTTAGTATTTCTTTCGCGGGCCATGTGCCCTGGCCCAAGCTAGTGAGATAAAGACCGCGTGATCAGGATTTCCATCGATGCCATGGGTGGCGATCACGGGCCAAACGTGGTCATCCCGGCACTCATGACGGTCGCCGTCAGGCGTCCCGACATCCGCTTCGTCATATATGGGCGCGAGGAATTGGTGCGCCCCGAACTCGCCAAATTTCCCAAACTGGCCGAGGTCAGCGAGTTCCACCATTGTGAAGTCGCGGTCAGGATGGACGACAAGCCGAGCCAGGCGCTGCGCCACGGCCGCTGGAAGTCGTCGATGTGGAAGGCTGTCGAAGCAGTCAAGAGTGGCAGCGCGCAGGCCTGCATTTCGGCCGGCAATACCGGCGCGCTGATGGCGATGTCGAAATTCTGCCTGCGCACGATGGCGACCATCGACCGTCCGGCGATCGCGGCGATCTGGCCCACGATGCGCGGCGAGAGCGTGGTGCTGGATGTCGGCGCCACCATCGGCGCCGATGCGCACCAACTGATCGACTTTGCCATTCTCGGCACCGGCATGGCGCGCTCGGTGTTCGGCATCGACCGGCCGAAAGTCGGCCTGCTCAATGTCGGCGTCGAGGAGATCAAGGGACAGGAAGAGGTCAAGGAAGCCGGGCGCATGCTGCGCGAGGCCAATATGGCCTCGATGAATTATCATGGCTTCGTCGAGGGTGACGACATCGGCAAGGGCACGGTCGACGTGGTCGTCACCGAGGGCTTCGCCGGCAACATCGCGCTCAAGACGGCAGAAGGCACTGTGCGCCAGATCTCAGGCTATCTGCGCGCCGCGATGAACCGCACGCTGATGGCCAGGATCGGCTATGTCTTCGCCAAGGGCGCTTTTGACCGCCTGCGCGAAAAGCTCGATCCGGGCCGCTCCAATGGCGGTGTTTTCCTGGGTCTGAACGGCATCGTGGTAAAGAGCCATGGCGGCGCCGATTCGGACGGTTTCGCGGCGGCCATCGAGCTTGGCTACGACATGGTGCGCAACAATCTGATCGACCGCATCGAGGCCGATCTCGACCTGTTCCATGCGCGCAACCCGCATGCCCAGGCAAGCAGGAAATCCGACGCCACCGTCGACGAAAAGGAGTAGGAAAGAGCTTTGATCAGATCAGTCGTGCGCGGCACCGGTGCTGCGCTGCCCCGCCGCATCATGAAGAATGCCGATTTCGAAGGCATGGTCGAGACCTCGGACGAGTGGATCGCCCAGCGCACCGGCATCCGCCAGCGTCATATCTCCGCCGATGACGAGACGACGGCGTCGCTGGGCGAGGCGGCGGCGCGCGCAGCGCTCGACAATGCTGGTCTTACGCCTGCCGACATCGACCTGATCGTGCTGGCGACCTCGACGCCCAACAACACCTTTCCGGCGACCGCCGTCGAGATCCAGAACCGGCTCGGCATGCATCACGGCTTTGCCTTCGACCTGCAGGCGGTGTGCTCGGGCTTCGTCTATGCGGTGACCACCGCCGACCTCTACATCAGAGGCGGCCTCGCCAAGCGCGTGCTGGTGATCGGCGCGGAGACCTTTTCCCGCATCCTCGACTGGAGCGACCGCTCGACCTGCGTCTTGTTCGGCGACGGCGCAGGCGCGCTGGTGCTGGAAGCGGATGAGGGCACTGGCGGCATTGCCGACCGTGGCGTGCTGGCGATGAGCCTGCGCTCCGACGGCGCCCACAAGGACAAGCTTTTCGTCGATGGCGGTCCCTCGACCACCGGCACGGTCGGCCATCTCAGGATGGAAGGTCGCGAAGTGTTCAAGCACGCCGTCGGCATGATCACCGACGTCATCGAGGCGACGTTTTCGCAGGCCGGCATAACCGCCGACGACCTCGACTGGTTCGTGCCGCATCAGGCCAATAAACGCATTATTGACGCTTCGGCCAAGAAGCTCGGGATTGCTGAGCAAAAGGTGGTGGTCACCGTCGATTTGCACGGTAACACCTCGGCTGCTTCCGTGCCGCTGGCGCTTTCGGTGGCCGTCGCCGACGGTCGCATCAAGAAGGGTGATCTCGTGCTCCTGGAAGCGATGGGCGGCGGCTTCACCTGGGGCGCGGTTCTCGTTCGCTGGTAAGTGCCGAACGGTCCGGTTTCGGTCCTTGACCTTGCCGGATCAATTACTTAGGCTCTGCCTTTACCTGTATCGATTTATGTTTTTTGAACTGATGGGACGGTCGCATGGGGGGAAAGACACTTACGCGCGCCGACCTTGCCGAAGCTGTTTACCGTAAGGTCGGCTTGTCACGCACTGAATCGGCAGAACTCGTCGAAGCGGTGCTGGACGAAATCTGTGAAGCCATCGTACGCGGCGAGACGGTGAAGCTGTCGTCCTTCGCCACCTTCCACGTCCGTTCCAAGAACGAACGCATCGGCCGCAATCCCAAGACCGGCGAGGAAGTGCCGATCCTGCCGCGCCGGGTGATGACCTTCAAGTCGTCGAACGTGCTGAAAAGCCGTATCCTGCGCTCGCACCAGAACAGCAAGGGCAAGGGCGGCAAATAGGTTCTGCCGCAGGCTTCGGTTGAAAACGCCGGGCCGTTTTGACGCCGGGCTTGAATATTGTTTCATAAACCGCTGAAATGATACCCGATTCGGCAGACTGGGCCGGATCGCCGTCCAGCGTGAGGATTTCGCCCATGGACAAGAGCCCCGACGCTTTCCGCACCATCAGCGAGGTCGCGGAGGATCTCGATCTGCCGCAGCACGTGCTGCGCTTCTGGGAAACCCGTTTCAACCAGATCAAGCCGATGAAGCGCGGCGGCGGCCGCCGCTACTACCGGCCACAGGATGTCGAACTGATCAAGGGCATCCGCCACATGCTCTACGACCAGGGTTACACGATCAAGGGCGTGCAGAAACTGCTGCGCGAGAACGGCAACCATTTCCTGGTCGCCATCGGCAATGGCGACATGGCTGCCGTCGAAGCGATCTCGCAGCGCAGGCAGGCCGATCAGGTGCCGCTGACGCCAGCCGCCCAGCCGCGCGGCATGGATGACGAGATGCTGGTTGGTCAGCCCAAAGTAAAACCCAGCCGCCGCTTTTTCGGCCTGGGCAAGACCGAGGAGGAAGGTCCGGTCCAGCCCGGCGCATCGAAACTGTCGCGCGACAACCGGGCCTTGCTGCAGGAGGCGCTGTTCGACCTCTTGGAGTGCAAGCGCCTGCTCGACCAGGTGCGCTAACCTTTCCGCTGCCCTCGGGCAAGCAGACCGGAACCGGTTCTGCGGCCATGCGTTTGGCCTTCTCTCAAAAGAAGGAAAAACAATCATGGTATCGCTTTCGACCCTCTCCGATCTCGATCTCGAAAAGCAGGTCGCGACCCTTTCCAAAGAGCTCGCCGCGTTGCGCAAAGTCGTGGCCAAACGCGGCGGTGCTTACTACGAGGACGGGCGCGATGCCGCTTCGGACTATTATGGGCAGCTTGCCGACCTTGTCAGCGATGCGCTGCCGGCGATCAGGAAGCAGGGCAGGGCGATCGAAAAGACGGCGCGCGATCGTCCGGCAACAGCCGCTGCTGTTGGGTTGGTCGTGGTTGGCCTTCTCGCCAGCTTGTTGCTCAGCCGGCGCTAAAACAATTCACGAAAACAAAAAGAAAATGGCGGCCGTCCCGCGGACGACCGCCATTTCCCTGATCTGCGGCCGATTACTTGGCGAGCTTGATCTTGGCCTGCGGCGAAACCTGCGCGGTCTGGCTGCACTTGCCATAGACAGTACCATTCTTGTCCGTGGCGTCGGTATAGGTGCCTTTGCACTCGATCGAGAGCACCAGGCAATGACCGGAGCCCTTGCAAACCGCGCCGCCGTCGCCCGTGGGATGCGTGCCGTTGGCGAAAGCCGAGGTCGGAACGGAAGCCGAACCGAAGGCCGAGACGATGAGGGCCGCGGCGAGCGTGATGCGCTTGAAGTTGGTCATTTGAGCATTTCCTTCTCTGGATCGAGGATCGCCACCATGGCGTCCTTCTGTGTTGGGATCGCCTTCTCGGCGTCCATGCCGGTTAGTGCGGCCTCCAAAGCAAAGGTTCATGCGTGGTTCGAATTTTCTTCGCCTTTTTTCGCGACGTCGATTTTTAGCCTTCGCCAACGGACGGCGCCTGGCGGGGCGGGCATCGATCATGCATTACGCGTGAAGGGCGCTGACGTAGCAGCGCGGCATCCCATGCGAAGGTCACACGGTGGCGTGCCCAAATGGCCAGCCAAGACCTAGTCCGCCCCCGGCTCTTGTCAGGTGGCGGCAGCAGTCATTGCCGCCACTTGGCACCGCGCTTTCTGCCACTCCCGGCTGCGACTATAACGCCAGTCCAAAGGTACCGGCGGAGGAGACGGGCGTGGTCGCAAATTACATCGACGAGTTCATCATGTTCTGCGCTGGGTTGTGGATGACAGGCGTTGGTTTTGGGCTGCTCCAAAGTCCTTTTCAGGCCCAGCAAGGTCAGCAGCCATGGTGGCTGCAGGTCGCGAAGCATTTCAAATGGATGGGACCGCTTTTGATTTTGATCGCAATAGTGCTCGCGTTCGCGGCGCCGTCCTAGCGGGTTCCGACAGCATTGAGAGACCCGTGGTGTCCTGCAACTGGCAACCGCTGTGTTGTCGGCCTTGCGCCTGATACGTTCGTTGGGGTGCGCTGTGGTTGCTCGCGTTCTGGCGCATCGGCGCCATCGAATCCTGCCTTCAGCTTTTCCACATGTCGCCTGGCAAAAACCAACGGGAAGGCGGCCTTGGCGAGGACTCCAGGGCCAGCCTTCCCCGTTGGGCAAGTCGGCCGTGTCAGGCCTTCTTGGCCTCCACCTTCTTGTGGTGGTGGTGGTGGTGGTGGTGATGGTGATGGCGGTGATGCTTGTTGTGATGATGATGATGGTGGTGATGCTTCTTGTGCAGCGGTGCTGCGTCGGCGCTGCTGGCGCCGATGAGCGGCAGAGAGACAGCCAGGGCAAAAGCCAGCCCGAGAGCCGACAGGAGGGACTTCTTCATGACTTCGTTTCCTTTTCTGCGCGGGCTGAATTTGGCCGTCACCGAGCAAGATCGGTGCCGGTGAACCCCGCAGTCATGACTATCGCCTCCGAACTTTTCGACAGTTTTTCCGGACTGTAGAATTTTGTTTCTGGATTGTGTCTGGCGGCTTCGTCGGCAACTTACATCGGCGGAATGACGCCGTTGGTGCCGACAACGACCCGGCCCGCGGTCAGCTTGCCGTCACTGCCGCGCTCGGCGTTGATGAACACCACAGCGCCAGGCTTGAGGTCGGCGGGCGTCGCCGGCGCGAAGGTCACCACCGGCGTCGTCTGCGGGATCGCGATCTGCTTTTTCTGGCCATTGTCGTAGGTCAGCGTCACCGTGCGACCTGCAATCTCGGTGACATCGGCGACCGTGCCGTTGGTCATCCGGCTGTTGGGCTCGAGATCCCACGGGCGGTCGCCTTCGCCGGCGCCCTTCAGCGCGGCCGGGAAGATCACCACCTCAAGCGCGCCGCTGCCGCCATCGGCCTTCGAAACAGAGGCAATGCCGAGGAAATCGCCTTGCTTGATATCCCCGGCATCCGCCTTGGCGACGCCGGAAATCTTCCACCCTTCAGCCAGGGCGATGGCGTCGGTAGCGCCTTCGCGGGTCTTCACCGTCAGCGTCGCTCCGGCAAAGGCGGTCACCGTGCCGCGAATGCGCACGGCCTCGGCGGCTTGCGCCGCGACCATGCTCGCGCCAGCGAGGCCTGAAATCGTGGCGAGCACGATGGCTGATGTCTTGAATGTCATGGATCTGATCCTCTTGGGAAAAGCTGGCCCGATGCGGCTGCCAGCAACATCAGGCTAACGCGCGAGCGGCGCAAAACCGCTGAACACTTCGGCGTGCGGCCCTTCAAAAGAACTTGATTGGGAGATCGGGGCGGAGATCCTATATGTGCCCTGGCGCCTGCGGTTTTGACGCCGGTTCACGATGCTGTGACGGTCGGTTTGGGCCTTGGCAAATCGCCGTCAAGCGGGCATTGTCCCGGCTCTCAGGCAACACCCTATCATTTGATCCAAAACTCTTTAGCCCCATGGAGTTGCCAATGCCCCAAACTGCAAAACACGAACCCTTCTCCAGGCTGGCGGCCGACGTTGCGCTCGAGCACCCCGGCCTCAAAGCCATCCGGGAGACAAAGGGATACAGTATTGAAGAGCTTTCCCTGACCTGCGGTCTGTCGACCAGCGAGATTGCCGACATAGAGAGCGGCAAGGACACCGATCCGACGAAACTTCGCCGGATCGCCGCAGCATTGCAATTGCCGGAAACGGCCCTGATCGATGCCCCGGCGCCCACGGCGCCTGTGGAAAACCGGTCCGTTTCATAAACAACGGCCAAGCGTCGTTCAACAAGCCCGCCATGGTTTGCCCTGGCGGGCTTGTTGCATTCGCCCAACGGCGAATGTCACTTCTTGCTCGGATCGTCCGCCGGGTTGACGTAGGTGATCGCGAACGGCCCCTCGCCATGAACCTGGACGATCGTAGCGCTTGTCGTCCAGGCGTAATGGTTCATTCCCTGTGGGGCTACGCCGAAGCCGCTGGCGGTCAGTTCGATGCCCTTGGTCTCGTCGAGCTTGTCGCCCATGCCGATATGAAAATTGCCGGAAATCACCGTCACATATTCCGAGGTGGGATGGTTGTGCGCGGCAATCCTGTAGCCGGCCGGCAGCTTCAACCGCAGCACGTAGATGCCATCCTTCGAGGGGTCCCCGGCGATGACAGCCATGTCCGCGCCGGCGGGCAAGACAGCAGGAGCAGGGCCCCATTTGATGGCGCCCGCGTTTATCGGCATGTCGTCGGCAAGCAGCGGCGCCGTCCCGATAAGCAGCAGCGCCAGAGCCGAGGCGAACTTGAGCATGATGATCTCTCCGGTTGGTCGTGGGAGCACAGCATCAGCGCCGGCCCTGATCCATTGCGACCTACCAATGCAGCAGCCCGAACACATCTCCCGCACGGGGGATGCGCCTTGTGTTGCTGACATGCGGCGCGACCCGCCCGGCCTGGTACCGCTGCAGCCGTCGAGGGGCGGGGAGGTTGCCGCCGACCGAGCGTGAAGCTATCCAGTGTGAACGCTAACCGTTTTCGAATGGGACAATGCCGAGATGAGCCTTGAATCCGTGCGCGCCTTCCTGGCTGCCCATGCGCCCGATGTCGAAGTGCTCGTCACCGAAGCGAGTTCGGCGACGGTGGCGCTGGCGGCTGAGGCGCACGGCGTGGAGCCGGCGCAGATCGCAAAGACCATCTGCCTGCGCGTCGGCGGTGCGACGATGCTGATCGTGGCCGGCGGCATGTCGAGACTCGACAACCGCAAATTCAAGGACCGCTTCGGCGGCAAGCCGCGCATGCTTGACGCCGACGAGGTTGTCGCGATTACCAGCCATCCCGTCGGCGGCGTCTGCCCATTCGGCCTGCCGGCGCCGCTGCCGGTCTATTGCGACGTCTCGCTGCGCGCCTTCGATGAAGTCGTGCCCGCGGCCGGCGCCACCAACGCCGCTGTAAGGCTCAGCCCGCAGCGCATGGCACAGATTGTCGGCGCCGAATGGGTCGACGTCTGCCAAGGATGAATGTTGGTGATTTGAGAAGCAGGACCTTTGGGGGCAAGTCCTGTCTAAAAATGGTCGGAGTGGCCGGATTCGAACCGACGACCCCTTGACCCCCAGTCAAGTGCGCTACCGGGCTGCGCTACACTCCGGACCGCGCAAAGCCATATATTTTCAAGGGGTATGGTGCAAGCGCTAAAACGGCGCGCCGGGCCTGAAAGTCGCCAGCATTCGGCCTTGTCGCCGCAACGCCAAGGCGATATGGCTCGCGCAGTATCGATACGAAGGATTGCGCGTGGCAAATTCCTGTTTTTTTCTGGCGGCCGACGCCAATTATTTTCCGTATGCATGCTTGGCGGCGCGCAGAATTCTGGATGTTTCGGGAGAGGCAACACCGGGATTCATTCTGCATGTCGGCGCACGCGATGCCGATATGCGTGTTGCTGAACGCCTGCTGACGAACCGTCTTCGCATAGTGGACGTTTCGGGGCTGTTTGCGGAGGCTGGCCATACTTTCCGGCCAAGCAATGTCGGCACTTTTGTTCGGCTTTTCGCCGACCAACTGCCTCAGTTCGCGGACTATGACCGCATCGCCCATGTCGATTGTGATGTTCTGTTCAATCGAGATATCGCCGACCTGGTGGGCCAGACACTTCATGCTCCGTTGTTGGCCGCTCACGACGATTACATGTATTTCCGCCCGGGCTATCGGAACAAACTGTCGATGCAGCCGGGGGCGCCTTATTTCAACGCCGGCATCATCGTCTTCAACATGCCGCCGGTGCGTCAACAGGGACTTTTGCACCGCGCCAGAGATGTTGCCGTTGCCGGGCAAATGAACGATCAGAACGCGCTGAACATCGTCTTCGAGGGCAAGTGGCAGACGATGCACCCGAACTGGAATTTGATGTCCAACGATACGAAGGAGTTTCGGTTCGCCCAAGCCTATGCGCGGCATTTCGCCGGCGGCAAGCCATGGGGGAGCCAGGTCGACGTGGAGCCCGAGGCGCTTGCCGTCTGGCGCGATCTGGCAAGGGATACGCCGTGGCTTGAGCCCTTCCGGCAGCGTATTCCCTTCGAGCGGGGCGTCATGAGGCGGTTCGCCCGCAGGTTCGACGGTATCATGGGGATGTTGCCGAACAAGGACCGGTATCGGCGGCGCGCACGGTACGACGGCAGCAAGGTGCATAAGATATATGCCGAGCATGCTGACGCCGGGGCGATGGCTGTGCAGTTTCCGGAAGTACTCGGTGGTTTCGCCTGAGACCCGCAACGGAGCTCTCGCGAATGGGTCAGGCAACAGGTTGTAGCATGCCGCAAAAATCGTGTTTCTTTTTCGCCACCGACCAGAGGTATTTCCCGTATGCCAGCCTGGCGGCGCGCCGCGTGCTGAATGTGTCGGACCACCTCGACGGCTTTATTTTGCACACCGGTGTCATCTCCAACGAAGACCGAGCTATCGGAGAGCGTCTGCTCGGTGGGAAGATCCGCATCCTGGATGTCACGAAATTCATGGAAGCGACAAACTTCAACCGCGGAACGCACCCAACCCTTGCGACCTACATCAGGCTGTTTGCCGATCAATTGCCGGAGTTCGAACCATATGACCGCATCGCCTATTCCGACGCCGATGTGCTTTTCAACAGATCGATAGAAGACCTCTGCAACGTCCCGCTCAACGCTCCGCTGCTGGCCGCACACGACGAGCAGACCTATTTCGACGTAAAGTATCGACAGCATTTGCCGATGCAGCCAGGGGCGCCGAAGTTCAATGCCGGCGTGCTGGTGTTCAACATGCCGCTGGTCAGGCAGGAGGGGCTTCTGGAGCGTACGCGGCTGTTGGCATCCGAGCACGTCTACGGAATGGATCAGGGCGCACTGAACGTGGCCTTTGAGGGCCGGTGGCAGACGATGCATCCGTTCTGGAACGTGATGACCAACTACACCAGCCAAATTCCGTTCAGCAAGTGCTACGCTCGCCATTTCGCATGGGGCAAGCCTTGGGACCGTCCGCCGATCGGTGTCGAGGTCGGCGCCATGGCGATCTATCGTGATCTGGCGAAAGGCACGCCCTGGGCCGGCCGTTTCAACAGCAACTGGCCGATCAAGAGAGGCATATTGAAAAACCTCGGCCGCAAGTTCGACGCCATCAGCGGGATTTTGCTGAACGACGAGAAGCGCAAGCGACGGGCGCGGTTCGACGCCGAAAAGGTCAGCGCCATCTTTGCCGGCCATGCGGACAATTTGATGTTGGCCGTGCAATACCCCGAGCGGGTCGCTGGCATAGCCAGATAGAACTTGACGCTCCGCCGGGCACGGTTCCTCCCGCCAATCTTCCTCGAGAAGTCTATTGCCTCGCTGGTTGATGCCCTCCGGCAAGCACGCTCAAGGCCGAGCCGATACTTAGCTCCAATCCAGATTGATGTTGCGGATGCCTTCCTGCGCGATCCGGCCCCGCAGCTTGCCGATCCGGTCAGCCAGGTCTGGCGAGAACCGTTCATGTGTCTCGACCAGGATTTGTCCAATCGAACGGTGAATGCCGGCGTCCAGCATGGCTTCGATGCATTCCGCTTCGGCCCCTTCTATGTCCATCTTGACGATGGCGATCGGCTCATGGAGACCTTGCAGGAACTGCACCAGGTCAACCACCTCAACTTCAAAGCTTTTCCCGTTCGTATGTTCGTGAGTCTGGATCAGGGACGACGATTCGGTCCTGCGGAGATCGCTGACGTCCGGCCTCTGATGGAATGTGGCCGTTCGCGCTGATCCACCAACAGCCTTCGGAATGATCGTCACCCGGTCGTTGTTGCCAAACCTTGTCGTCAAAATCTGGCGAGCAACAGGGTCAGGCTCGAAAGCAATCACCCGCATCCCATAGGCTAGTACATGTCCCGTGACGTCGCCAATATTGGCGCCGAGATCGATGAACAGACTATCGGCGGGAAGCTTTTTCATAAGCTGATGGAAGTCGTATTCGGCCTGCCGCACACGCCGCGGGGGCCTGTGCCATCGGCGATACGCGTACCAGCGCAGCATGAATTCGAAATAGCTTTCCCTCAGCATAACCACGCCCGTCAGATTAGTGGCGCCCACCAACCCGGAATATTATCCAGCCCGGCAAGCACGCCAACTCAATTGGAATTTTGTCAGTCGCGTTTAGCGACGTTTTCCCACCATCACAACATAAATGCGCCGCCGGCAACCGTGCTCAATTCGACCAGGGGTTGGAGCAAGCAGATCAAAGCCTGCGAGGGCCTGCACAACCCCGGTATTGGCGTGCGCGGCTGTTCCTGTCCTTCAGGATTACTCGGCTACCTCGGTTGCGCCACCGCCCGCAACCCGCGCTGATGCCTGTATTCCAGCGCGATCGCGCCCCAGATCAGGCCGAGCAGCAGGTAGACATGGCGCCAGTGGTCGATGTCGATGAAGGTGCCGAGCCCGATATTGCCGATGAAAGCGACGTAGGCGCAGAGCAGATAGGGCTGCCATGGCCGGTCGCGCAAAAGGATGCGGAAGCCGGCGGCGATCGTCCACAGCGTCAGCGACAGGAACGAGACGAAGCCGAGCCAGCCATAATCCATCAGCGTCTTCAGCCAGATGTCGTGCGTGTCTTCGCCGAAAATGGTGCCGAATACCAGCGGGCCGATGCCGAGCGGACGTTCGAGCGCCATCTCGAAGCCGATCGTGTAGCGGGCGAAGCGGCCAAGGCGCGCCGTGTCGTAGCTCTGTTCGAGCTGGGCGCGGCTGGAAAACATCTCGCCGACGCCGGGCAGCTGCAGGATGACGATCATGGCGACCACCAGCAGGGTGACGGCGGCAATGGTCATGATGATGACGCGCAGCCGGAACTTGCCGCTGTTGCTTTGCAGGAACAGGGCGCCGGTGAGCAGGATGGCCGAGACGGCGAACATGCCCCAGGCGCCGCGCGAGAACGAAAAGAAGATGCCGGCGGTGATGATCAGCAGCGGCACCGCCAGAAGCGGCATGCGCGCGATCGAGCCGGTCAACAGCAGATAGAGCAGATAGATGCCGGGCAGCACCAGGAATGGTCCGAACACGTTCGGATCCTGGAAGGCGCCCTGGGCGCGGTCGTATCTGGTGAAGATTTCAGCGCCCGGGAAAGCGTGGAAATAGCCGGCAATGCCGAGCAGCGAGGTCACCACCGCGGAGACGACATAGGCGATGAAGATCAGCCGGTAGAGGCCGGGCTGCACCGCCGTCACCGACGAGAAGAACACCGCGGTGAACGCGAGAAACAGCGAGACGGCGAGATAGAGCGGTGTGTTGGCGAGATCGGCCATCTGCGTCATGGCAATCATGCCGCCGATGTTCATCGTGATCAGCAGCACGAGCAGCGGCACGGCGGCGCGCGATATGCGCAGGCCAAACAGCACCCACACCCCGATCAGCCCGAGCATGAAAAGATCGTAGGGCGCCGGTTCGTCGATGACGAAGCCTGACAGGAAGACGCCGAAAAACACCGCGCCCGAGGATATCAGCGCGATCAGCTTGGCATTGACCGCAGCCTTCGGCACATCATGGGAAATCGCGCTCAATAGGCGTTTTCCGTGTTGAGCAGCCGCAGCGGCGTCATGAGCAGGATGCGCAGATCGAACAGCATCGACCAGTTCTCGATGTAATAGAGGTCGTATTCCGTGCGCATGCGGATCTTCTCATTGGTGTCCATCTCGCCGCGCCAGCCATTGATCTGCGCCCAGCCGGTGACGCCGGGCTTGACCTTGTGGCGGGCGAAATAGCCGTCGACCACCTCGTTGTAGAGAAGGTTGTGCGACTGCGCGGCAATCGCATGCGGGCGCGGACCGACCAGTGACAGCGTGCCGAACAGCGAGTTGAAGAACTGCGGCAGCTCGTCGATCGAGCTCTTGCGGATGAAGCGGCCGACGCGGGTGACGCGCGGATCGTTCTTGGTCACCGTCTGCTTGGCGGTCGGGTCCGAGCGGTCGGTATACATGGAGCGGAATTTGTAGACTTCGACGATCTCGTTGTTGAAGCCGTGCCGCTTCTGCTTGAACAGCACCGGACCCTTGCTGTCGAGCTTGATGGCGATGGCCGTCGCCAGCATCACCGGGGAAAACAGGATGATGCCGATCAGCGAGAAGACGATGTCGAAGGCGCGCTTGGCGACCGAATCCCAGTCGTTGATCGGCCTGTCGAAGATATCGAGCATCGGCACCGAGCCGATGTAGGAATAGGCGCGCGGGCGAAACTGCAAAGCGTTCGAATGCGCCGAGAGCCGGATGTCGACCGGCAGCACCCAGAGCTTCTTCAGCAGCTGCAGCACGCGCGTTTCGGCAGTCAGCGGCAGCGACACGATCAGCATGTCGATGCGCGCGATGCGAGCGAATTCCATCAGCTCCGAAATGGTGCCGAGCTTGGGATAGCCGGCCACGATCGGCGGCGAGCGCTTGTCGCCGCGGTCATCGAAGATGCCGCAGATGCGGATGTCGTTGTCTGGCTGCTTCTCGACCGAGCGGATCAGCATCTCGGCCGCCTTGCCGCCGCCGACGATGACGGCGCGGCGTTCCATGCGGCCGTTGCGCGCCCAGCGCCGGATCAGCTTCGACATCACCAGCCTGAGGCCGAACAGCAGAAGCAGGCCGACGACAAACCAGGTGCCGAACAGCAGACGCGAATAATCCTCCGACATTTTCATGATGAAGGCCGTCAGCGCCATCAGCGCGAAGGTGCCGGCCCAGACCATCAGCACGCGGCCGAGATTGGAGATCGGTCGCATCAAGGCGGAGATCTGGTAGCAATCGCTGACGTCGAGCAGCACCACGGCCACGAATGACGCCGCGGCAATGGTCAGCGGATATTGCCAGGCGAGATAGTTGAAGAAGCCGACAAAGTGGAAGTAGAGCGCGAGCCCCGACAGGAACAGCAAGCCGAATTCGACGATGCGCAATACGCCGCTGACCATGACCGGCGACATCGTATCGCGCCGGTATTGCGAGGCGACCTGGCGGGCAACACTGTTCATGCCGCCGGCCGTGGGGCTCTCGGCAGGACTGTCGAATTTGCGCACCGCATCGGCCGAAAAGCGGCGCGTGGGGTCGGTCTCGTTCATCGGGTTTCCCACAAGCTTCCGCGATGACGATAGCAGAAAGAGAGCTAAAAAAACCTTGAGACAACTTGTGGTTTTGGAGGGCCGTCTATCTGTTAAGCGCGGCGAAATAGGCCTTTTCGATTTCGGCGGCCATCACATCGGCGCCGAATCGCGCCTTGAGGCTGGCCGTATCGGGCATGACGCGCCGGTAGGCGTCGAGATCGCGCAGCGCTTCACCCACCTTGTCGCCGAGTTGGCGCGGATCGGGACGGATCAGGGCAGGGGATCCCTCACCGAAGATTTCGGGAATGCCGCCGACGGCCGTGGCGATCATCGGCCTGCCGGCCGCTAGCGTCTCCAGAACGATATAGGGCATGGCTTCCGCGCGGGAGGGGACGACGACCAGATCGGCCAGCGAAAATGCCTCCCTGGCTGGCATAGGCGGCAAGAAGCGGACCTGTTTTTCGAGGCCCAGCCGTTTCACCTGCGCATGGTAGCGCGGCAGGTCGTCGCCATCGCCGACCATGACCGCGGTCAAGCGGCGCTCAAGCTGGGACCCGGCCAGCACCAGCGCCTCGATGAAAATGTCAGGCCCTTTGAGGTCGCGCATCATGCCGATGTAGAGCAGGTCGGCTGCGTCGGGCTGTGCGACCACCGGTTCGAACTCGGCGGCGCGCAGGCCGTTATAGACCAGCGTGTTCGGGATAGGCGGTTCGCCGACCTTCTTGCGATAGGTGCGCCGCTCATAGTCGGAGACGAACAGCAGGCAGTCGGTGAAGCGCGCCATGAAGCGCTCGAGCGCGAAGAACAGCTTCCCGGTCGTCGTCGTTTCATCATAGTGGAGGGAGCCGCCATGCGGCGAATAGAGGCGGGCTACGCGAGACCTAGATACCCGCAACATTGAGCCGAACAGACGGGCATAGGCGCCACCTTTGGCGCCATGTCCGTGCAACACGTCCGGCTGCAATTCCTTGATGATCCTGTAAGTGCGCCAGGCCGAGGCGAAGTCGCCCGGCCCGACATGGCGCTGCATCGGCGTGCGATGGATGCCGAGCGCCAGGCTGTCCTTCATCTGGTCGAACAGGCGTTCCTCGTATTCGCCGCCGGTGGTCGAATCGCAGACGATGCCGACAACATGTCCGGCGGCGAGCTGGGCCTCCGTCAGGTCGCGCACATGCCGGAAGATTCCGCCGACGGGTGAGCGAAAGCAGTGGACGATCCTGAGCTGGTCCGCCACGTTGATGTCAGAACAGGCGTTCGCGAACGTAGACCGTGTCGCCCGGCAGCAGCGGATCGGAGGTAACCACCCGGCCCGTCATCACCTTGCCGTTGATGTCGCGGGTGATGTCGACGCTTTCCTGGTTGGCGCGCGGCGAGAAACCGCCAGCAATCGCGATGGCCTTCTGCACGGTGAGGCCCGGCACGTAGGAATACTGGCCGGCGGCGCCCACTTCGCCCATGACGAAGATCGGCCGGTAGCGATCGATCTCGACCGACACGTCGGGGTCGCGCAGATAGCCTTGGCGCAGTTTGTCGGCGAGCGCTTTTTCCAGCTGTTGGGCCGTGTGGCCGCGCGCCGGCACCGCGCCGACCAGCGGGAAGGACATGTAGCCGGACTGGTCGACACTGTAGGTGTTGGTCAGACCGTCCTGTTCGAACACCGTGACGCGGACACGGTCGCCGGCGCCGAGCCGATACGGCTGGTCGAGTACCTCGTGGAAGGCCGCCGGCGTCGGCCGGTAGCTGGAGCAGCCGGCGAGGATCGACACGGCCAGCAGAGCGCGAAACAGACCAGCAGCGCTTTTCATGATCGGACACACACCTTCGTCGCTATGGCCGCCAGGACACGGCGGCAAACCTTAAGGATCTGGGTTCGTTATCATCCTGTTAGGGTTAATGGCCGGTAAAGGGACGCGGCCGATTTGGCGGCAATCGACAAAAAGCCGTATAGTTTTGCTGGCTTTGTTTACCGGATGTCAGCAAACCCTAACAGCTGCTTACCGCGATCTTAACGGCTGAGTTACCATAGTTGTTTACGCTACCATCTAGCCTCATGTCCGGAGCAGGAATGCATGTCCGACCAGTCCGCGGCCGCAGATGTCGATGTCGACCTGAGACAGCTCTTCGCCAGCCTGGCGCGGAACTGGCTGCGCATTCTTGTGATCACGCTTCTCGTCACTGGTCTCGCCTTCGCGTTCGCGTGGCTTGCCACGCCGCATTATAAGGCCACGACGCAGCTGAAAATCCAGTTGAGCGAATCGGCCTATACGCGGCCTGCCGGCACCAATGAAGACGACAAACCTGTGCTCGATGCGGAAGGTGTAGCAACCGAGGTTCAGGTCATTTCCTCGTCCGACATTCTCAAGCAGGTGGCTGCCGACCTTAAGCTGGGCGACAAGCCCGAGTTCAACGATGCGCTCGGCATGTCGCCGGTCACCCGGCTCCTGGTCGTTGCCGGGCTGAAGAGCGATCCGGAAGAAATTCCGCTCGAAGAGCGCGTGCTGACGAAGATGCGCGACAAGCTCAATGTTTATGGCGTGGAAAAGACCCGCGTCATCGCCGTCGAATTTTCCTCTGAAGATCCCCAGCTTGCCGCCGACATTCCGAACGCCATTGCCAAGGCCTACCTGGCCTACCAGGCGGATGCCAAGACCAAGTCGAACGCCGCCGCGACCGCCTTCCTCGGGCCGGAAATCGACGATCTGCAGAAGCAGGTCAGGGATGCAGAGGCCAAGGTCGCGGCCTTCCGCTCCGCCCAGTCGGACCTGTTGATGGCTGGCAACAATTCGGTGCTGGCGACGCAGCAATTGTCCGAGCTATCGACCGAACTGTCGCGTGTGCGCGCCAGCCGCGCCTCGGCCGAGGCGACGGCCGAAAGGGTGCGCCAGGCCCTGCAGAATGGCGGTTCGCTGGACGCTGTACCCGAAGTGCTGTCTTCCGATCTGATCCAGCGGCTGCGCGAGCGTCAGATCGAGCTCAGAACCAACATCGCCGATCTTTCCACCACTTTGCTCGACAACCATCCGCGCCTGCGGGCGATGAGGTCGCAGCTAGCCGATCTCGACGGTCAGATCCGCAACGAGGCGCAAAAGATCATGCGCGGGTTGCTGACGCAGGCGCAGACCGCCCAGGCGCGCGAAAACCAGCTGATATCGGACGTCAACAAGCTGAAAGCGGCGTCGTCGCGCGCCGGCGAGGAGCAAGTCCAGCTGGATGCGCTGCAGCGTGAGGCGAACGTCCGGCGCCAGCAGCTTGAATCCTATATGGCGAGCTTCCGCGAAGTGTCCTCGCGCAAAAACTATCTGCCGGTCGATGCCAGCGTGTTTTCCGAGGCGCGCGTGCCGTCGGAACCCTATTTCCCCAAGCTCGTGCCGATCGTCGGCGCCGCCTTCGTCGGCTCGCTGGTTCTGATGTCGGTCATCACGCTGCTGCAGGAGCTGTTTTCGGGCCGCGCCATGCGTCCGGCCCCAGGGGCGCGCTTCGAGCGTATCGAGCAGGTTGCGATGCCGGCAATGTCGGCGCCGGTAGTCGACCCGGAACCGGCTCCTGAGGTCGTGGAAGTGGACGATCAGCCGACGACCGTGGAGTCTGAACTGGCGCCAAAGCCCGAGCCGGCTC
The DNA here is from genome assembly GCF_040320155.1 of Mesorhizobium sp. M0771. Taxonomy (NCBI): domain Bacteria; kingdom Pseudomonadati; phylum Pseudomonadota; class Alphaproteobacteria; order Hyphomicrobiales; family Phyllobacteriaceae; genus Mesorhizobium; species Mesorhizobium sp. M0771. The sequence continues at coordinate 87,628 of NZ_JAMYPC010000017.1, read as the reverse complement.
CTGCAGTGCAGGAGGACGCAGCGATCGCCGGTTCCGAACCGCAAGCCGAACCTGAACCTGTCCGCTCCAGCCTTGGCGAGATCGATGTCGAGAAGGCGGCGGAGAAGCTGATCGCCAGCGGTGCTGCGCGCGCCATCTTCGTCTCGCCCGAAGGCGATGAGGCCGCGGCCTCGGCAGTGCTGGTAGCGCGCGAAGTCTCCGACGCCGGCCTGCGCGTGTTGCTGCTCGACCTGACCGCATCGGGCGCGGCGTCGCGGCCGATGCTGGACAGCGGACTTTTCCCCGGCATCACCAATCTGCTCGCTTCCGAGGCGCAGTTCAGCGACGTCATTCACGCCGACCTCTATTCCGACTGCCATGTCGTTCCCGTCGGCACCGCCGATCCGGTTCGCGCCATGCGCGCCGCCGACCGGCTGCCGATCATCATGCAGTCGCTGACCACCGCCTATGATCTGGTCATCGTCGAATGCGGACCGGCCGATGCGCAAGGCATCAGCCGACTGGTCGGCGACAGCACCGAGGTCTTCATGTCCATGCTGCAGGCGGACGATGAGGTGGCGCAGGCCGCCGTCGAGCTGATCGAAAGCGGCTATCCCGACCTCACTCTGGTGACGCCGATCGGCCACGAGACGCCGGGTAACCCCGTGCCGGGACGACGTAGCGCCGCCTGAGACATCAGACAATTCAACTTAGGCGGCGCTACTACGGATCGGCTCGTCCATCGCCGCCGGCTCCCGAAAAACCAAGCCTGTCAGTCGGCGCCGGGATCTACCCCAACTCCAGGGTCGTCACGCCAAATATTCGGCGCGAGTCGACCTTCGGAGGCGGGCCCTTGTACATGCGCGTGGTGGTGAAGGTCGGCCTGAAACCAATCGCTGCAAGCGCCTTGGTGAAATCGAAATTTTCGGCAGGAACGTCGATATGCAGGTCGCCACCTTCGCATGCGGCAGCCAGACTGCCCATGAGCTGCATCGCCGTCTCGGTGTCGTGGGCAAACAGCGGGCCGATCTTGTAACCCGAACGGCAGGGACGAGCCACGGCGTAGCCTATGGTGCCGAGTGAACTGATCGCGGCGAACCCGCAATGCGGCGGCTGCGCCCAGCGGTGCAGGAAGGCTCGTCGAGGCGCGGGGAAACAGCGGGCGTCATAGGCGATGATGTCGGGCACGAGTTGCGTGGTTATCATGCGCACCCCTTCGCTTCGGACGGGCGGGGTCGCGATACGGCCGCTGAAGCGGATGGTTTCGTATGCCGAGTTAAAACCGGTGCGGCGATAATTCGCCAGCTGCGCGGCGACGCCGTCGAGGCCGACCGTTCGGCCGGCCAGCCTGGCCATGCCCGCATTCCAGACTGCTTTGCCATGGCCTTTGCCGCGCATGTCTGGTCGGCAGATGTAGAGACCGATGAAACCGAAATTGCCGCCATAGGCGACAGCCGAGATGGCGGCGGTCATCTCGTTGTCGACAAAAGCGCCGATGAACCCTTCAGGATCGGTTGGCCGGAACGCGGCGGCATCGTCAAGGCCAGGGTTCCAGCCTTCAGCCGCCGCCCAGTCGATGAGAACGGTCAGTTCCGGCGGAGACAATGCGCGGACGGTAGGCTTCATAGCGTTCACTCCGCGGCGATCACCCCCGGCGAGAAGGATTTCAGCACGCCGCGATAGGGCTTGGCCAGCGGACTGGCATAGGCGCCGCGCTTCGAGGTCGACAGGCCCAATGCGATCAGCGCCTCGGCCTGTTTGAGGGCGGCGCCGACGCCGTCGATGACGGGCAGGTCGAACTCTTGCTGCAACCGGTGTGCCAGGTCGGCCATGCCGGCGCAGCCGAGCACGATGGCCTCGGCGCGGTCTTCCGCTATGGCGCGGGCGATCTCGGCGCGCAGTTTCTCGACAGCGCCGGAAGCAGCGTCTTCAAGCGAGAGTACGGGAATGTCGGCGGCGCGCACGCGCGCGCGCCCGGCCATGCCGTAGCGCTGCACCAGCCCCTCGACAGGGACACGCGAGCGTTCGGTGGTCGTCACCACTGTGAAGCGCTGGGCAATGTAGGAGGCGACACCGAGTGCGGCCTCGCAGATGCCGATGACCGGAATGGAGGCCATGGCGCGTGCCGCATCCAGGCCGGTATCGTCGAAGCAGGCGATGATGGCGGCCTGAGCCCCGGCACGTTCGCCGGCGGCGATCTCCATCAAGAGGCCGGGCACGGCCAATGCCTCGTCATAATAGCCCTCGATCGAGGCCGGGCCCATCGAGGAGGTGACCGCGATCACCTCGGTCCCGGCGCCGGCAACGCCGCGCGCCGCCGCCGCGATCGTCTCGGTCATGCTCGCCGTTGTGTTGGGGTTCACCACCAGTATCTGCACAATCAAACCCTGGCCCGCCTGCGGCCAACATAGAGGATGGCGCCCAGTGTGGCCAGGATCACCAGGAAGGAGAACACGGTGGTCACCGTGCCCAGCGCGTAGAGCACCGGCGTCGTGACATTGGTGGTCATGCCGTAGATCTCGAGCGGCAGCGTGTTGAAGGTGCCCGACGTCATCAGCGTGCGGGCGAACTCGTCATAGGACAGCGTGAAGCCGAACAGGCCGACGCCGATCAGGCTCGGCGCGATCATCGGCAGCACGACATGGGCGAAGGTCTGCCAGGAGTTGGCGCCCAGGTCACGCGCGGCTTCCTCATAGGCGGGCGAGAAGCGGTTGAAGACGGCGAACATGATGAGCACGCCGAAGGGCAAGGTCCAGGTCAGGTGCGCGCCGAAGGCGGACGTGTACCAGGCCGGGCGGAAGCCGACCTGCTGGAAGACGACGCCGATGCCGAGCGAAATGATGATCGAGGGCACTACGAGGCTGGCGACCGCCAGGTAGAACAAAGCGGTGGCGCCACGAAATTTTTGCCGGAAAGCGAGCCCTGCCAGCAGCGACACGACGACGGTGACGATCATCACCATGAGGCCGAGCACGAGCGAGCGCTTGAAGCTGCCGCCGAAATCGCCGACCGCCTGGCGCTCGAACAGATTGGCGAACCAGTGCAGCGACACGCCATTGAGCGGGAAGGTGAGGCCGCCGGTCTCGCCTTGGAAAGAAAGGATCAGGATCGCCGACAGCGGGCCGTAGAGGAACAGCACGAACAGAGTGAAGAAGACCGCAAGCACATAGAATTCGAGGGTGCGTTTTTCGTGGCTCACCTCAAAGCTCCTTGCGGATGTCGACGATGCGCAGGATGCCCGCGACCATCAACAGTACCAACACCAGCAACACTACGGCATTGGCGGCGGCTGCGGGATACTGCAGCAGCGACATCTGGTTCTTCATCATCAGTGCGACCGACGCGCTCTGGCCGCCCGACATCACCTGCACGGTGGAGAAATCGGCCATCACCAGCGTGACGACGAAGATGGTGCCGATCGCCATGCCGGGCTTGGCCAGCGGGATGACGACGTTCCACAAGACCTGCCAGGCGGACGCGCCGGCATCGCGCGCGGCCTCGACCAGCGAGCGGTCGATGCGCATCAGCGTGTTGAAGATCGGCGTTACCATGAACAGCGTGTAGAGATGCACCATGGCCAGCACCACGGCGAATTCCGAATAGAGCAGCCATTCGATGGGTTTTGGCACCAGCCCCACTTGCACCAGCGTCGAGTTGATCAACCCGTTGCGGCCCAGCACCGGGATCCACGAGATCATGCGGATGATGTTGGAGGTCAGGAACGGCACGGTGCAGACAAGGAACAGCACCATCTGCATGGCCGTGGTGCGGATATGGAAGGCGAGGAAATAGGCCACCCAGAAGCCGATGAACAAGGTCAGCGCCCAGACGATGGCAGCGAATTTGATGGTGTTGAGATAGGTCTTCCAGGTGACCCACGATCCCAGCACGTCGGAATAGTTCGTCGTCAGGAAATCCGGATACATGGCGGCGAAGTCATAATCCCAGAAGGAGACGACGACGATCATGATGATTGGCAAGAGCAGGAACGCACCGAGGATGAGCGCCAGCGGCGCCGATTGGAGGTAGGGCGTGACGGCACTGATGGAGAAGCGCCGGCGTCTGGCGGGCTTGGCTGCTGCGATGGCGGGGCGTTCGAGCGCGACTGTCATTGGGAAAATCCTCCGCGTGATCGCGATGACTTGCGATCCTTCGCGCCCCCCTCTGTCCTGCCGGACATCTCCCCCACGAGGGGGGAGATCGAACTCTCATAACGGCCTTCGCCAAACTCCAACGTTGCTAACGAAGAGCCAGCCATGACGCTGCCAATCTCCCCCCAAGTGGGGGAGATGTCCGGCAGGACAGAGGGGGGCGCGAAGGATCGCAACATCACAGTGAACGCGTCCGCTCTACGCCGCGATGAACTCGTTCCAGCGCTTCACCATGTAGCGGTCCTCGTCCATGACCGAGTTCCAGCAGGCGACCTTGCCCATGCGCTCTTCGAACGAGCCGCCGTCGCGCACGGCGCCGGCCTTTTCCATGACGGTGCCGTCCGGCGCCTTGATCTCGCCCTTGGCCGGCTTGCCTTCGATCCAGTAGCCCCATTCGTCGTCGGACATGAACTTCTTGGCCGAGACCATATTGGCGGAATAGTAGCCCTGGCGGTTGAGATAGCCGCCGACCCAGCCCGACGTATACCAGTTGATGTATTCGTAGGCCGCGTCGAGTTCGGCGCCCTTGAGATGGGCGGCAAGGCCAAGGCCGCCGCCCCATGAGCGGTAGCCCTCCTTGAGCGGCTGGAAGCGGCAGGCGATGCCTTTGGAGCGCACGGCAGCGACGGCCGGCGACCACATCGACTGGATGACCACTTCGCCCGATGCCATCAGGTTGACGCTCTCGTCGAACGACTTCCAGAAGGCGCGGAACTGGCCGGCCTGCTTGGCCTTGATGAGGAAGTCGATCGTCTTGTCGATCTCTTCCTTGGTCATGTTGCCCTTGTCGGCATATTTGATGCTGCCTGTGGCCTCCATGATCATGGCCGCATCCATGATACCGATGGACGGGATGTTGAGGATCGCGGTCTTGCCCTTGAAGGCCGGGTCCATGATGTCGGCCCAGGTGGTGATGTCGCGGCCGACGAGGTCGGGCCGGATGCCTAGCGTATCGGCGTTGTAGATCGTCGGCACCATGGTGAACCACTTGGTCGGCGCCTTGGCGAAGGTCTTTGAGTCCTGCGCTTCGACATAGCCGACCGTGTGCGGCGCGGTGCCCTGGGCAATGATGCTGTCGGGCGTCAGCTTGCCGGTTTTGAACAACGGCACCAGCTCGTCGTAGTATTTCAGCTTACTGACATCCATCGGCTGCAGCACGCCGCTCGGGAACACCTTCTTGCAGATCCAGTATTCGATGTCGGCGATGTCATAGCTGTCGGGCTGGGTCACGGCGCGCTGGGCGGCCGCGTCCGAATCGGTCGCCGTCATTTCCAGCGTGATGCCGAGGTCGGCCTTGCACTTGTCGGCGATCGCGTTCAGGTTCGACACGCCGGTGCCGAACTGGCGCAGCGTGATGTTGGACTGCGCCCAGATGGTCGGGAAGCCTGTAATGGCGCCCGAGCCTGCGGCGAGGCCGACGGCGGCCGCACCTGTCTTGAGCAACGAACGGCGCGAAATTCCGGTCTTTGTTTCTACTGTTTTTGTCATTCCTATTCCCCTGTTTTGTTTTGCGAACTCATGAATGAAGGCGCCCGAGGACGATGGCGTCCTCGGAATCCCAGGCGAGCGGTACGGCGCCGCCAAGGGCGACGGGTTTGGCGAAGAAGTCGGAATCGTCGATGATGACCGTGAAATCGTCGATGCCGGCACCGGTGACCGACAGCTTCACCGTGGCGCCGCGATACTCGATGTTGGAGACGATGCCGGTGAAGCCGAGGCCGGGAGAGGGTGCTTCGCCGATGCGCACATGGTCGGTGCGGATGGCGATGTCGATCGGCGTGCCCACCTCCTGGCCCGCCTCCCGGCCTTGCCCGCGGGCGGCGAGCGAGGCGCCACCATTGACGTCGAAGACGACCATGCCGTCGCGCGCGCCGGTGACCCGGCCGGAGATGACATTGTGGTCGCCCATGAAGCGCGCGACGAAGGCGGTGGCCGGCCTTTCGAACACATCTCGTGGCGGCGCAGCCTGTTCGATGCGGCCGTCATTCATCACCACGATCAGGTCCGCCAATGCCATGGCCTCCTCCTGACTGTGGGTGACGTGGACAAAGGTGATGCCGAGCGAGGTCTGCAATTTCTTCAGCTCGGCGCGCATGCGTATCTTCAGGAACGGGTCGAGTGCCGACAGCGGCTCGTCGAGCAGCAGCGCCTCGGGATCGGTGATCAGAGCGCGGGCGAGTGCAACACGCTGCTGCTGGCCACCGGAAAGCTGCGCCGGCCGGCGCGTCGCATAGGCCTCCATCTGCATCAGCTTGAGCATGTCGAGCGCCTTGGCACGGCGCTGCTCCTTGTCGACGCCCTTCATCTTCAGGCTGAAGGCGACATTGTCGACAAGGTCGAGATGAGGAAACAGCGCATAGGACTTGAACATCATCGCCGTGCCACGCTTTGCCGGCGGCAGGTCGGTGACGACAATGTTGCCGAGGCGGACATCGCCCGACGAAATGCTTTCGTGGCCGGCGATCATGCGCAGCGTCGAGGTCTTGCCGCAGCCGGAGGGGCCAAGCAAGCAGCAATAGGTGCCTGCCGGTATTTTCAGGCTGATGGCCTCGACGGCAGTCGTCGTTCCGTACACTTTCGAAACGGACACGATGTCGATCTCGGCGGCTTTGGACATTCAGGCTTCCCCGTTTGGTCGCATTACCCAATGCATTATGCGTGCCAATCGGCGGCAACCGGCCCAAGCGTTTGAATCGACAGAAAAATCGGGGTTCTTGCCCACTGCCTAGCCGGTAGGCTATCTTGTGCATTGCACAAATTATGGGCGATTGTGCGCGATCTGCACAAGAATCGTATGCAATCTTTTTTGGCTTCGTGTCCACTTTGCCTCTCGTGCGCAGGCGACGAGTTGCGCTAGAAGAGGCTGGGAACCATCATCGCCATGAACATTGCCGATCAGATCCATTCCGCCGACAGCGCCAACCAGGATCGCGCCCAGGCGATTCGCGACAATCTGCGGGACGCCATCGTCGACCGTCGGCTGACGCCCGGCACCAAGCTGTCGGAAGGCGAGGTCGGCACGCTGTTCGACGTCTCGCGCACCGTCGCGCGCGCGGCGCTGCAGATGCTGTCCTTCGAGGGGCTGGTGCGTACCGAGCGCAACCGTGGCGCCTTCGTCGCCAACCCTTCGCCCGAGGAAGCGCGCCAGGTGTTCGCATCGCGCCGGCTGATCGAGCCGGGCATAGCCATTGCCGCCTGTGGGCGGGTCACAGCCACCGATATCGCTGCGTTCCGCGCGCAGCTCGACGAGGAAGGCCGCTTCATCGCCGAGCGCGGCCCAACCGCGCGGCGCTCCGAAATCAAGGCGTCGGGCGATTTCCATCTGCTGCTCGCCTCCGTCGCCGGCAATGCCATCCTGCAGCGCTTCATGGAGGAGCTGGTGGCGCGTTCGTCGCTGGTGATCGCCCTTTACGGACGATCCGGGGTGTCGGCCTGCGGGCACAGTGAGCACACGGAAATGGTCGGCGCGCTGGAGAGCGGCGATTGCGGGTTGGTGAGCCGGCTGATGCTGCACCATATCGACCACATCGAGGCGGATCTCGACCTGCGGGTCAGGGCCGGCCCGGCGCTCCGCGAAGCGCTGAATTTCTGAACGCTAGTTTTCGTCGTCCGTGGGAGCGGGCGCTGCCTGTCCGGCGGCCTTGCGGCGCAGCATCTTGGTCAGTTTCCAGACCGTCGGGTTGTTCTTGATGAAGGCTTTCGCCCGTGCGCCCTGCCGCAGCGCCGACGCCAGGGCGCGTCCCTTCAGCGTCAGGGGCGCCAGCACCTCGAAATGCTGGGTCTCGATATCGCACCAGAGCCGCTTGTAGGGCTCGTCGCCGACCGAGAAATCATAGACATCGAAGCCTGTTTGGCAGGCTTCCTCGATGATGTCGAAGAAAAGGAAATCGCCGGGGCTGGTGTGGCCGAGATCGTCCTCGGCGATGGCGCCGAATTCGCAGATCAGGCGTTTGCCCGAGCGGCTCGAGCCGGTGATTGCGCGCAGCTTGCCGGCCACTTCGAGCCCATGCAGCACAAAGGCCGGTTTCTCCTCGGCCAGCGCGCCGGCGAAGAGGGCACGGAAGAAAGCCCGCACCTCCGGCTCGCCGAAGACATTGGCGATGCCCATCTTGGCGAAGCGGAACTCCTTCATCTCGAAGAAAGCGTCGAGCAGCCGGTTCACGTCTTCCGGTGTCTGCGCCTCGATGCGGCGATGAACGCCGACCGCCTCGAACTTGCGTGTCTGCGAACGGTGCTTCTTGCGCTTGCGCTTGCCGCCCACACGCGACAGCAGCACATCGAAACCACCGTCGAGATTGACGGCGAGCGACAGGTTTGGGCTCGGAAAGTTGGAGAACGCCGCCAGCGGATTGGCAACGCCATCGAGGTCGGGGAGCAGCCTTTCCAAGGCAACGAGATCGATGTCGGGGCGCGCCTTGCCGATCGCCGTCACCAGCCTGCGGATCCCCCCGGCATCGGCCTTTGCCAGCCATGCCGGATCGGCGGCGGCGAAATTGCCGTTGGCATGGCGCCCGCCCATGAAGCGGGCGACGCGGAATGGACCAGTTCGCGTGATTTCCAGTGCCAGTGCAAAGACCGGCCTGTCCTCGATTGTCAGCGTGGCGACGACCGCATCGGGATTGGCCTGCGCCGTCCAGGCATGAACCCAGGCCGCGCTTTGCGCCGGCGCAAACAGCGCCGAACGGCAGAATTCGCCGTAAGAGGCGAGCGCGGCAGCATCTGCGATCGACACCGACAGACTGGTCTGGTCGGCAGCCGGCGCACGCGCAGACGCCTTGCTTGCGGCGAGCCGATTGCCGTCAAATGACGCGGTGGCGTCAACCATACCTCAATCCTTAAGGCGTATTCGTCGCGATCAGGAGTTCGCGTCGGCGCGTTCCGTGCTTGGATCGAGCCTAGGCGCAAAAGGTGAATGAATGATCGACGGTGGTGAGGCAGTTCGGAAACTGGCGCTTAATATCGCCCGCTTTACCGGCCTTGCACCGCTGGCCAAGCCGTTCGTCGGCGGCATTGGCGCAATCCTCATGTTGCATCGGGTCACCGCCACGCCGGAGAAGCCGGACGGCGTCAACCGCCACCTCAACATCGCCCCGCGATTCCTCGACGCTCTCGTCGCCGACATGAAGGCGAGGGGCTATGCCTTCGTCACCCTCGACGAGGCGATCGAGCGCATCAAGGCCGGCGGCAAGGACGGCCAGTTCGCCACCATCACCGCCGACGACGCCTATCGCGACAACATGACCGAAGCGCTGCCAGTGCTGGAAAAGCACGACGCGCCGATCACCATCTATGTCGCGCCGGGTCTGATCGACGGCAGCGCCGATTTATGGTGGGACGTGGTCGAGGATATCGTCAACGCGCGGGAGCGTTTGACGCTGGCGACGCCGAAGGGGCCGGTGACCATCGACTGCTCGACCCACGGCAAGAAACTCCACGCCAATGCGCGTCTGCATGCCTATCTGACGCTCGAGGTGCGCGAGGAGGATCAGCGCGCTGTGCTGCGCGATCTGGCGCGCTCGAACGGCATCGACCTCGATGGCTTGCGCCCAAGCACGCTAATGACTTGGGACGATATCCGCGCCGTGGCCGGGCACAGGCTGGTGACGATCGGCGCGCATACGGTCAACCACCGCAATCTGAAGCGGCTCGACGAAGCCGATGCGCGCCATGAAATCGTCGACGTCAGGCGCCAGCTGCAGGCGCAGCTCGGCGAAGACCCCCGTCATCTCGCTTACCCCTATGGTTACGCCAGCGCTGTCGGCTGCCGCGAAGTGGGCTTTGCCCGCGACGCCGGCTACGCCTCGGCGGTGACCACTCGCCACGGCGTGCTGCACGCCGAACATGCCGGCTTCCTGCACGCGCTGCCGCGCATTTCGATCAACGGCCGCTACCAGAGTGTCGCCCATATCCGCACCATGTTGTCGGGCGTGACGACGCCGCTGGCCAATGCCGGCAAAATGGTCGTCACCATCTGACCTGGGTCGGGCGCTTCAGCCTTTCGGCGGCGGCTCCAGGATCAGCCATTTGATGATGCCCATCGCAGGCAGCACCCAGAACAGGCCGCTGAACAGGAAGAACAGGAAATGCACCAGCGGGCTGGATTGCGACAGCTGCGCGACCGCTATGATCGACGCGACCAGCGCATAGATGATGACCAGCGCCACCAGTAGGAAGGTTCCGATCAGCTTTTTCAGGCGGATGGGCATGAGCGTTCTCGTTGATCGCCTCCGCTTAGGCCCAACCGGGGGCGCGTGCAACCCGTGACTTGCGGCGCGACGGCGTGCCGCGCCGTCCGGTCTTGTCAGCCGGGTTGCGATGGTTCACCAATCCGCCACGTCAACCTGCCGGGACCAACCCATGGCCGCCATATCAGCCGCCGCGCCTTACATTGACCGCGATCGCGATCTGCAAAACCGGGCTCTGCTGCGCGGCTGGCTTTATGTCGTGCTTCTGGTGCTGTTTGCGCTGGTGCTGGTCGGCGGCGCCACCAGGCTCACCAATTCCGGCCTGTCGATCACGCAGTGGAAGCCGATCCACGGCGTGATACCGCCGCTCAACGACGCCGAGTGGCAGGAGGAGTTCCAGCTCTACCAGAAGATTCCGCAATATGCCGAGCTCAACAAGGGCATGAGCCTGGACGCCTTCAAATCGATCTTCTGGTGGGAGTGGGCGCACCGTATCCTGGCGCGCAGTGTCGGCCTGGTCTTCGGCCTGCCGCTGCTGGTCTTGTGGGCGACGCGCCGCATCGAGCGCGGCCTTGGGCCAAAGCTGGTCGGTATTCTGCTGCTTGGTGGCCTTCAAGGCGCCATCGGCTGGTGGATGGTGGCCTCCGGCCTGATCGACCGGATCTCCGTCAGCCAGTACCGCCTGGCCACGCATTTGACGCTTGCCGCCCTGATCTTCACCGCCACCATGGTGGTCGCGCGCGGGCTGGCGCCGCATTCGGAGCCTGCCGCCGACCGGCCGACACAAAGGCTGGCCGGCTTCATCGTGCTGCTGGTGCTGGTCCAGATCTATCTCGGCGGCCTGGTCGCAGGGCTCGACGCCGGCCTGAGCTACAACACCTGGCCGCTGATGGACGGCAAGGTGATCCCGTCAGATTTGCTTCTGCTCGAGCCGGCCTGGCGCAACTTGTTCGAGAACCCGAAGACGGTGCAGTTCGTCCACCGACTGGGCGCCTACACGGTCTTTGCCGTCGCGCTCTGGCACATGATCGCGACACGCCGGCGTTTACCAGGCACGACACACGCACGCCGCGCGACGCTGCTGTTTCTGCTGGTGCTGGTCCAGGCCTCGATCGGCATCGGCACGCTGCTGATGCAGGTGCCGCTGCACATGGCGCTGACCCATCAGGCCTTCGCGCTTGTCCTGCTGGGATTTGCCGCCGCCCACTGGCGCGGCAACAAGGGCGCCTATCCACTGCCAACGCGGCCGCCCATGAACGCAGGTACATCGTCTACGGTGTCTTGGCCGTCGCAATAATCTATTTCGCGAACGAACTGCCTCGCTACGTCTAACGCGCGAGGCTGCGCCGGTCAGAAGCTGAGCCGCACCTTTCGGATCACTCCCGCAACCGACAGCTCGCGGTTCTCGTCGACCGCATTCTCGTCCTCATGATGCCATGCGGCCGACAGGCAGCCATAGGCGATGGCATGGTCGAGAGTGGCAGCCGGCGTCTGGCCGAGTGTCCTGGCGAAGATCTCGGCCATATGCGCGATGCGCTCGGGATCGAGGCAGAGGTCGTCGCGCCCCAGTGGGTTGTAGAACAGATTGGCGGCGTCGAAGCCGGGATCGCCGAGCACGCCCTTCGGGTCGATCGCCAGCCAGCCGCGCGCACCGTGCAAAATGTTGTCGTGATGCAGGTCGCCATGCAGCGGCTTGACCGCATGCGGGGCATCGAGCAGCCGGTCCGCGATTTCGGCGGCCTCGATATAGAGGCTGTGCTCTCCGGCGTCGCGATCGGCTCCGGCCTTTTTGAACAGGCTGGCAAACCGTGTCCGCAGCGGCTGCAGGTCCGGCGGGTCAGGGTGTCTTGTGGGCGAGAACAGTCTCCCCATCAACTCGGCCGCGATTGCGGTCGCGGGGTTGTCGCCTTCTTTGGCCAGAACGTCGGAAAGCAGGGTGTCGCCGGCATATTCGAGCAGCATGCGGTGGCCGTCCCGGCCAAGCAGCCGCACCGCGCCTTCGCCGCGCCGCCATGCGAGATAGTGCTCGCCGCGCAACTCGTCCTCGACATCGTCGAATGGTTTGAGCGCCTTGACGATGGCCGGCGAGCCGTCCTCACGCCGCACCTTCCAGATGCGGCTCGAAAACGTCTCCGCAATGAGCTCGGGCGCGCTGATCTTCCAGCGCTTTGGAAATGCAGGCGCGTCCATTCAGAGCGTGATGCCGAAAAGTGTTAAGCGGTTTTCGGGCAACATGCTCTCTCCAACTGAATTAAAGGCCGAGCATCAGATCCATGTTCTGAACGGCAGCACCCGAGGCGCCCTTTCCGAGATTGTCATAGACCGCAATCAGCAGCGCCTGCGCCCTGTCGTCATTGGCAAAGACATAGACCTTCATGCGGTTGGTGCCGTTATAGACCTCGGGATTGATCTCGGGCAGGCGCTCCACGTGCTCGTAAGGAGCTACCTCGACCACGCCGCCCTTGATGGCGGCAAAATGGTCGGCGATTGCCGCGTGCAGTTCGGCGCCGGCCGGCACATGGTCGAGCCCGCCGAGCTGCAGCGGCACCACTGTGATCATGCCTTGGGCGAAATTGCCGACCGCCGGCTGCATGATCGGATCGTGCGACAGCTTCGCATAGGTGCGCAGCTCCGGCACATGCTTGTGCTGCAGGGTCAGCCCATAGACCTGGAATTCAGAGGCATCCTCGCCCTTGGCGACATAGTCCTCGATCATCGGCCGGCCGCCGCCCGAATAGCCCGAAATGCCATTGACGGTGATCGGGAAATCCGCCGGCAGCAGGCCGGCGGCGACCAGCGGCCGCAGTGTCGCGATCGGTCCTTGCGGCCAGCAGCCGGGATTGGCGACGCGTTTTGCATTGGCGATGATCTTGGCCTGGCCCTTTTCCATCTCGGCAAAGCCATATTCCCAGCCCTCGGCTACGCGATGCGCCGTGGAGGCGTCGATCACCTTGGTGGTGTCGTTGGCAATCAGCGATACGCTTTCCTTGGCAGCCGCATCCGGCAGGCACAGGATGGCGACATCGGCTGCATTGAGGAACTCGGCGCGCGCCGCCGTTTCCTTGCGGCGCTCGGCCGGGATCGAGATGATCTCGAGGTCGCCGCGCTCGGCCAGCAGCGCCCGGATCTGCAGGCCGGTGGTGCCGTGTTCGCCATCGATGAAGATTTTCGGTTTCATGTGCCCGTCAATTCCCTGCTAATTCAGGCCTATATGCCCTGGCCATGGTTTGCCGCGCCATGGTTGCCGCTGTTCAGCTCTTCCGCCCGCGCTTTTCGCTCGGCCACCAGGCCGAGATAGTGCATGGCCACCATCGAGCCGGCGATCGCCGTTATATCGGCGTGATCATAGGCCGGCGCAACCTCGACGACGTCGGCGCCGACAATATCGACTTGGCCGAGCTGGCGCAGCGTCGACAGGATTTTCGCCGAGGACGGTCCGCCGGCAACCGGCGTGCCGGTGCCGGGCGCAAAGGCCGGGTCGAGGCAGTCGATGTCGAAGGTGAGATAGGTCTTCCTGCCGCCGGTGCGGTCGACGATCGCATAGGCGATGTCGGAAGCCCGCATCTCCTCGATCTCGTGACCGTAAAGGATCTTGATGCCGAACGTATCGGGGGCATGCGTGCGGATGCCGATCTGGATCGAACGATCAGGATCGATGATGCCCTCATTGACGGCGCGCCCGACGAACGAACCGTGGTCGATGCGCTTGCCATCGTCAGGCCAGGTGTCCTGATGCGCGTCGAACTGCACCAGCGCCAGCGGCCCATGGATGGCGGCATGCGCCTTGAGCAGCGGCCAGGTGACGAAATGGTCGCCGCCGAGCGACAACAGGAAGGCACCCGATTTCAGGATCTTCGCCGCCTCGCGCTCGATCGTGCCTGGTGTCTTCTGGTGATTGCCCGAATCGAGCAGGCAATCGCCATAGTCGATGACGGCGAGATGCTCGAACAGGTCGCGCGAGAACGGATATTGCGGGTCGTTGTCGAGGATCGCCGAGGCGCGGCGGATCGCCTGCGGCCCGAAGCGCGCGCCCGGCCGGTTGGTGACGGCGGCATCGAACGGAATGCCCCACACGACGGCGTCCGCGCCCTTTGCATCCTTGGTGTATTTGCGCCGCATGAACGACAGCGCGCCGGCATAGGTCGGCTCGAAGGAAGGCCCCGTCTTGGAGCGGGCGGTGAACGCGTTGTCGATGGTCTGGTTCGCCATTACGGGTCCTTCTTTGTTCATCGGGCTGCCACAACTACAGAACCGGCACGCAAGATGCCAGTCACAGCTTGGCGAAGGACTTGTATCGCCAAGGTGCAAGGCCCGGCGGCTTCCTCTCCGGCGGCTGCGGCGATGAACTGGCGGTGCAGGCCGGCATGCCGGCCGAGACCACGGTTTCTGGGCCGAACGCGGCGCCACCATCATCCAGACCGACGAACCGAAGGCTGCCATTGGCTGGCTGGGGGCCAACGGGTTTAGGGTGCCTTATGTGGATGAGGCGAAGCCGGCCGAGCCGCGAATACGGCGAGTATCAATTAGAAATCGTACGTCGGCGCCATCACCCCACCCGGCGCTGCGCGCCGACCTCCCCATCGAGGGGAGGTAGGGCGTTGGCGCTTTAGATTCCGACAGTCGTAGCGATTGCGAGGCATGCAAGGCTGCCGCGACCTCCTACCTCCCCTCGATGGGGAGGTCGCGCCGAAGGCGCGGGTGGGGTGACAGCGCCGCCCGCAAAATCTTCACGCCGCTTTCGCCACCCCATCCAATTCCCTTAGCACATCGGCCGACAGCTCCAGTTCCGCCGCCGCCAGGTTCTCTCTCAAATGCCCGATCGACGACGTCCCCGGGATCAGCAGGATGTTCGGCGAGCGGCGCAGCAGCCAGGCGAGCGCAACCTGCAAGGGTGTGGCGCCGAGCCGCGCGGCCACATCCGACAAGGTCGACGACTGCAGCGGGCTGAAACCGCCGAGCGGGAAGAACGGCGTGTAGGCGATACCGGCGCGCGCCAGTTCATCGATCAACCCGTCGTCGTCGCGATGCGCCAGATTGTACTGGTTCTGCACGCAGACGATCTCGGCGATCCCACGGCCTTCCTCGACCTGCGCTGGGGTGACGTTGCTCAGGCCGATATGGCGCACCAGACCCTTGCGCTGCAGTTCGGCAAGCGCGGTCAACTGCGGCTCGATCGAGCCCTCGGCGGGACCCATCACCCCGAACATGATGCGCAGATTGACGACATCCAGCACCTCAAGACCGAGATTCCTGAGATTATCGTGCACGGCCTGCTCAAGTTCCTTGGCGGAATAGGCAGGCAGCCATGAGCCGTCGCTGCCGCGCCGCGCCCCGATCTTTGTGACGATGACGAGGTCTTGCGGATAGGGCGCCAGCGCTTCGCGGATCAGCTGGTTGGTGACATGCGGGCCATAATAGTCGCTGGTGTCGATGTGGTTGACCCCGGAGGCCACCGCTTCGCGCAGCACTGCAATGGCCGCGTCATGATTCTTCGGCGGACCGAAAACGTGCGGGCCGGCAAGTTGCATGGCGCCGTAGCCGAGCCGTTTCACGGTGTGGCTGCCGAGGGTGAATGTGCCGGATTTTTGGATGGTGGACATGGTCGGTCTCCTTTGAGGAGGCGAAGATAGACGCTGCTCAACCTCGGGATAATAAGGTACAATCCGTACAGCTTGTGCGGAATGGCGAACAATGATGGACCTTGGCGATCTGAACGCTTTCGTGACGGTGGCGCGTGCCGGCGGCTTTCGCGAAGGGGCTCGCGCCGGCGGCGGCAGCGCGTCGGGCCTGAGCGAAGCGGTGCGCCGCCTGGAGACGCAGCTCGGCGTCAGGCTGTTCAACCGCACGACACGCAGCGTCGTTCCGACCGACGCAGGTCTCAGCCTGCTCGGACGGCTTGGCCCGGCGCTGTCGGAGGTGGAGGCGGCCCTCGACGTGGTCAATGGCTTTCGCGACAGGCCGGCTGGTTCGCTGCGCCTCAACGTCCCGGTCAGCGCCGCGCGGCTGATATTGCCCGACATCGTTCCGGGCTTCCTCGCCGCCTATCCCGGCATTCGGCTGGAGGTCATCGCCGATGAGAACTTCGTCGACGTGCTGGCGGCGGGCTGCGACGCCGGCATCCGCTATGACGAGCGACTGGAGCAGGACATGATCGCGGTGCCGATCGGACCGCGCGTCCAGCGCTTCGCCACTGGCGCCAGCCCCGCCTATCTCGAGCGCCATGGGCGGCCGCAGCACCCGAGCGACCTGCTTGGCCATGCTTGTCTGCGCGGTCGTTTTGCCAGCGGTGCGATGCTGCCGTGGGAATTCGAGCGCGACGGCGAGGTGGTGCGTGTCGACACGACGGGGCCGTTGATCGTGCGGATCGGCGGGGCGAGCGATCTTGCCGTCCATGCGGCCATTGCCGGCAGCGGCATCGTCGCTCTCTTCGAGGGCTGGCTTCGCCCTCACTTCGAAAGCGGCGCCCTGGAGCCCGTGCTCGAACCGTGGTGGCAGAGTTTTCCCGGACCATTTCTGTACTATCCCGGACGGCGTCTGGTTCCAGCGCCGCTACGGGCGTTTATCGATTACATCAAGGCCGGCAAGTTCTGAGACTTGAACCGAGGCCGGCGCCATCACCCCCCCCGGCGCTGCGCGCCGACCTCCCCATCGAGGGGAGGTAGGGTGCCGCGTTTTTATGGTCGAACTGGTTTGCTAGCCGCTGGACCATCGTGGATTGTCCGGGCGGCAAAACTGCCGCGACCTCCTACCTCCCCTCGATGGGGAGGTCGGCGCGCAGCGCCGGGTGGGGTGACTGCCGAGACCCAAAAGAAAAGGCCGCCCGGAGGCGGCCTTTCGATGTCTGGAACGTCGCAGCGCTTAGCGCTTCGAGAACTGGAAGGAACGACGGGCCTTCGCCTTGCCGTACTTCTTGCGCTCGACGACGCGGCTGTCGCGGGTCAGGAAGCCGCCCTTCTTGAGCACGGCGCGCAGTGCCGGCTCGTAGTAGGTCAGCGCCTTGGAAATGCCGTGACGAACGGCACCGGCTTGGCCGGAGAGGCCGCCGCCGATGACGGTGGCGACGATGTCGTACTGGCCGGCGCGGTTGGAAGCGATGATCGGCTGGTTGAGGATCATCTGCAGGACCGGACGCGCGAAATAGGTCGCGAATTCCTTGTCGTTGACGACGATCTTGCCCGAACCCGGCTTCACCCAGACGCGGGCGATGGCGTTCTTGCGCTTGCCGGTGGCATAGGCGCGGCCCGACTTGTCGAGCTTCTGGACATGGACGGGTGCTGCCGGCTGGGTGTTGGTGTTGCCGGTGGCGGCGCCCAATTCTGCGAGCGAGGAAAGCTCAGCCATCTTATGCAACCTTCTTGTTCTTGGCGTTCAGCGCGCCGACGTCGAGGGTGACGGGCTGCTGGGCGACATGCGGATGTTCCGTGCCTGCATAGACGCGGAGGTTCTTCATCTGGCGACGGCCGAGCGGCCCGCGCGGGATCATGCGTTCGACGGCCTTCTCGACGACACGCTCGGGGAAACGGCCCTCGAGCAGCTGGCGCGCGGTGCGCTCCTTGATGCCGCCGGGGTGACCGGTGTGCCAGTAATAGACCTTGTCGGTGAACTTCTTGCCGGTGAACACCACCTTGTCGGCATTGATGACGATGACGTTATCGCCGTCGTCGACATGCGGGGTGAAGGTGGGCTTGTGCTTGCCGCGAAGATGATTGGCGATGACAGTGGCGAGACGGCCGACGACGAGACCCTCGGCGTCGATCAGCACCCACTTCTTCACCACATCCGCAGGCTTCTGCGAAAAGGTTGCCATGGATTTCTGCTTTCAATTTTGACCTTCCGAAGAAGGCGTTTCTTGTTGCTTGGATTGGCGACAAGGCACTTGCCCGCCGCCAATAACAAAACGGCGGCCTTTGCGGGCCGCTGCTTCGTGACGGCTTATAGGCGAGGGGAGTGGGCACGTCAAGGCGCAGGAAACGCACGTCTGCTCGCAAAGTGTAATAAAAACAAAGGTTTGACCAAAAGGTATTATTTTACCACATCGGCGGCGCGCTTCGGCGGGATCGAATAGGTGCCGGTCGCATGCGCTACCGTGTGTTCCCTCGGTCCGCCGACGATGTCGATATCGAACACCATCAGGCTCTTGCCCAGCTTTAGGATGCGGCAATGGCCGTCGATCGGGCCGGCCTCGGCCTTGCGGACGAAATTGATGTTGAGGTTGACGGTAACCGAAAGCGCATCCGGCCCGGCATGGCTGAGCACGCAGACATAGCCGCCAATGTCGGCCAGCGTGAACAGCGACGGACCCGATACCGTGCCGCCGGGACGCAAATGCCGTTCGTTGGCGTTGAGCCGCAC
The DNA here is from genome assembly GCF_040320155.1 of Mesorhizobium sp. M0771. Lineage (NCBI taxonomy): Bacteria > Pseudomonadati > Pseudomonadota > Alphaproteobacteria > Hyphomicrobiales > Phyllobacteriaceae > Mesorhizobium > Mesorhizobium sp. M0771. Next base: position 68,961 of record NZ_JAMYPC010000017.1, on the reverse strand, counting down.
AGTGCAGCCGCCAGGGAAAACGTCGAGCGCCTCATACGACGTGAACTCGTCGTTGAGCTGCGGGTAGACGCTGGCCATCAGCGCATTGACTTCAGCCGCCGTCAGCACCGGCTTGAGATTATCCTGGGCGGGCATGTCGGTCTCTCGTTCTATGCCGGGCCTGTATGAACGCAATGATGCGCTTCTGGCAACACCTTGGCGCAAGCGATGGGTGTTGATGAAACTCGATCCGATATTAGATAGTCTGGCGGCGCCCGGCGGAATCGCGGAGACCCTTGTCATGGCCGAAATCCTTTCGATCAAACCTGTTGCCATAGACGGGCCGGTCATCGCCGGGCTGGACAAGGGCGTGCTGCGCCTGACGCTCGCCAATCCGCCCGCCAATGCCTTGTCGCTTTCCGTCATGGCGGCATTGAGCGCCGAGCTCGACCGTGCCAAGGCCAACAAATCGGTCCGCGTCATCGTCTTGGCGGCCGCCGGGAAAGTCTTCTGCGCCGGTCACGATCTCAAGGAAATGACCGCGCGCCGCGCCGACGCCGACAAGGGCAAGGGGTTTTTCGAGCAGACATTTTCGGCTTGCGCGGCGTTGATGCAGCAGATCGTGCGCCATCCGCTCCCGATCATCGCCGAAGTCGATGGCCTAGCCACCGCTGCGGGGCTGCAACTGGTTTGCAGTTGCGACCTCGCCATTGCCTCGCATGAAGCGACCTTCTGCACGCCGGGCGTCAATATCGGCCTGTTTTGTTCGACGCCGATGGTGGCGCTGTCACGCAACGTGTCTCACAAGCACGCCATGGAAATGCTGCTCACCGGCGAGACCATCGATGCCGCAACCGCCAAGGAATTCGGCCTGGTCAACCGCGTCGTGCCGCGCGAATACCTGAATCAGATCGTCACCAAATACGCGCAAACCATTGCCTCCAAATCATCTCTGGTGGTCAAGACCGGCAAGGAAGCCTTTTACGCGCAGGCCGAGATGGGGTTGGCGGACGCGTATGCCTATACCGGCCGCGTCATGGTCGAGAACATGCTGGCCCGCGACGCCGAGGAAGGCATCGGCGCCTTCATCGGCAAGCGCAAACCGGAATGGACGGACGAATAGGTTTTCGATCCATGGAACCGCGCATCTCCATCATCACCATCGCCACCGACGATCTCGAGCGCGCCGTGCGCTTTTACGAAGGCATGGGCTTGAAGCGCCACGCCGGCATCACCGATGGCGTCGCCTTCTTCCAGATGGGCGGCGCCATTCTCGGCCTGTTCCCGAGGCCAAGCGCCGAGGAGGATTCAGGCATTGCCTTCGCCGCAGCACCGTCGGCGGTCTACCTCGCCTACAACGCCCGCTCCGATGCCGAAGTCGACGACGTGCTGGCGGCCGCCGAGAAGGCCGGCGGCAGGATCGTCAAGCCGGCAGGCCGCGCCTTCTGGGGCGGCTGGTATGGATATTTCGCCGATGCCGACGGCCATGTCTGGGAAGTCGCACACAATCCGGCCTTCCCGATCGCGGATGACGGCACCATCTCGCTGCCGGACTGAGCGTCCGCATGGGCTATCGCAAGCAACTGACCCGGCTTAAGGCGCCTTATCTCAAACGCATCCTGATTGACCCCGAGCGCGTGGAAGATTGGGAAAAATATCCATGGAACCTGCCGCTGTTTCGCGGCCGTGAATTCGAGATCGAATTCACCACGCCGATCACCATCATTGTCGGTGAAAACGGCACCGGCAAATCGACACTGCTGGAAGCCATCGGCGCGCTGGCCGGTTACGACGAGGCCGGCGGCGGCAAGGGCTATCGTCCGGTCGATCATTCCATCGCCATCGACAAGAGCGGTGCGGCACTGGCGAATACATTCCGCGGCCACTGGCTGCCAAAAGTCACCGCCGGCTGGTTCTTTCGTGCCGAATCTTTTTACTCGGTCGCGCGCTATCTCGACCAGGCGGCACTCGAAGACCCGTTCGGACCGCCGCCGCCGGACTTTCTATCGTGGTCGCATGGCGAAGGGTTCATTCGCTTTTTCGAGGAGCGCTGCCGCCGGCAAGGCATCTACATCCTCGACGAGCCCGAAAGCGCGCTGTCGCCGTCGCGGCAGATCGAATTGTTGAAGATGCTGCGGCGCATGGACCGGTCAGGCACGGCGCAAGTGATCATGGCGACGCATTCGCCGCTGCTGATGGCTTGTCCCGGCGCGCGGCTCTTCCGCATCAGCCGTTTCGGCCTCGACCCCACAGATTTCACCGATACCGATCATTTTCGCATGATGCGCGACTTCTGCACGGACCCGCAGTCCTTTATGGAGGAAGCACTGAGGGAGACCGACGAGTGAATCACGATAGCTACGACAATGCCTATATCGGCGGCATCCTCAATTCTGTGAAGACCATCGCCATGGTCGGCGCGTCGGCCAACGATGTCAGGCCGAGCTTTTTCGTGCTGAAATATCTGCTGGCCAAGGGCTTTTCGGTGTTTCCGATCAATCCTGGGCAGGCCGGCAAGGAAATCCTCGGCCGCATGACCTATGCCAGCCTTGCCGATCTGCCGGAGCCGGTTGACATGGTCGACATCTTTCGCGCCTCCGCAGCGGTGCCCGGCATTGTCGATGAGGTGCTGAAGCTCGACCCCTTGCCGAAAGTCGTCTGGATTCAGCTTGGCGTGCGCGATGACGAGGCGGCGACGCGTGCCGAGGCGGCCGGTATCAAGGTGGTGATGAACCGCTGCCCGAAGATCGAATATGGCAAGCTGTCGGGCGAGATTGGCTGGACCGGCGTCAACTCCGGTGTGCTGTCGTCGAAGAAGCCGCTGATGCGGTCGGGATTCCAGAGTTTCGGTGTGCGCCAGAAGTAAGGCAGTGAATGGTGAATGGTGAATAGAAGGATTTTCCTGGAAGCCGGGTAAAGCCGCATATGAGCGGCTTGCAATCAAGGTGGGACTGGCCGACTTTGCGACCACCATTTATCGCTCACCATTCATCATTTCACCATTCACACGTTTACCGCTCAGGGAGGTTTTCGATGACCCGCACGCCCGGTTTCAACACGCTCGCCGTCCATGCCGGCGCCAAGCCCGACCCGGCAACGGGCGCACGCGCCACGCCGATCTACCAGACGACCTCCTTTGTGTTCGACGATGCCGACCATGCCGCCTCGCTGTTCGGGCTGAAGGCCTTCGGCAACATCTACACCCGCATCATGAACCCGACCCAGGCGGTGCTGGAAGAGCGGATCGCGGCGCTCGAAGGCGGCACGGCTGCACTTGCCGTTGCTTCCGGCCATGCCGCACAGGTGATCGTGTTCCACAATCTCATGCGGCCTGGCGATAATTTCGTCGCCGCCACAAGGCTTTACGGTGGTTCGATCAATCAGTTCGGCCATGCCTTCAAGAATTTCGGCTGGGAGGTGCGTTGGGCCGACACCAACGACATCTCCACTTTCGAAAGCCAGATCGACGATAAGACCAAGGCGATCTTCATCGAGAGCCTGGCCAATCCCGGCGGCACCTTCGTCGACATCGAGAAGATCGGCGACATCGCCCGCAAGCACGGCTTGCCGCTCATCGTCGACAACACACTGGCCTCGCCCTATCTGGTGCGGCCGATCGAGCATGGCGCCGACATCGTCGTCCATTCGCTGACCAAGTTCATCGGCGGCCACGGCAATTCGATCGGCGGCGCCATCGTCGATGGCGGCACGTTCGACTGGTCGAAATCCGGCAAATATCCGATGCTGTCGGAGCCGCGCCCCGAATATGGCGGGCTTGTCCTGCACGAAACCTTCGGCAATTTCGCCTTCGCCATCGCCGCGCGCGTGCTCGGCCTGCGTGACATCGGCCCGGCGATTTCGCCGTTCAATGCCTTCCTGATCCTGACCGGGCTGGAGACCTTGCCGCTCAGGATGCAGCGCCATTGCGACAATGCGATCACCGTAGCCGGCTGGCTGTCCAACCACCCCAAGGTCGCCTGGGTCAACTATCCCGGCCTGCCCAGCGACAAGAACAACGCGCTGCAGAAGAAATACTCGCCGCAAGGCGCCGGTGCTGTCTTCACCTTCGGCCTGAAGGGCGGCTACGAGGCCGGCATCAAGTTCGTCGAGGCGCTCGAACTGTTCTCGCACCTCGCCAATGTCGGCGACACCAAGTCGCTGGTCATCCATCCGGCATCGACCACGCATCGCCAGCTTTCCGACGAGCAGAAGGTCAAGGCGGGCGCGGGACCGGACACGGTCCGGCTTTCCGTCGGCATCGAGGATGTCAACGACATCGTCGCCGATCTGGAACAGGCTTTGACCAAGGTTTGATTTTTTGTAGTGAGTAGTGAGTAGTGAGTAGTGAGTAGTGAGTAGTGAGTAGTGAGTAGTAGTCGGTATTCACCATTTAGCAGTGATTAGTGATCAGCCACCCGCTCGAGGGAGCGCTTTCCGCTCACTACTCACTACTCACTACTCACTAGTCACTACTCACTGCACTACTCACTAGTCACTAATCTGTTGGAGGCAAACCCTGTCCGCGCATTACTTGGCAATATCGACCGACAGCGTCGACGCCGAACATGGCGCCCCGGCGCCGGATCGTCTGATTGCGGGCGATCCGAAGTTCCGCACCTGGAATGTCGAGGAGCGCGATGGCCGCCTCTATGCCGGCATCTGGGAAGCGACGCCGGGCAAATGGCGCATCGAATATGACGAATGGGAGTTCTGCCACATCCTGTCCGGCGTCTCGGTGGTTGCCGAGGATGGCGGCGAGGCGCGCACGGTGCGCGCCGGCGACAGCTTCGTGCTCAGGCCAGGCTTCAGGGGCAGTTGGGAAGTGCTTGAAACGACCCGCAAGGAGTATGTGATCAAGCTCTGACCGCTCGGTCGCGCTTGGACTTCACAAAAGCCGATCGATGTCAGTGTCGGAAAAGCCGTATCCGCTCATCATCTCCCTGTGCCAGGGACTTCCAAGCAAATCACTGAGACATAAATCAACGCGCTGGAGCAGGGTGGCACTGCCTTTGGCGAGAGCGAAAGCGCCGGGCGCTGGCTGTTTTTCGACTGCCGGGACGTCGACGACGTCGAGAGGCGCGTCGGGTCACCGGCTCAGATAGCCGCGATGCGCGAGCGCTGCACTCGCATAGGCATGCACCACGCCGGCCGCGACGGCGTTAGCTGCTTCGGGCTGAGTGGCAAATATCCTTAGCCGTTCGGGCTGAATAGCGTTTTGCAGGGCCGTCCGGTGCTGGATCTGGCCCGATATGACGCCGATCAGCGCCGTCCGATCATTGGCGACGGACCGATAGCCATCGAAGGCGCGGGGATTGTCTTTCGCGACCAGCAATCCATCCGCCAGCATCCAGATCGGCCTTGTGAAGTCGACCAGCTTCCGGCGGTCGTCGGAAAAGAACAGGCCGGTGGTTATGTCCCACCGATCTTCGGCAAACCCAGGCGGCAGCTCGGCAAACTCGGTCTCGATGGGCAAAAGTTCCAGCCCGAGCGTCAGGCAGACCCTCTTGGCCAGTTGGGCATCGCTGCCGCCCAGACGTCCCGATCCGTCGATAAAGCAGAAGGGTGGTTCTTGTAGAAAGGCGAATCTCATTTTCTCGGGCATGCGTCGGCTCCGCCGTCCTCACAAGCTCACAATAAGCTTTTCCAGCCCATGGAAATGATAGGTGTCGCGGAAGCGCGGCTGCTCCGCAAGATGGAGTTGCAGCTGCCGCTCGAACAGGGTTTTCAGCGACACCTGCAATTCCAGCCGCGCCAGCGGCGCACCGATGCAGAAATGGATACCGGCGCCGAACGAGACATTCTTCTGGTCTAGTCGGCCGGGCTGGAAGGCGCCGGGTTCGGCAAAGGCAAGCGGATCATGATTGGCCATGCCGAGTAGCAGGCCGATCGTCTCGCCCGGTTGTACGACAACCCCCGATGTCACCTCGACCTCTAGATAGGCGTAGCGGGTGAACATATGCAGCGGCGCGTCGAAGCGCAGGCACTCCTCGACCGTTGCAGCCGTTGCTTCCGGCGAGGTGAAGAAGCGGGCGGGGTCGCCGCCTTGCGCCAGCAGCGTGCGCACGGCGTTGCCGGTTTGATGAACGGTCGCCTCGTGGCCGGCATTGAGCAAAAGGATGGCGGACGACACCAGTTCGTCCTCAGAAAGCTTCTGGCCATCCTCCTGCGCCGCGATCAGCAGCGACAGCAGGTCGTCGCCAGGCTTCTTGCGCCGCTCGGTGACATAGCCGCGCAAAAAGTCGGAAAAATCGCGCGCGGCGCGATTGGCCGCTTGCTCGGTCTCGCGCGTGCGGCCATGCATGTACATGGCCACCATCCGGTGCGACCAGTCGAGCAGTTGCGGCCCCATTTCGACCGGCACGCCAAGCATTTCGGCAATGATGGTGATGGGCAACGGCGCGGCGAAGCTGGGCAAAAGATCGACCTGGCGCGGTTCGAAACGGTCGATCAGCTCATTGGCCAGCGCCTCCACGCGCGGCCGCAGCCGCTCGACCTGGCGCGAGACGAAGGCGCGGTTGACCAGGGTTCTGAGCCTGGTGTGCACCGGCGGCTCCAGCTCCAGCATCGAATTGCTCTCGATGCCGTCGAAAGCGGCCAAATGCGAGCGATCCTCGCCGATGCCGCGGCTGTCGGGAATGCCGGCCGGGTTCTGGCGGCCGAAGCGGCGGTCGCGCAACAGCCGGTTGACGTCGTCGAAGCCGCCAAAGCACCAGAAGCCGAATTCCTCCCAGAAGAAGGCATTCGATGCGCCATGCAGGACGGCATAGGCGTCGTAAGGGTTCTGGAAAAACGCCGGTTCGTGCGGATCGAGCCGCAGGCGGCGCGTGGCTGGATCAAAGGCGAGGTAGGGCGGCATGGATGTGGTCATGCCAGACCATTAGCGCGGCTTGCCGGCTTGGTGCCAGACCGTATGTTGGCCCCGACGGGCCTATGAATTGAGCCAACCGAGACGGACCTCGGCGAAGTACCGAAGTCTAATCCTGGCAATGCCTGGCAATATGCACGCGGCGCCAGCTGGTCGAGCCTTCCTGCACCACCACCCGGCGCGCCACCCTCTGGTATGACGGCGCTATCTGGGTGACGTGCCGCCGCTCGGGCCGCACCAGCACTTCATGGGCGACGCTTTCATATTCGGCCGGCAGCACAACCCGGCGTGTGCGCTCCGGTTCAAGCATCACCGTTTCGGCGACACGCGCGTAGCGGGCCTTGCGCCACACCTTGCACAGCACCTTGCGGCCCTGGATGACGCGCCATTCCCAGGCATAGCCGCCATCGTCGACCTGGACCGTGCGGTAAACGGTGCGGGTTCTCGCCGGTACGATGTCATAGGTGACTCGGGGCGGCGCGATCTGCTCGACGCGCTCCATGGTGCCATAGATCGGCGGATCATAGTCGACCAGCTGCCCGCCGGGACTGACCATGACGTCTTCATAGACGGTGTCATAGAGCGCCGGCCTGTGCACCGGCTCATAGCATTCGGCGGCCCGGCCGCCGGCAACCGCATCGGACACGATGCCGAGACCGGCAAGGCCGGAAATGGCGAGGCAAACAGTTTTCCTGATCATGGCACTCCCCCTGTTTGAACGCGAGAAGGTGAGGTTCAACGTTGAACTGTAGGGGAAGGTTCTCCGGGGGAAAGCGGTTTCGCCGCATTTCGTTAAGCGACGCGGTTAAGGAATTGCTACACCGCAAAAACGCCGCTGGCCGCGTTCGGACTTTCCCTTGCGCGGAAACCTTGATTCGACTTAACCAGATGGCTAGGAGAGGCGGCCTTGCGCTAGGGTGAGCCGGCATCCTATTTACATTCTAACCATCAAGAACCGATTCTGCCCGATTTCCCGGCGCCGGAATCCCCATCTCCAAAAAGGGTAGTCCATGAAGAACCCCGTCGAAACCTACATGAACCTCGTTCCGATGGTGGTCGAGCAGACCAATCGCGGCGAGCGGGCCTACGACATTTTCTCGCGCCTGCTGAAAGAGCGCATCATTTTCATCACCGGCCCGGTCGAAGACGGTATGGCGACGCTGGTTTGTGCACAGCTTTTGTTCCTCGAGGCCGAGAACCCGAAGAAAGAGATCAATCTCTACATCAACTCGCCGGGCGGCGTGGTGACCTCGGGCATGGCGATCTACGACACCATGCAGTTCATCAAGCCGGCAGTGTCGACGCTGTGCATCGGCCAGGCGGCGTCGATGGGCTCGCTGCTTCTGACCGCCGGCCACAAGGACATGCGTTTTGCCACGCCGAACGCCCGTATCATGGTTCACCAGCCTTCCGGCGGTTTCCAGGGCCAGGCCTCCGACATCGAGCGGCACGCGCAGGACATCATCAAGCTGAAGCGCCGCCTCAACGAGGTCTACGTCAAACACACCGGCAAGAGCTACGAAGACATTGAAAAGACGCTTGACCGCGACCATTTCATGACAGCCGACGAAGCCAAGGATTTCGGCCTCATCGACAAGGTCATTTCGTCGCGCGAGCCGGTCGAAGGCGCTGCGGCATAAGCGCTGCATGGCAGTTGCGTGGCTGGATAACGCGCTTTTGCTGGGATTTGCGGCATTTCGGCCACAATTGGCTGTTCCCTCGGTGGATGGGATTGCCTACGTTAAGGCTATGTTGATTTTCGACGGCTTAGCTTTGTGCAGGGTTGGCGCGAATCATTGCGACGTTTTCTGATTTGTGTTTCGTACGGAATGCGTTGCGGGAGCCGGGACACTGGCGGCGGCGAATTCCCGCGATAGATAGAATATGCGCCCTTTCAGCCAGACCATCGGCGGGCGGCCATGAAAGGACAGGAAAATGAGCAAAGTCGGCAACAACAGCGGTGATTCGAAGAACACGCTTTATTGCTCGTTTTGCGGCAAAAGCCAGCACGAGGTGCGCAAGCTGATCGCCGGCCCAACGGTGTTCATCTGCGACGAGTGCGTAGAGCTGTGCATGGACATCATCCGCGAGGAGAACAAGACCTCGATGGTGAAGTCGCGCGAGGGCGTGCCGACCCCGCAGGAGATCCTGAAGGTTCTCGACGACTATGTCATCGGCCAGCCCTACGCCAAGCGCGTGCTGTCGGTGGCTGTCCACAACCACTACAAGCGCCTGGCGCATGCCGGCAAGAACAACGACGTCGAATTGGCGAAGTCCAACATCCTGCTGATCGGCCCGACCGGCTGCGGCAAGACGCTGCTTGCCCAGACGCTGGCCCGCATCATCGACGTGCCCTTCACCATGGCCGACGCGACGACGCTGACCGAAGCCGGTTACGTCGGCGAGGACGTCGAAAACATCATCCTGAAGCTGCTGCAGTCGGCCGACTACAATGTCGAGCGCGCCCAGCGCGGCATCGTCTACATCGATGAAATCGACAAGATTTCGCGCAAGTCCGACAACCCATCGATCACCCGCGACGTGTCGGGCGAGGGTGTGCAGCAGGCGCTTCTGAAGATCATGGAAGGCACCGTTGCCTCCGTGCCGCCGCAGGGCGGCCGCAAGCATCCGCAGCAGGAGTTCCTGCAGGTCGACACCGCCAACATCCTGTTCATCTGCGGCGGCGCCTTCGCCGGGCTGGACAAGATCATCTCGGATCGCGGCAGGAAGACTTCCATCGGCTTCGGCGCCATCGTCGCTTCGCCCGAGGATCGCCGCACCGGTGACGTGTTCCGCCTGGTCGAGCCCGAGGATCTCTTGAAGTTCGGCCTCATCCCCGAGTTTGTCGGCCGTCTGCCGGTCCTGGCGACGCTGGAAGACCTCGACGAGCCGGCGCTGATCCAGATCCTGACCGAGCCGAAAAACGCGCTGGTCAAGCAGTATCAGCGGCTGTTCGAGATGGAGAGTGTCGACCTGACCTTCCATGAGAATGCGCTGTCGGCGATCGCCAAGCGCGCCATCGAGCGCAAGACCGGCGCCCGTGGCCTCCGCTCGATCATGGAAGCGATCCTGCTCGACACCATGTTCGAACTGCCCGCCCTGGAAGGCGTGCGCGAAGTGGTGATTTCGGAAGAAGTGGTGACCGGCAGCGCCCGGCCGCTCTACATCTATTCCGAGCAGAAGGAAAAGAAGGGCAACGTCAGCGCCTGATCTGGCATCTGGCCTAACCTTTTTATGGAACGGCGCCCGCGGGGCGCCGTTTTGCTGTGGTGAGGTACCGATCCTTGTGACGGAGTGGATGAACGAACGTGTCGACCCTTGATCTTTGCCCCTCGTGCATCCAACTAACATCGGAAGGCCGTGGTGCCGAATTCTGTGCTGTAAAACTCCCGTCACAAACGGTGGTAGGCGGAACGATCCCCGGTCGTTAATATGAGATTCGCGGTTGGCTCGATTAGCGGCCGCGACATGAAAGGTTGGACAATGGCCAAAATATCCAAGGCTCCCAGCGACGGCGTCTTCGCAGTCCTCCCACTGCGCGACATCGTGGTGTTCCCGCACATGATCGTTCCGCTCTTTGTCGGGCGTGAAAAGTCGATCAAGGCGCTGGAAGAGGTTATGGGTCAGGAAAAGCAGATCCTGCTTGCCACCCAGATGAATGCCGCCGATGACGATCCCGAGCCCGATGCGATCTTCGACATCGGCACGCTCGCCAATGTGCTGCAATTGCTGAAGCTGCCCGACGGCACCGTCAAGGTGCTGGTCGAAGGCGCTTCGCGTGCCAAGATCGTCTCGTTCACCGACCGTCCGGACTTCCACGAAGCTACCGCCACGGCGCTGGTCGAGCCGGAGGAGGAAGAGGTCGAGGTCGAGGCGCTCGCCCGTTCGGTCGTCACCGACTTCGAAAACTACGTCAAGCTGAACAAGAAGATTTCGCCTGAAGTGGTGGGTGCCGCCAGCCAGATCGACGACTATTCCAAGCTCGCCGATACGGTTGCTTCGCACCTCGCCATCAAGATCCCCGAGAAGCAGGAGATGCTGGCCACGCTGTCCGTCAAGGAACGGCTGGAAAAGGCGATGGGCTTCATGGAAGCCGAAATCTCCGTCCTGCAGGTGGAGAAGCGCATCCGCTCGCGCGTCAAGCGCCAGATGGAGAAGACGCAGCGCGAATACTACCTCAACGAGCAGATGAAGGCGATCCAGAAGGAACTCGGCGAAGGCGAGGACGGCCGCGACGAGGCCGCCGAGATCGAGGCGCGCATCAAGAAGACCAAGCTCTCCAAGGAGGCCCGCGAAAAGGCGGAAGCCGAGTTGAAGAAGCTGCGGACGATGTCGCCGATGTCGGCGGAATCGACCGTCGTGCGCAACTACCTCGACTGGATCCTGTCGATCCCGTGGGGCAAGAACTCCAAGGTCAAGCAGGACCTGGCGTTTGCGCAGAACGTGCTCGACACCGATCATTTCGGCCTCGACAAGGTCAAGGACCGCATCGTCGAGTATCTCGCCGTGCAAAGCCGCCAGAAGAAGCTGAAGGGGCCGATCCTGTGCCTCGTCGGCCCTCCCGGCGTCGGCAAGACCTCGCTCGGCAAGTCGATCGCCAAGGCGACCGGCCGCGAGTTCATCCGCATGGCGCTTGGCGGCGTGCGTGACGAGGCCGAGATCCGTGGCCACCGCCGCACCTATATCGGCTCGATGCCCGGCAAGGTCATCCAGTCGATGAAGAAGGCCAAGAAGTCCAACCCGCTCTTCCTGCTCGACGAGATCGACAAGATGGGCCAGGACTTCCGCGGCGATCCGTCATCGGCTTTGCTCGAGGTGCTCGATCCCGAGCAGAACTCGACGTTCATGGACCATTACCTCGAGGTCGAATACGACCTGTCGAGCGTGATGTTCGTGACGACGGCGAACACGCTGAACATCCCTGCGCCCCTGATGGACCGCATGGAGATCATCCGTATCGCCGGCTACACCGAGGACGAGAAGATCGAGATCGCCAAGCGTCACCTGATGCCCAAGGTGATCCGCGATCATGCCCTGCAGCCGAAGGAATTCTCCGTCGGCGAGGACGCGATCCGCGGCATCATCCAGACCTACACCCGTGAAGCGGGCGTCAGAAGCCTGGAGCGCGAGCTGATGAAGCTCGGGCGCAAGGCGGTGACCGAGATCCTGAAGACGAAGAAGAAGACGGTGAGCATTACGGCGGCGAACCTCGCCGATTACCTCGGTGTTCCGCGCTTCCGCTTCGGCCAGGTCGAGGCCGACGATCAGGTCGGTGTCGTCACCGGTCTTGCCTGGACGGAAGTCGGCGGCGAGCTGCTGACGGTCGAAGGCGTCATGATGCCCGGCAAGGGCCGCATGACGGTGACCGGCAATCTGCGCGACGTGATGAAGGAATCGATCTCGGCGGCGGCCTCTTATGTCCGCTCGCGGGCCATCGATTTCGGCATCGAGCCGCCGCTGTTCGACAAGCGTGACATCCACGTCCACTTGCCCGAAGGCGCCACGCCGAAGGACGGTCCGTCTGCAGGTGCTGCCATGGCGACGGCCATCGTGTCTGTCATGACTGGTATTCCGGTCCGGGCCGATGTGGCGATGACTGGCGAGATAACGCTTCGCGGCCGCATCTTGCCGATCGGCGGCCTCAAGGAGAAGCTGCTCGCCGCACTGCGCGGCGGCATCAAGAAGGTGCTGATCCCGGAAGACAACGCCAAGGATCTGGCGGAGATACCGGACAATGTGAAGAACGGTATGGAGATCATTCCGGTCTCACGTGTCGGCGAGGTTCTGAGGCACGCGCTGGTGCGCATGCCGGAGCCAATTGAGTGGGTCGAGCCAGTCAATCCGCCGGCTTCCACCGATACCGTTGACGATGCTGGAAAGTCGCTTGCACATTAGAAACTACTAAAGTTGCAGTGCACAAAGAGAGAGCCGGGCCTTGAGCCCGGCTTTTTCATGTGAAAAACCCACCATTTCCGGGCTTTTTTCAACTTTTTTCCGGCTTTTTGACTTGGGTTTGCGAGCGCTTCTTTCTAAAGTCCCTCTCCTGCCGGATGAGTCGAAAGTTCCGGTTTTCTCATGGAAGGGAATTTTTATGAACAAGAACGAACTGGTTTCCGCTGTCGCTGAATCCGCGAGCATTTCGAAGGGTGACGCACAGTCGGCGGTTGAGGCGGTGTTCTCCGTCATCACTGGCGAACTGAAGAAGGGCGGCGATGTACGGCTCGTCGGCTTCGGAAATTTCACCGTCTCCAAGCGTGCGGCATCGACTGGCCGCAACCCGCAGACTGGCGCGGAAGTGAAGATTCCGGCGCGTACCGTGCCGAAGTTCTCGGCCGGCAAAGGCCTCAAGGACGCGGTCAACTAAAAATTTTTCAGAGAATGTTGAAAAGCCGGGTTCGCCCGGCTTTTCTTTTGCCTCGATGGCGGCAGGCCGTCAGCCCGCTGAGGCGAGCCTTCAGCCCACCGGCGCATCCGCGCGCATCAGGCCTTCCTGCTTGAGGTCCGCCCACAGCGCCGCAGGCAGCTTGGCATCGAGCAGGGCGCGGTTGCTTTCGACTTCACTCGGCCGCTGGCCGCCGGGGATGACCGACACCACGGAAGGGTGCAGCAGCGGAAACTGCAGCGCCGCCTCGATCAGCCTGACGCCATGGCGCTGGCAGACGGCCTCGATGCGCCCGACGCGATCCATGATGTCCCTTGGCGCCTCGGAGTAATTGTAATAGGCGCCTGGCTTCGGCCCGGTCGCCAGGATGCCGGAATTGTAAGGACCGCCGAGAACGATGCCGATGCCGCGTTGCTCACAGAGCGGCAGGAAGGTGGCAAGCGCTTCCTGTTCCAGCAGCGTGTAGCGCCCGGCCAGCAGGAACAGGTCGAAGTCGCCACGCTCCGCCAGCGTCTGGCAAACCTCCCATTCGTTGATGCCGCCGCCGAAGGCCTTGATCACGCCCTGGTCGCGCAGCGCAACCAGTCCGTTGTAGCCCGAGGCCATGAATTCCTCGATGCGCTGGTCTGACGCCTCCTTGCTGCCATGGGTGAAGATGTCGAGGTCATGGACGAAAAGGATGTCGATGCGGTCGACGCCAAGCCGTTCCAGCGACGCCTCGAACGAGCGCATGACGCCGTCGTAGCTGTAGTCGTAGACCTCCTTGCGCGTCGGTGTGTCGAAGAACTTGCCGATGCCGGTTCGTTCCTCCGGCGGGCAGGCGCGCAACAGGCGACCGACCTTGCTCGACAGCACATAATCGTCGCGCTTCCTGCCGCGCAGGAAGGCATTGAGCCGTGTTTCGGCAAGGCCCAGGCCATAGAGCGGCGCGGTGTCGTAGTAACGGCAGCCGGTCGCCCACGCCGCCTCCAGCGTGGCGTTGGCATCCGCGTCGGGGACGGCGCGGTAAAGGTTGCCGAGCGGCGCGCTGCCGAAGCCAAGCTCGGTGAAGTCGAGGCCGCCATTGCCGATGCGGTCGAAATGCCGTGTCTTCATGTCGTGCTGATTTCCTGGATTGATTGTCTGACATGACACTATCACGCCGCTGGCTCAGCAAAAGCCGCCATGGCCGTTGGACAGGCATTTTCGCGGTGATAGCATGAACAAAAACAAGCCTTTTTCCGAAAGCGCGCAACCCGAAATCACCGGCCACAAACCCAGCCGGACAGATGGGACTCTCATGACGAATGCCGGCTCGGATATGTTTTCGACCGCCCTGCAAGAGCTGGGCGCCGTACTGGCGCGCGTCGACGAAGCCGGCATCGACACCGCCTGCGAAACCCTGGCCCGCGCGCAAAAGATCGTCGTCTATGGCTGCGGCCGCGAGGCCTTGCAGCTCAAGGGTTTCGCCATGCGCCTCTATCACCTTGGCCTTGAGGTGTCGGTGGTCGGCGACATGAACACGCCACCGCTTCGCCCAGCCGATGTCTTCCTGGTCAGTTCCGGCCCGGGCGAGACGACGACGGTGCTTACCTTGATGCAAGTCGCCCGCCAGGCCGGCGCCACCGTGCTTTTGCTCACCGCCGAGGCAGGCAGTAGTGCGGTCGCGCTTGCCGACTTCACCTTGCTGATCCCGGCGCAGACCATGGCGCGTGACCAGGGGCCACAAAAGACATCGCTGCTGCCGATGGGCTCGGTCTTCGAAGGGGCGCTGTTCCTGCTGTTCGAGGTGATGGTGCTGAAGCTCAAGGCGCTGACCGGCCAGTCGTCCGAGGCCATGCGCACCCGCCACACCAACATGGAATAGATCATGCGCTACGAACTGATGTTGCCGCACCAGATCCGCAAGGCGATCGCCGAGAACTGGCCGGTCGCTCTCCCGCTCGGCGTGCTCGAATATCACGGCGAGCACATGGCTGTCGGCATGGACACGCTGGCCGTCGTCAAGACGCTGGAGCTCTACGAGAAGGAGGCCGACATCGTCATCCTGCCGGCTTTCTACTACGGTGCGGCGAGCTATGTGGTGGCAGCACCTGAAGGCAACGGCTCGGTGCAGGTCGGCGGCAACCAGCTGGCGCCGTTCGCCGAAGAATTGTTCTACAGCCTGCTGCGCATCGGCTTTCGTAACATCAACGCCATCATCCACCACCAGACCGAGAACTTTGCCGCCGGCATGCCGACCGATCTCGCCTTCAAGGCCGCCGGCCGCCAGGCGATTTTCCGCTTCCTCGAGAAGCAGCGCGGCGAGGGCTGGTGGGGCTCAGACGAGATGGCCGATTATTATGCCGGGCACGCCGCCGGCGAGAATTTCTTCAACTGGGTGCAGGTGCACCCGCTAATGTCGGCTGCCATGAACGGGAAGTATCCGTTCGATCACGCCGGTGTTGGCGAGACATCATTGATGCTGGCACTGTGTCCGGAAGCGGTCGATGCCGGGCGTTTTGGCGAGAATACCGCGTGGTATACGGCCAGTGCGCCGGAGGCCTCGGCGGAGCTAGGGCAGAAGGGCGTCGCGATGATCATGGATCACCTGAGGGCGATATTGGGGCGCTAGCAGACAAAGTCGCTCTGTAGCGATCCTTCACACCCCCTCTGTCCTGCCGGACATCTCCCCCGCAAGGGGGGAGATCAGATGTCATTTCCGCTTTCGCCAATCACCTACGTCGCAAGAAAAGCGATGCAGCCAAAGCTGCCGATCTCCCTCCTTGCGGGGGAGATGGCCGGCAGGCCAGAGGGGGGGTGCTGTCCCGCCGAGGTCAACAGTAGAGGGGCACGCCGCCTCTCGCCCTACTTCACCGCGCCCGCCGTCATGCCCATGATCAGATACCGCTCAAGCGCAATCCCGATGACCGCCAGCGGTGCGATCGCGGCGGTGGCAAGCGCCGCCATCGACCACCAGTTGATGCCTTGCGAGCCGGTCTGGCTCGCCACCATGACCGGGATGGTCTTGGCGTCGGTCGAGGTCAGCAGCGCGGCGAAAAAATACTCGTTCCAGCACAGCACCATCGCCAGGATGAAAGCGGCGACCATGCCCGGCAGCGCAATCGGCATGACGATGCGGAAAAAAGCGCCCCAGATCGAGAGGCCGTCGACCAGCGCTGCCTCCTCGAGCTCGACCGGGATCGAGTTGAACTGGTCGCGCATGATCCAGATGACGATCGGCAGCACCATCAGCGTGTAGAGCAGGATCAGGCCGATGCGTGTGTCGAGCAGACCGACTTCCCGGTAGAGCACCAGGAAGGGCAGGGCCAGCACCACCGGCGGCAGGATCAGCTGCGACAGGAAGAAGAAGGAGATGTCCTCGTTCTTGAACCAGGCGAACTGATAGCGGTAGCGGGTCAGCCCATAGGCGGCGAGGCTGCCGATGACGATGGCGAGGCTCGACGCGCCGACCGAGGTGATGACCGAATTCATGAAGCGCTTGAAAAACTCCTCGCGCACCGTCGAGGTCTGGAAGATCGAATCCGGCGACAGGCCGAGCGAGCGCCAGCCCTTCCAGTCCGGCTGGAAGTCGACGAACGGGATGAGGTGTCCTTGCGTGACGTCGACCGCGGTCTTGAACGAGGTGGTGATGGTCCAGTAGATCGGGAACAGGCAGATGAAGGCCCAGAACGCCAGCGCGCCATAGATGAAGATGCGATTGGCCAGAAAACCCAGCGGTGAGCGGATTTCCGAGGCAGCATAGTCGGTGGTCTGGACGCTCATTGTGCCTCGTCAGTTCACGTTGCGCACGAAGCGATTGGCGAATTTCAACAGCCAGGTCACGAACACGACGATGATGACGAGATAGGCCATCGCCAGCATGGTGCCGTAGCCGACATTCGAGCGGTCGCGGTATTCGCGGTAGATGAAGCTCGACACCGAATCGGTGGCGCCGCCAGGCCCGCCGGAGGTCACGGTGATGATGATGTCGGCGAGCTTCAACTTGAAGATGATGCGCAGGATCACCGCCGTGACCGACACCGGCAGCATCAGCGGGAAGGTGACCTGCCAGAAAGTCTGCCAGGGCGTGGCGCCATCGACGCGCGCCGCTTCCAGCACGTCGCGCGACATCGCCTGCAGGCCGGCAAGCAGCATGATCATCATGAACGGGATGAAGGTCCAGGCGTCGAGCACCATGATCGAGATGCGGGCGGTGATCGGGTTGGAGAAGAAGGCGGGGTTCTCCCAGCCGAGATGGCGCGCCAGCGTCGCCGCCGGCCCGAAACGGTACTCCATCAGCGATTTGCCGATCATCCAGGATACCGCGACCGGCGACAGCATCAGCGGCATCAGGAAGACGACTCGGAAGAATTTGCGCGCCCGGATCTGCGCGTTGAGCAGCAGCGCCAGGCCGAAGGCAATCACATACTCAACCAGCACGGCGAGCACATAAAGCACCATGTTGAACAGCGCGTTGCGGTAGTAGGGATCGGCCAGCATCTGCCAGAAATTGTCGAGCCCGTTGAACTTGCGGCCGGAAAAGGACGACAGGTTCCAGTCGGTCAGCGCGATATAGAAGCCGAACAGCGTCGGGAAGATCACCATGGCGATGGTGAACAGCAGCGCCGGCAGCAGGAACAGCGCGCGCTGGCCGTCCTCGCCGCGCGTCAGCACCTGGCCGATGCCGAGCGCCACGCCCCACAGAACATAGGCGTAGACGATCGGACGCCAGGTCTCGAAGCCGAGCGTGGTGATCTCGTTCTTGTAGAGGATCTCAAACGCGATCACCGCCAGCAGGCCAAGCGTGGCGGCCGCCATCAGGGCAAAACCCGCCCGCTTGCGGGCCGGCGAGATCAGATCGGCTGGGCCGGCGTTGGCCGGCCATGCATTGGTGGTCTGGTCTGCCACGCGTCCCCGTCCGTTTAAAAAATCAAGCCTGCGACCGGCCCGAGCCGGTCAGGTCCGGCGGCTTGCACCGCCGGACCTGTTGTCACGATAGGATCAGCCTACACGCCGAGCGAGGCCTTGTAGAGCTTGATCTGGTTTTCGCGGCCGATCTGGTCGGTCAGCTTCTCCCAGGCCGCGGCAATGGCGTCGGCGCCTTCCTGCGCCTTCATCTTGCCGGCGAATGTGTTGGCCAGAATGTCCTCGGCAGCCGAATAATACTGGAAGATGCCGGGGATGCGCGGCTCGATCGCCGCGTTCGGATGGTTGTAGCTGTCGGCTTCCGACTTCAGATACGAGGTGATGAACGCCTCGTCGTAGCCTGCCGCCACCCATTCGGGAATGTCGAAATGCGAGTTGCGGTAGGGCTGGAAGCCGGACGGATACATCGCCGTCCAGATTGACAGGTCCTTGCCGCCGAGATGAGCGGCGGCCGACCATGCCGCTTTTTTCTTCTTTTCGTCAGTATCGACGCGGGCCATGACGTAGACGCCCCAGCCGAGATAGGCGCAGTTCGGCGCATAGTTCGGGCCGCTGGCGAGTTTGTCCCAAGCGCCGGTCTTGGCATTGTAGACGTCGTCGGACCCCGGCAGGATCGAGAAGCCGGTGACGTCGCCGATGACCGAGCTATCATTGGTCTTGACGTTGGAGCCGACGTCGCCCCACCAGGTGACCATCGAACCGGTGCCGGCCAGGAACTGCTGGAAGGCTGTCGTGTTCGGGTCGGCGTTGATCTGGTCGGCGGGCTCCGACGGCAGCGCGTCGATGACGTCCTGGATGGCGCGCACCCAGGCCGGATTGTTGATGCGCGGCTTCATCGTGTCGGCATCGAACAGCCAGGCCTTGTCGTCGGGATGCTTGGCATAGGCGGTGGCGCGGCTGCCGAGGAAGTAGAAGCCGAAACCGCCCCAGGCCTTGGGCGCATCGAGATAGCCGAAGACGTCCTGATCCTTGAACTTCTTGCCCTTGAGGAATTTTGTGACGGCCTGGACTTCCTGCCAGGTCTTCGGCACACCCCATTCGGTGGCCGCGCCGCCGTCCTTCCACGCCTTGGCGAGGTCGGCATCGGCAAAAACGTCGGTGCGGTAATTGAAGTTGTGCGCATCGCCATCGACGGTGATCCGGTACTGCTTGCCGTCCCAGGTGCCGACCGGCGGCTGCAGATAGGCCACGACATCCTTCATGTCGATCTGCTCTTTGACCCAGTCGGGCATCTCGGACGTCAGGCCCTTGCCGCAGACATCGCCTTCGAAGGGCGCGCCCATCTCGATGATGTCGAAGTCGACGGTGCCGGTGGCGATCGACTGCTGCAGGCGGGCATTGTAGTCGGCCTGCGCCAGGTCGATCCAGCTGATCTTGGCGCCGGTATAGGCCTCCCACGGCTTCAGGAAGCCGCGGAACAGCACATTGTGCAGGTTCTGGTTGTTGAGGCCCATGAAGGTGAGCTCGACGCCGGCGAATTCGCCTTCCTTGACGTTGGCCTTGGTGGCTTCCAGGCAGAGTTCGCCGACCTTCTGGAAATCGGCATCCGTCGGCTGACCCTTGCCGACGCCGGGGATCTGCAGAATTTTGGAGCGTAGCTCGCTGGCGGCTTCAGCCGGGCGGGTGAAAGCGCCGAGCCCAGCGCCCGATGCGGCGGCGATCGCGGCCATCGAGGCCGCGCCTTTGAGTATGTCACGCCGGGTGGCACCCGCGCGGACGAGTTTTTCGTACAGACCGACTCTCATCTATTCCTCCCAGAACAACAGTCGTGAATTAAATGCCAATCCCTCCGACGCCGAAACGTCGGCGGTTCTCCTTTATCATACGGGGACGTGGGACCCCACCCTGCGTCGCCTGGAGCTCCGATTTTCGGATAAAAATCCGACTGCCGGATTGGCAACAGCTAATATTTGCGTAATCGATTACCTTGTCAACACGAATGGCTTTTTATCGATAACATACCGACTTGCCCTTGCCGTTGGCAATGGCTAGCTTCACCGCGAGAAAAGGGGGGACGATGGCTCAAGTCGCGATCAGCAATGTGGCCAAGGCGTTCGGAACCGTCAAGGTCCTGCACGAGGTCAGCGTCGATATCGCCGATGGCCAGTTCGTGGTGTTGGTAGGCCCGTCGGGCTGCGGCAAGTCCACGCTGCTCAGGATGGTGGCCGGGCTGGAGACCGTCTCCGGCGGCACGATCGCCATTGGCGAGCGCATCGTCAACAATCTGCCGCCGGCCAAGCGCGACATCGCCATGGTGTTCCAGAACTACGCGCTCTATCCGCACAAGACGGTGGAGCAGAACATGGCGTTTGCGCTGAAGCTGCGCAAGACCGATCCGGCCGTGGTCGCCGAGCGGGTCAAGCGCGCCGCCGACATTCTCGACCTCAATCCGTACCTGAAACGTTATCCGCGCCAGCTCTCCGGTGGCCAGCGCCAGCGCGTCGCCATGGGCCGCGCCATCGTGCGCAATCCGCAGGTCTTCCTGTTCGACGAGCCGCTCTCCAATCTCGACGCCAAGCTGCGCGTGCAGATGCGCACCGAGATCAAGGAACTGCACCAGCGGCTGAAGACCACCACCATCTACGTCACCCACGACCAGATCGAGGCCATGACCATGGCCGACAAGATCGTCGTCATGCGCGATGGCCGTATCGAGCAGGTCGGCGCGCCATTGGAATTGTTCGACCGGCCGGCCAATCTGTTTGTCGCCGGCTTCATCGGCTCGCCGTCGATGAACCTGCTCAAAGGCGTGGTGCGCAAGGGCGACAAGGTCGAGATAGCAGGCACGCTGTTCCCGATTGCTGCCGGCAGCGCCGCCAAGGAGGGCCAGGCCGTGGTCTATGGCGTGCGGCCCGAGCATCTCGAAATCCATCCCGACGGCGTGCCGGCAAAGATCTCGGTGGTCGAACCCACGGGTTCCGAAACGCTGGTCTTCGTGCGCTTCGGCGACAGCGGCGAGATGGTGGCGCTGTTTCGCGAGCGCCACGACTTCAAGCCCGGCGACACGCTCAATCTCAAGCCGCGCCTCGACCAGGTCCATCTCTTCGACGCCGAGACCGGCAACCGGCTCTGATTTCCAATCGACTTTGACCAAACCTGTTTGACGAGGACTGCCATGCTCAAAGGGATCAACCCATTGCTCAATGCCGATGTGCTCCAGGCGCTCAGGGCAATGGGACACGGCGACGATCTGATCATCGCCGACACCAATTTCCCCGCCGATTCGGTGGCAAAGCAGACCGTGCTCGGCAAGCTGCTGCACATCGACGCCTCGGCGGCCGATGTGGTCAAGGCGGTGCTGTCGCTCTATCCGCTGGACACTTTCGTCGACGATGCGGCCGCGCGCATGGAGATCGTCGGCAAGCCGGACGAGATCCCGCCGGTGCAAAAAGAGGTGCAAAAGGAGATCGACAAGGCCGAGGGCAAGGCCTGGCCGATGATCTCGGTCGAGCGCTACGCCTTCTACGAGCGCGCCAAGAAAGCCTATTGCGTCATCCAGACCGGCGAGCGCCGCTTCTATGGCTGCTTCGCCTTTCGCAAGGGCGTCGTGCCGCCGGACGCCGAGTAGGGCCATGGCGTCGGGCAAACCTGTCGTCATTCTGGGCGTTTTCGTCGCCGACACCGCCTACCGCGCCGATCGACAGCCGCGCATGGGTGAAACCATTCTTGGTAATTCCTTCAAGCTGGGACCGGGCGGCAAGGGCTCGAACCAGGCGGTGGCGGCAGGCAAGCTCGGCGCGGACGTCACCTTCCTGACCCGGCTTGGCGTCGATGCTTTCGCCGACATGGCCAAGGCGACCTGGGCAGAGGCGAGCGTCAAATCCGCCGTCATCGAGACGCCGCAAAGCTATACCGGCGCGGCCTATATCTTCATCGAGGAGACAACCGGCAACAACGCCATCATCGTCAGCCCGGGTGCGGCGATGCTGATCTCGCCTGAAGACATCGAGGCCAACGCCGGCCTGATCGGCGGCGCCGGCGTCTTCGTCACCCAGCTCGAGCAGCCGATCGACGCGGCACTGCGCGCACTCGAAATCGCGCGCGGTGCAGGGGTGACCACCATCCTCAATCCGGCGCCGGCGGCCAAGCTGCCGGACCGCATCTATACGCTTTGCGACTATGTCACCCCCAACGAGACCGAGGCCGAAGAGCTGACCGGCATCAAGGTTTCTTCGATCGACGAGGCTCGCCGCGCCGCCGACAGCCTGCTCAAAAAGGGCGTCGGCTCGGTCATCATCACGCTCGGCGAAAAAGGCGCGCTGCTGCACACGGCCGCTCGGTCCGACCATGTTCCCGTGGTCAGTGCCGGTCCGGTGGTCGAAACCACCGGCGCGGGCGATGCCTTCAATGGCGGCCTGGCCGCCGCACTCGCCAAAGGCGTGGAGCCGCTGCAAGCCGTCCGCTTCGCCTGCGCCGTCGCCGGCATTTCGGTGACAAGGCCGGGTACGGCGCCATCCATGCCGACGCTGCATGAGGTCGAGGCGCTGCTGGCCGAGGGGTGAGGTCGTTGCGGGAGAGATCGAGTTCAGATCCGACCGGATCTGAATTGCCTCATGCAAGACCATGATTCTAGACGATTATGTCACATTTCTCCTGAGGAGAAATGGCGCGAGTGACGGGGCTCGAACCCGCGACCTCCGGCGTGACAGGCCGGCGAAAACGCCTGATTCATCAACGAATGGTTTCAATTCCTCACGCTCTCGAATTTGCGGGAAAAAGCGCGAAATTGAAACTTGCTTATCAGAACTCCTCGTCAACTCCGCGAGATATTAACTCTGATCGACGCCTCCGCTGCTGCCAGCCTAGCGGCTGGACCGGGACAGACTGCTCCCGGCGACTTCTGGATCGGCTGGAGACGGCAGATCGATGCGCTCGCTTCCGCCGGATTCCGGGTCATCGTCCCCGACCAGAGGGGCTACAACACCAGTGACAAGCCGAAAGCCATCCGTGAATACACGCTCCCCAAGCTCGTCGGCGATGTCGTTGCCATCGCCGACGCGCTCGGCATCGGAAGGTTTCACCTCGTCGGTCATGACTGGGGCGGTATCGTCGCCTGGGCGGCAGGCGCAAAGCTGCCGCACCGTCTGGAAAGGCTCGTCATCCTGAACGCGCCCCATCCCGAGGTGCTGCTTGCCCATTCCTTGCGATCTCCGACCCAGTTCCTGCGGAGCAGCTATGCGGCCTTCTTCCAGTTCCCCTTGCTGCCGGAGGCTGTTCTGGGAGCAGGGCACTCGGCTCTGCTGGCACGGGCGCTCATCAAATCCAGCCGAACAGATGCCTTCACGGCGGAGGAAATCGCAGAGTATCGGCAGGCCTGGGAACGGCCGGGGGCGCTGACCGGCATGCTCAACTGGTATCGGGCGCTGCGCTTCCGCCCAAGCCTGAAGCAGCGGATCAGGACACCGACCCTTGTACTGTGGGGGATGCAGGACCAAGCTCTGGAATATGGCCTGGCCGAGCGCAGTCTGGCCTTTTGCAACGATCGGGGCCTGCAGACGTTCGAGAAGGCAACGCATTGGGTACAGCGCGAAGAGGCCAGCGCGGTGAATGCCGCGCTTCTGGCGTTCCTGGACGGCTGAGATGCCGTTCCGTTCTGCAGGTGGCCTGACTCGCCGTGATCTCCTGACCGTGCTCGCTGCCGCGGTCACAACCCACCACCTTACCTCCTCTGCTGATGCAGCATTGCAGAGGCCTCAACGGAGCATCCGATGCCACACGTCGTCCTTCTCGGGGATTCGATCTTTGACAACGCTGCCTATGTCGCGCACGGGCCCGACGTAGTGCGGCAGCTGCGGGAGCGCTTGCCGGAGGGGTGGCGTGCAACGCTAAACGCCGTCGACGGCGCCGTCACAAGCGGCGTCGAGCGGCAGCTTGAACGGCTCCCCCAGGATGCTAGCCATCTTGTCGTCAGCGTCGGTGGCAATGATGCTCTTCGTCATGCAGGGATTCTGGAGCAGGGGGCCTGTTCGGTGGCCGAGGTTCTGGACAGGATCAGCGATATCCGGGAGGAATTCGAGCACGACTACTGTACGATGCTCGAGGGGGCGCTGGGCCAAAACCTACCCACCGCTGTCTGCACGATCTACGAGGCGCGCTTTCCCGACCCACAGCGTCGTAGACTTGCCGCAACTGCCCTGACGGTCCTCAACGACGTCATCACCCGGGCGGCGTTCTCGCGCGGTTTGCCGCTCGTCGACCTGCGCTTGGTATCGAATGAGGACGCGGACTTCGCCAATCCTATCGAACCGTCAGTGCAAGGCGGCGCGAAGATCGCGGCAGCCATCGCGGCACTTGTAGTCGAGCACGATTTAGCCGGACGTCGGTCGGTGGTCTTCGTCGGCTGAACGGCGTAATCCCGCCCGACCGTCTGCACTCCCGATGGTCGGGCGACTGAAAGCAACAATTCAGACGGCCAGCACGATCTTGCCTTGAATACTGCCGTCGGCGGCGCGCTCATGTGCGCGCGACGCCTCGGCCAGAGGGAATGTGCTGTCGATGACGATACGCACAAGGCCGTCGTCGAGCAGGCGGGCGGCTTTTGCCAACTGCGCGCCATTGGATCGGACCTGTGCGGATGAGACCGTGATCCCCAGCCTCTCTGTCTCTTCGTGACCAGCGAAGCCCAGCGGGTTGACCAGGAACAGCGCGCCGCCCGGCTTCAGAACCTGGAAGAAGCGCTCCATGTCCGCGCCGCCCACCGCGTCGAGGACAAGGTCGACGTCTCGGACGACATCTTCCGCCCCGGTCGTCTTGTAGTCGATGAACTGATCCACGCCGAGACCGCGCATCAGCGCCTCGTTCTTCGCCGATGCCACGGCGATGACGCGAGCGCCCCGCCATTTCGCCAACTGGACGGCCAGATGCCCGACACCGCCTCCGGCACCATTGATGAGCACCGTCTTGCCGTCGAGGGGCACCGGCTCATGCGGTAAGGGCTGGAACGGATTCGGCTCGTCGTGGCCAAGTTCGATCAAGAACTGCCATGCCGTCAGAAGCGACATCGGCGCACCAGCCGCATGAATATGGTCGATGCCGGCTGGTTTCAACGCAACATGCGATGCCGGCACACTGACATAATGCGCGTAGGCATTGCTACCCGTCATCAAGTTATCGGGGAAGCGAACCATTGCGTAGACCTCGTCCCCGATGCTGAACTCAGCGACGTCAGCGCCAACCGCTTCAATGACGCCCGACACGTCCGTGCCGAGAATCAGTGGGAAGGACGCGTTGGGTCGCCATTCTGGCGGCAGTGCGCGATAGCCATCCCGCAGATACCAGTCGGGCGGATTAAGCCCGGCCGCCTGGACACGGACAAGCACCTCGCCGGGCTTCACACCCGGCCTAGGCGCGTCTTCGTACACCAGCATCTCGGGACCACCGAATGCGTGCAGACGGACTGCCTTCATCTTATCGCTCATTGGTGAAATCTCCAATCATCCATGTCATTGGAGCGAATCTAGCGGCATGACCGCCGGTTGATAATCGGTGCCGATGGCGGTTAAGTAATGCCATGGCGGAACATATCACTTTGGATCGGCTCACTGGCATCATCGCCTTCGCGCGTGCGGGATCGCTGGGCAGCTACACGGCAGCGGCGCGCGCGCTGTCGATTTCCCCGTCGGCGGTCAGCAAGAGCGTCCAGCGGCTCGAGCGGCATTTAGGAGTGTCGCTGTTTACCCGTACAACGCGCTCGCTCACCTTCACGCCCGAAGGGCGCGACCTGCATGAGCGCGCGCTGCGTCTGCTACGCGAGGCGGAGGAAATAGAGCAGGCGGCAATGACCGCGCGCTCCGAACCATCGGGCACGTTGCGCGTGGCCGCGTCGCTGCCGATCGGACTGCATCTGATCGCTCCGGCTTTACCGGCTTTCCGTCGGCTCCATCCGAACCTGATCGTCGATCTCAGGCTGGGTGACCAGATGGTGGACATGATCGAGGAAGGGATCGATGTCGCCATACGCATCGGTGATCTGGCTGACACCCGGCTACTATCACGCAAGCTCGCACCCCATCGGCTTTGCTGCTTCGCCTCGCCAGCCTATCTCGAGGAACGCGGCACACCGACCCATCCCGATCACCTGGAAGGGCACGACACCGTCAACCTTCGATATCAGAGCACAGGCCAGGCCTTTCGCTGGCCCTTCCGGATTGGCGACCGTGAAATCGAGATCGTGCCCAATTCCGGTGTGGTCGCCGATGCCAGCGATGCCGTGCTCATCATGCTGGCAGCCGGCGGTGGGATAGGCATAGGCGCCTCCTTCATGGCGGCTCCCTATGTGAAGCGCGGCGAACTGGTCCCAGTGCTGTCCACGTTCGCGGTCGAGCGAAACAATGTCACCGTGCTCTGGCCGGCAAGCCGACGCGCCAACCCCGCCGTGCGCGCCTTTCTGATCATGCTCGACGCCGCTTTCACTCTGCGAATGGCAGCTTCAAGCATCGACTGATCTGGCGCGGAAGGGTCGCTAAAGGGCGAAAGCGGTCAATCACTGCTAATTGGCTGAACGGCAGCTATTCCGGGCACAACGTCCAAAAGCTGCTATTCCGTTTCGGCCCCACTACAGGCCGCCCCTCCTCGTCGAATAGCATTAGACTAGTTGATCGGCTACAACGACCTAGAGTGCTAGCAACGGGGAGGGCACATGTCGGCGAGTGCTTACGCATTGACTGGCTTCATCTCGTGGGCGCTGGCCCTGCTGATCGTGATGGAAGTTATCCGGAGCTACCTGGTGATCTCTGGGCAAGTCCCGGCAAACGGCTTTACGCCAGATAACGGAGCCCTCTCCCCGTTTATGCGGAGGTTAGCCCGTGCCCACGCCAACTGCATTGAAGGGCTTCCAATCTTCGGAGGTCTGCTCGGAGTCGCGATCATCATTTCAAAGACAGATGTCACGGATCCCTTGGCCTCCACGATGTTAGGCGCACGTATAGTGCAGTCGGTGATCCACCTCGTCTCAACCAGCCAACTCGCGGTCAGTCTCAGGTTCACCGCGTTCGCTGTGCAAATGGTGATTGGTGCGTATTGGTGCTGGTTGCTGTTGATCTGAAGAGTGGCGGAGCCCCGACGCAAAAGTGGGCCACCTCGATTCCGGGAGCCTTGGCAAACCCACTCCGGATCGTGACCCGAAAGACTGTCCCTTTTGACAGGCGAGCGAACCGCAAAACTGGCAGTGGCAAAACCGCCGTTGAGGCATGATATTGCTGTTGGATTTTGGGGCTACTCCCCAGCTTCGGAGAAGGATCGGCGTTCAGAGAGCAATTTGCACGCCTGGGCGCTGCGGCGCTCCCCAGCTTTTGGCCACACGCACGCCCTGCAAACGCTCGGCTCAAGAGCGCCTGGCAGCGGAGCAGAGAATTGTTGGACTTTGTGAGTGTTAGAGGGAGAGGAACTGAGATTCAACCTTCTCCACCTGCACTTGTTCATTGCACGCTGGCCTCAGCAGCACCTAATCCTGCCACGCAACCTGGAGGAGCAAGCCAGTGCTACCGAGCTGTGTAGACACCGATCGGCTCGCGCTGTAGCCATAGGCCTCCGCCCGTCGGGGTTCACCGGCGTCGGGGTGGGGGCCGGCCTAGGGGGGCCCAGCAACGCGCACGTCAGCCTGGCTATCTTTCGAGTCGCCGGGTCCGGTGACCGCCAGATCGTCAGGCTGGATTATACCCGACAAATCTTGATAGGCTGCCGTTCTGGGGGTCGCACGATGAACGAGGTTGAAAAGCTGGCCGTCGAGGTTGTCGCGACCGGCCTTGGCTGGCCCGAGGGCCCGACGGTGCTGCCCGGTGGCCGAATTGTCATCGTCGAAAGCTATCGCAGCCAGCTGACGGCCATAGATCGCGACGGAAGTGCTCGCCAGTTCGCGTATGTTGCAGGAGCGCCCAACGCCTGCGTTCTCGGATCGGATGACCTGCTCTATGTCTGCCAGAACGGCGGCACGACAGGACCTTGGCGGGCCGCGGAGATGACGACACCGTCCATCCAGCGGGTTGCCGAAGGCGGAAAGCCGGAAATCCTGCTGACCGAAGTTGCAGGCATCCGGCTCAATGGTCCAAACGATCTCGTATTTGCTGCTGATGGCCGGCTTATCTTCAGCGATCCCGGCACATACAACCCGGGGAACCCGGACCCCAGCTACATCTTCGCCGTCAACCCCGATGGCAGTGCGTACCTTGCTCTCGGTTTCGACGAGCCGACCTTCCCGAATGGTGTGGCGATCGAAGCCGACGGCTCGGTCATTTGGGGAGAGTCCTATACGGGGCGCGTTAAGCGGCAGCGTCCGGATGGTTGCGTCGAAGACCTTGGCCGCTTGCCTGGGGTCAATCCGATCCCGGACGGGCTGAAGGTCGGTGCGGACGGCCGCCTTTACGTAACGGATATTGCCGCCAACGGCATTCATGTGCTCAGGCCGGACGGAACAGCGGAAGGTTTCTTCGTCTGCGGCAAGGCAACGACCAACTGCGTCTTCTTGGGCGAGACGCTTTGGGTGACAAATGCCGGCGTGCTGGCGACCGGCAGCGATCCATCCTTTGAGGGAACAGTCTCCCGCGTGCGTGTTCCGGGAGGCGGTGGACCGACGCATCATGGTCGCATCGGCGGAAAGCAACCGTGAGTAGCTCCTCGTCAGCCTCAAACACAGGCGACGACCGCGGCGCCGGCGGTGCGGCATCGTCTGCTTCGATGGCGGCGTTGAAGCGCCTGTACAGCGTGGCCGCGGTCCGCGTCGCCGCGCGGCGGACTTTGCCACGCCCGGTGTTCGACTTCGCCGATGGCGGTGCCGAGGATGAGCGAACGCTGCGCCGGAACGAGCAGGCTTTCAGTGAGGTTGCCATTCTGCCGCGACCACTCAACGGTGCAACGACGCGAGACCTTTCCCTTGACCTCTTCGGCGCGAAACTTGCCATCCCGCTGGGCATCGCGCCAACCGGCCTGGCTGGGCTGTTCTGGCCCGACGGCGAGCGCGCAGCCGCCCGAGCCGCAGCGGCCGCAGGGACATTCTACTGCGCCAGCCACGGATCGGTCTGCACGCTGGAGGATATAGCAGCCACCGGAAGTAGCCCACGGTGGATGCAGGTGTTCGTCTATACCGATCGCGGCTTCACCCGAGAAATGGTGGATCGGGCGCGTGCCTCAAGCTACGACGCGCTGGTGCTCACCATTGATAACCAGATGCTTGGCAACCGTGAACGCGACATCCGCAACGGTTTTGCCATCCCGCCGCGCTTCGGTGTGGCCGGAACCCTCGCGGCCGCCACCAAGGCGGCGTGGCTTCTTCGTATGCGCACCCGACTCCCGAAACTGACTTTCGGCAACTACGCGCGCCCCGGAGATACGGCGACGGTCGGTGCATTGGCGGGCCGAATGGCCGCAATGCTCGATCCCGGACTCTCCTGGGCCGATGTCGACTGGCTGCGCACTGTCTGGTCCGGACCGTTGTTGCTGAAAGGCGTCCTGCATCCCAGCGAAGCCGCCGAGGCTGTAGCCCGAGGAATCGACGGCATCATCGTATCCAATCATGGGGGACGTCAGCTTGACGGCGCCGCCGCATCCCTGGACGCGTTGACGGCGGTTGTCGCGGCTGTCACCGGCCGCGTACCAGTGCTTATCGACGGCGGCATCAGGCGAGGCTCTGACGTCGTCAAGGCCCTGGCGCTCGGCGCCTCCTGCTGTCTGATCGGGCGGCCGCAGTTGTGGGGGCTCGCGGTCGCCGGCGAGGAGGGGGTACGCCACGTGCTCGAACTCTACCGCAAGGAGATCGACCGCGTCATGGGACTGATGGGCGCGCGGAGCCTGCGCGACCTCGGGCCGGACTGTATTTCGTTCGTTCAGGGAATGGGGCCGCTACATGATTGAAGACCCACCACTGCTCACCATCAAGCGCCGTTTCGAACGGCCCGCAGCAGAAATCATCAGTGCTTTTGCGGGCGTGCCGGTTAGCCAGGTCGTAGACGCGATGGGGGGACGCGGCGCCTTGCATTATACGATCAAGCCACTGTCGCCAGCTACTGCGACGATGGTCGGCGTCGCCGTGACCTGTCACTGCGGTCCCGCCGACAACCTCGCCCTGTTTGGAGCACTGGATGCCGCAGCAAGTGGCGATGTCATCGTCGCGGCCACCGACAGCTTTGCCGGTACCGCGGTAACTGGCGATCTCGTGCTCGGCATGGCGCGCAACAAGGGGGTCGCCGGCTTCATCA
Organism: Mesorhizobium sp. M0771; assembly: GCF_040320155.1. Lineage (NCBI taxonomy): Bacteria > Pseudomonadati > Pseudomonadota > Alphaproteobacteria > Hyphomicrobiales > Phyllobacteriaceae > Mesorhizobium > Mesorhizobium sp. M0771. The sequence continues at coordinate 38,660 of NZ_JAMYPC010000017.1, read as the reverse complement.
CTGACGGCCTGGTGCGCGACGTTGTCGGGATCGAGGCGGTCGGGTTGCCGGTTTACTGTGCCGGGGTCATTGCGAATTCGCCTGCGCGAAATGGTCCAGGCACGGTCGGATTCCCGGTGGTGCTGGGAGGAGTGACTATCTCGCCGGGAGACATACTGGTGGGCGACCGCGACGGTGTCGCCGTGGTGCCTCGCCTGGAGGCTGAGACTGTGCTGGCCCGGCTCTCCGCCATCAGGGCGGCTGAGAAAACTCTTGATGGCCTGGTGCGGCAAGGTCTCGAGATGCCCGACTTCGCCAAGGTCGTCCTCAAATCGAACAGGGCGCGCTTCGTTGACTGAGATGTGAGCTTCTCTAGCTGCGGGACATATGAAGCGCAACACGATTTCGTCCTTCCGATTTGGCACGAAACAGAGCCAAATCGGCGGCATTGACGAAATCGTTTGGCGTCTCGTTCTCGGTGGGCACCGCTGTTGCGACGCCGACGCTGATGGTCACGCGATCCGGGCCGTGGGGTATGTTCAACTCTCGCACGCTCTGGACGAGCCGCTCGGCGATCGCACTGGATTGTTCCAGTATGGTGTCGACCAGCACGATGACGAACTCTTCGCCTCCGTACCGCGCAGCGAGATCGGTGGAGCGGCCCGAACCGCTCTGGATTACGCGGGCGATTTGCTTCAGCACATCGTCGCCGGCCATATGGCCATAGGTATCGTTGTATCGTTTGAAGTTATCGGCATCGATCATCAACAGCGACAGTGGGGACTGTGCGCGAAAAGCGCGTTTCCATTCAGCCGCCAGATATTCGTCAAAATAGCGCCTGTTACCGAGACCTGTCAGGCCATCGATCCGCGTCAGACGTTCAAGCTCTAGATTTGCACTGATCAGCTGTCGCTGGCTTTCCCTCAGCGCTCGGTGTGCCGAGTCTCGCTGGACGTGATCCAGATAGGCCCGCGTGTGATATCGAATGCGTGCAATCAACTCGATACGATCCGGCAGTTTGACGAGATAGTCGTTCGCGCCCGCAGCGAAGGCTTCGCCCTTGGTGGCTGGATCTTCCTTGCTCGACAGCACAATGACTGGAACCGCGCGTGTCGACGCATGCTTCCTGTATTCTCGCACCAGATGTAGCCCATCCACCCCGGGCATGACGAGATCCTGCAGGATGACGGTTGGCTTTACCTCATCCGCGACCGTCATCGCTCTCAACGGGTCGGTGCAGAAGTGCAAGGAAATATCGGGCTCGTTGGCTAGGGCGCGCCTGACCGCCTCGCAAACCATGATCTGATCATCGATGAGCAGAACCATGGATGAATAGTTATCTGCGAGTGGCGGGACCAACTCTGGTTCTTGCGTCATCGGAAGGGGCCTTTCACGTGGAGCGCTCGCAGGCTTCGATTATACGTGAGCCGATCGCACCCAAAGGAAGAATATCAACAGCCGCGCCGATGTCGGCGGCGGCCTTCGGCATGCCATAGACGGCACTGGTTGCTCTATCCTGCGCGATTGTGAGATGTCCCTTGTCACGGAGCTGTCTCAGCCCGCGCGCACCATCCCTGCCCATGCCTGTGAGCAGAACACCAATCACCGAGCCAGGCCACCATTGCGCCGCACTTTCGAAGAACACATCTACCGACGGCCGATAAACATTGTCCTTGGGGCTGGGCGTATAGCCAAGTTGCTGAGCTGACTTGAAAACCAGATGATCCGCAGAACTGGCAACGAGAACGGTGCCCGCTTGAGGACTATCCCTTTCCCCCGCCGGACGGATCGGGAGACGCGTATGCTGCCCTAGCCAATCAACAAGGCCTGGAACGAACTGAGCATCGAGATGCTGGACGAGCACAATCGCGCCGCCAAAATCAACGGGAAACGCGCTCAGGACTGCGGCAACGGCAGCCGGCCCGCCCGCAGAGGCGCCGATTGCTATCAGGCGTCGAGTTGACGGCTCAGCCGCACGTGACATCCGCCTTTTTGCCTGGGTAGGCGCATCACCGATCAACTTGCCTATCGTTCGTATCTTGTTCGTCAAAAGCCGGGCGGATTGCGAGGACGCGTTGCCTTCGATGCCCACCGACGGAATATCGACTGCGTCAAGCGCGCCATGACCCATTGCTTCGTAGACGCCGGCGAGGTTGGCTTCGATACTGGCGGTCACCAGCAAGATTGAGCACGGGGTTTCCGCCATGATTCTGCGCGTCGCTTCCACGCCGTCCATCTCTGGCATCGCTAGATCCATGAGTATCAGATCCGGCAGATCACGTCTGCAGACCTCGACCGCCTCACGCCCATTGGTCGCGATCCACGCGACCTGATGTTCGCCGGTCGACAGGACCAGTCGACGCAGAAGTTCAACCGCCATCGGCATGTCGTTGACTACGCCGATTCTCATTCGCTGGCTTCCAATCTCGATCTCATCCAGCCGCCTCGCCAATCATGTCCACGACGGCATGGATCAGCGCCTCGTCCTGAAAACTACTCTTGGTCAGATAATAGTCCGCACCTGCGTCGAGCCCGCGCGCGCGATCTTCTTCCCGATCCTTGTATGAAACGATCATAATGGGTGTGTTCTTGAGATCAGCGTCCTTTCTGATCAAACTCACTAGCTCGATGCCATCCATGCGAGGCATGTCGATGTCGGTGACGACGAGATCGAAAGGACCAGACCGGACGGCATTCCACCCGTCCATGCCGTCTACCGCCACTTCGACCTCATAACCGTAATTGCCGAGCATCTTGCGCTGGAGTTCGCGAACCGTCAGTGAATCGTCAATAACGAGCACGCGCTTGCGCCTGCTCGCTTCGGGACCGCCCGCGGCGCGCCGAAGAGCTCGAAATCCGCTGGACGATGCAAGCTTTTCCACCGATCGGATCAGATCGTCGACGTCGAAGATCAGAACAGGCGAACCGTCTTCCATCAGGGCCGCTGCGCTGATGTCCTTGATCTTGGCAAACCGTGGATCGAGAGGTCTGATCACTAACTCGCGTTCCCCGAGAAAACGGTCAACGATCAGGCCGTACGAATCGCCCCGACCCGCATCCACGACGACGACCGATAGTTCGTTCGGTTCCGATCCGGGCTCACCTCGATCGAGCACCTCGCGAGCGGTGACCAGCCCGATCTGTCGATCGTTCAATCGAAAATGCGGCCGGCCCTGCAGGACGTTGATCTCCGTCCGCTGCAGTTTCAAAGTCTTGGAAATGGCAGCGAGTGGAAAAGCATAGGGCTCTCCATCGACATCGACGAGCAGCGTGCGCAGGACCGACAGTGTCAGCGGCAATTGCAGTTGAAATCGGGTTCCGTGGCCAAATTCTGAGGAGACGCTTGCGACTCCCCGGACTTCCTTCGTCATGGCTTGTACTGCATCGAGCCCCACACCGCGACCTGAGACGTCGGTAAGGCCCGCTTTCATGGAAAAGCCTGGCAGAAACAGAAACGCGAGCAATTCGCTTTCGCTGAGTGTTTCAGCACTTTCCCTGGTTGCAAGTTGCCGGGCGACGACGGTCTCGCGCAGCTTCGAGAGCTCTATCCCCCTGCCGTCGTCCACCACGGCTATCTGCAGCAGCCCGGCATTGTGCCTCGCTTCGAGCCTGATGAGCCCCTCTTCGGGTTTGCCCATCGCGAGGCGCTCCTCAGGCGGTTCAAGCCCATGGTCTACAGCGTTGCGCAGAAGGTGCCCCAAAGGGGCATCGAGCTGCTCGAGGATATCGCGGTCGATGCCGGTCGAGCCGCCTACGATCTCCAGTCGCACCCGCTTGCCAAGGGTACGACCGAGGTCGCGGATCATTCTCGCATAGTGTCGCACGCCGTCCTCAAAGGGCCGCATCCGGCTCGCCAACGTTTCGTCGTACAATCTGTTGGCAAGATCGGTCGCTTTCCGATCCACTGAATCCAACTCATCGAAACGCTCCGCCAGGAACGCTTGGCTCAACCGAAGCTTTCGCTGCGCTTCAGCCAGCGCCTCCACCACCGCCGCATCGTTTGAAACCGGCGGCAGCACTGCATGAAGATTGTCGAACGCACTTGCGAGGTCCGATTGAAGTCGCTTCAGCCGTAGCAGCCCGTCAGCGAATGGCCTGAGCCGCCGAGCTTCCATCAGCGACTCGCCAGCCAGCCCGAGCAATCGGTTCAGGCTGTCTGCCGTCACCCGAACCATTCTATCAGAGCCGATGCTGCCGTGGGCTTGCGGTACCGCCTCAACGAGGAGGTTCGCTGAAGAGGTCGTCGCCAGTTGCTCCTGGGCATGATCTGGAGTTGCGAAATCAGCTGCAGAATCTTGGGGCCCGGGCTTTGCCTGGGGGAGGGACAACCCCTCGAACTTCGCGAGAAAGGTTTCGACTTCTGAGTTGGCGCTCTCGCTCGATGATCCCGATGCGATCAATTTCAAAAGGTCAGAACCTTGCAGAAGCGCATCTATATGCTCCCGTCGCACCCTCAGATGCCCGCGTTGCGCTGCGACCAGGCAGTCTTCCATCGCATTTGCAACTTTGACTGCGGGCATCAGGTCGATGATGCGGGCAGCTCCTTTCAGAGAATGCGCGGCACGCATGCATGCTTCCAGAGCGTCGGCGGCGATAGGATCGCGTTCGAGTGCCAGAAGTCCAGAGGTTAGAGCCCGTGACTGCGTCTCCAGTTCGGCCTGGAAGAGGCTGAGCATCGAAACCTGGCTGAAGTCTTCATCTGTCATGCGATGCTCCGATCCAGCATCGTGAGCAGTTGTCGTGGATCGAGACAGCCAACAGCTCGTCCTTGCCATGGCAGCACGGCAACCGTAGCGGCCGACAGTGCCTTGCCAATCATGGCCGGAACAGCGAGAGTGTCGCGTTCCTGGTACCGATGTAAGCCGTGGATCTCATCAACCATAAAAGCAACCCGCTTGTCGCGCTCGCCTACCACGACAAGGCGGCGAAATACCTTGGTTCGTGTGCCTTGTTCCCCTTCCTTGCGCTCGTCTATCCCGAGCAATTCGGCCAGGGACAGGCAAATGAGCAATTCACCACGGACATTCGCAATGCCGAGCAGTGCACTGTTCCTGCGATGTGGAAGTGAATGAACGCGACGAGATTCAGCCACTTCATGAAAAATACCGACCGGAAGTGCCAGCCATTCCTCCCCCAAACGGAAGAGAACGGCCGTCTGCAGCGCGTCGCTGTCTGCCGAATCGATCCCTGCACGACCAGCGTTGTCAGGCCATTCGTCGCGAGATGCCGAGGGAGCTGCACGGTCGAGGAGGCGTCGTGCGACCTTCTTGTAGGTCGGGCAATTGCGGCAGTGGAGATGCTGCTCTAGTAGCGGACATGACTTGTCACCCCGTACGCCTATTTGCCGCCAGCAGTCGTTGATTTCGATCTCCTCCACCGGCTGAGCGATCCTTGTCGAAGCCGCCATCAACTGCCGCTCCTTTTCTGGACCCGACCCAGCCGGCCGGCCAGCGCCTCGGCGCCGTTATGGTCGCCTTGCTTGCTAAGCAGCAAGGCCAGATGGACAAGAGCTTCTCGATGATTTGGCGCGAGATAGAGCGCCTTGCGATAACTTTGCGCGGCTTCGGGTGCAGAACCATCCGCATCCTGGACGAGGCCCAGCAGGTAGAAGATTTCTGCGGAAGGACCGAACTCCCTGAGATGCGCCAGGGCGACCTCCTGTGCCTCCTTTACGCGTCCTGCATTGGCGATCCGTTCAACCGCGATGAGGCTTTCCGAGGCGCGTGCAAGCGGCTTGGCCGGAGCCTGCCCGCGGCCTTCATTGCCAATTGTCGGTCGGAACGGACGAAGAGGCTCGCTCTTGTTGACCTTAGGGCTTGGCGTCCGCACCGGGACGGCGGCCGAAACCTTCGGCGCCGTGGTCTTGACGGGCTCCGATTTCAGAAAGGCGAAGGCCAATGGCCATTCAGCGGAAAGAAAGCCATGCACCCTTGGAAGAGCTGCTTCCGCCGGACCGACCAGAAGAAGTCCATCTTTGGCCAGCAGGTCCTTCAGGCAGATCAATGCGCGATCCTGCAGCTCTCGATTGAAATAGATCAGCAAATTGCGGCAAAGCAGGATGTCATAGACCTCTTGCCCGAAAGGCGCGTGAGAACCGAACAAGTTTCCTACCATGAACCGAACCTGTTTCAGCACCCCAGCAACAGGCCGCAACCCGCCCTCGGCCGCTTCGAAATAGCGATCCTTGAATTCTAAATGGCTGCCGCGAAACGAATTGCGGCCATAGATGGCGTGTTCAGCCGTCGCGATATTGCGGCTGCTGACGTCCACGCCATCGATCTTGAACTCATGCGCCTCAAAGCCGGCATCGAACATGGCCATGGCGACCGAGTAAGCCTCTTCGCCGGTTGAACATGGCAGGCTCAGGATTCTTATCGGCTGAGCAGGCTTGTGCGCGCGCGCATGCCGCGCCAGCATCGTGAACGCTTCTCGGTCGCGAAAGAACCAGGTCTCTGGGATCACCACCGCATTGATCAGCTCCTGCAGCTCCTGCGAGGAACCGGCCAAGTGTTGCCTATAGGCCTGAGGGTTGGTTATCCGGCATGCTTCCATCCGTTCTCTGACCGCCTGACGAACCACTGTCGGACCAACGCTGGCACTGTCCAGTCCAATCGTTTCCGTCAGGAGCTTTTCTATTGCTCCGGTCATTGATCACCTATTGCCGCCTGGCGGAGCAATGCGGTACGAATCTCTTCCGAAAGCAGCGCTTCCACTTTGACCCACTGAATGATCTCCAAACCATCGGAAGCCACCGGCCCAAGATAGGGCGGGGTTCCTGGTTCCAGTCCGAACGGCGCGAAATCGGCCGGGTCTCGCTCGATCGTATCCGTCACCCGTTCCGCGATCAGCCCCAGCAGGCGTCGCTCGCCATCATCCGCCGGATAGCGCGTCACAACGATCCGGGTGCTCAACAGGCGCTCCGATGGTCGGCCAAGCGCAAGAAGGGTGACATCGATCAGGGGGATGGGTATTCCGTTATAGCTGACCAAACCCACCACACCAGTTGGCGCACCCGGAAGAACTTTCACGTCGATATAGGGCAGCACCTCTTCAATTTTGTGGACATCGATCAAGTAGCGATCCGGACCCATGTTGAAGGCGAGGAATAGCATTGTCACCTCCTACTGCCGGCTCGCTATGCTCGTAGCTTGAACCTCGATATGCTACTTCGCATGCCGCCTGAGACTTGATTGAGCTCGTCGATCGCGAGCGTCGATTGCTGAAGGGACTCGACTGTTTGCTGAGCTGCCTCGCTTAGCTGGGTTAGCGTGTCGCTGATCTGCCCCGCGCCGGTCGCCTGTGCTTGCATGCCTTCATTGGCGACTTCGAAACGTGGCACCAGCCCCTGAACCTGCTGAATGATCTCGAAGAGTTGCCCGCCGACCTGCTGGATGTCCTGCATACCCCGACGGACCTGCTCGGAAAACTTGTCCATGCCCATCACCCCGGCCGCGACTGCCGACTGGATGTCCTTGACCATTTGCTCGATATCGTAGGTGGAGACAGCTGTCTGGTCCGCGAGCCTTCGGATTTCCGTCGCCACCACTGCAAAACCCCGGCCATATTGGCCTGCCTTCTCCGCCTCAATGGAAGCGTTGAGCGACAACAGGTTCGTCTGATCGGCCACTTTGGTGATGGTCGTCACCACCTGATTGATGCTGCCGGCTTTCTCGCTCAGGATCGCCAGTTTGGAATTGATCGCGCCAGCCGCTTCCATGACCTGCTGCATGGTTTCTTCCATACGGGTCAGCCCCGCTTGCCCCCCGCCAGCCACGGCAGCGGTTTGTTCGGCAACTATGGAGACCTCGTTCATCGTGCGGACCAGTTCGTTTGATGTGGCGGAGATTTCCTTGGCTGTCGCTCGGATTTCTGTTGTGGTCGCTGCGATTTCAGTCGCAGTTGCCTGCTGTTGCTTGGAGGTGGCGGCGATCTCAGTTATCGACGTGCCGACCTGTATGCTGGACCTTTGAACCTGACCAATGAGGGTTGTGAGATCGTCCGCCATTGCGTTGAAGCCGTCGGCAAGCACGCTGAATTCGTCTCGGCGCCTCAGATCGAGCCGTTCGCTGAAGTCGCCTTGCCGCATCAATTGAACCGCGTCGACCAAACGGGTGAGCGGACCTGTAATGGCGCGAAACAGCTGGTAACCCAAAAGAAGGGCTAGCCCGAGGGCTATCAACAAGCCAACGCTCAAACCGACTTCGGCCGTTCTGACGATCGAGCTGATCCGCTGCGTCGCGCTGTTTGCCTCGCCTCTGTGATCCTCAACCATGGCCTGCAGAGCGGACTGCAATTTTACAAAGATCGGCTCTACTTCGTTCTTGATAGCTGGGCTTTCATTGGGAGTTTCACCTTTCGACAAGGCAGCCCGGCTTGTTTCCAGCACAGCAGTTTCAGCCAGACGGAATTGGTTGGCGAGTTGTTTGACGGCTGCATAATTCTGCTTGTCGATATCGGAGACGATCGTTGCCTCATAGTCGTCCATCGACCGCTGCACCTGGTTGCGATTGGTCGTGATCGCGTTTGCAACCGTGCTTCTGTCTGCCGGGTTGTCCTGAAGGGCATATTCCTGAAGCAGACTATGGGCCGCCATCTGGCCCGTCATGATCTCGGTACTGTGATAAAGGTCCGGAAGGATGCCCTTCTCGACCTCAGTCGCCTCTTCCCCCGCCTGAAGAAACCAGGCGTACGCGATGAGGGCTATCACGGACATGACCACCAGAACGGCTGCGAAACTGACGAGGATGCGGTGGCGTATTGTCAGACTCTTCATGGAACCGGTTCACCAATGGGGGGCATCGTGGGCTGCGCGACAAGCGCTCGTTCCGACATATTCGAAAAGGTGCGTCGAAAAGCGGTAGTCTGATGCTGAATGGTTTCTTTTCCGTTCCATAGCTAATGATGGCGAGGCGGCTCGCCAATCGGCGCCGCCAGAAGCGGTGGTCAAAGGACGACTGCCGTCCACGCACATCAGCCCGAGATCGGCTGGATGGCACGCCGCGTCAGGAGGAGCGTGGACGAGCTGCTTGAGGCCACGAATTGAATGACTGCTTAGGCCAGGTCGAGGCAAGAAAGCCGACGTCCTGCTTGCTGCCCCTAAGCTGCCAGGCGGGAACGCGCCTCATATCAGCCGTCCAGCATGATCGTCGCACTGAAAGCGGATCGCCGAAACCACATGTCGCAACTGGCCAGCGCGTAGATTGGCGCCGAGTACGGGTTCGACATGCGCAGGTGACGATAACTAAATGGCAAGCGCCCCCGCCTGAGGCCCCTCAGGACTAAAATGATCTTGAGACAGTTTCAAATGCGCATCCTCAAGCGGCGGCCGCCAACCGCACAAGGATGAGCACAACGTGACGAGCGCTCTGGAGCGTAGAGGGGACTAACCCGACAATCCCTTCCTTTGCGACATTGCGGCGGGGAAAAAGATTACGAGATGGAGCAGGCGTATTGCCAAAGGGGTCCAGCAGCGAGAGTTCGCGTTTTCCGCCTCGGCTGTGAACCCGCTTCCATTCGCTGATCTTGCTCAGGTCGAGGTCTACTTGCCATCGAGGGCTCATGTCCCAGCTCATAAGCAGGCGGTTCGGTAGGTCTCGGCCAGCACACGGCCCGGTGGCACTCCTGGGGTCCACACCGCAGGTTCAAACTGACCACCGACCCAGGGTTCGAAGACCGTTCCCGATCGGAACACCGAGCAGATTGTGCTCGCTCTCCTCAAGTTACTGAAATCTTCGTGAAGACATTGAAGGCGTCGCAAAGGACGCCTCGACAACGACGGAGTCGCTTTAAGGGCCCGGCCACCGGATGCTTAGATCTCGTTGACAAGGGGTGCTATGGGATCATAACGTACCTAATTGGTATAACAGGTATGCCACATGATCGGAGTTCTGATCAAACAGCGGAAGCTTTCGGACGAGGTGGCAGCGCACCTCGAGCGGATGATCCGAGAGGGAGAGTTGGCCGAAGCCGACCGTCTCCCATCTGAACGGGAACTCATGCGGCAGTTCGGGGTAGGGCGGCCTTCCATCCGTGAGGCCCTGCTGCATCTGAGCAAAATGGGCCTTGTCGAGATAAAATCGGGGGAGCGTGCCCGCGTCACTCGACCCACTCCTCAATTCGTGATCGACGCCCTTTCAGGGCCGGCTCGGCACATGATTTCGGCGCCGGGAGGGGTTCACGACTTCCAGAGCGCGCGGCTGTTTTTCGAGGTCGGTCTTGCCCGCAACGCCGCTGTGCATGCTACCCCGGAAGACATTGACAGCCTCAAGGAGGCGCTCGAACTCAACCGGCAGTCGATCGGCGATCTGGCGCGCTTCGAGCGCACGGACGTAGACTTCCATTATGTGCTGGCGGTAATCACCCGCAATCGGATCTTTACAGCTATTCACGCGGCCTTGGCTGAATGGTTGCTCGAACAGCGTCGCACCACATTGGCCAAGGGTGAAGACCGCAAGGCTTACCAGGCTCATCGCGAAATCTTCGAGGCCGTCGCCGCGCGCGATCCAGACGCGTCAGAGACGGCCATGCGCAGCCATCTCGAATATGTGGCCAAGCGGTATCTGCAACTTGCGAGGCCCAAGTGATGACCGGATTTGTCGTCTGGGTCGATTTCCGCCTGAGGCCTGGTGCCCGGGACAGATTCCGAGAACTTGTCGACGCCAATGCGACCGCCTCGATGCGCACCGAGGCCGGCTGTCGCCGCTTTGACGTGACGGAGGCGCGCGGCGAACTGGATCGGGTCCTGCTCTATGAGATTTACGATAGCGAGGCCGCATTCGAGGACCACTGCCGCACCGCTCATTTCGACGAATTCAATACGCAGAGCGCGCCGCTCGTCGTGACCAAGTTAGTGACGACCTGCGACCTCGTTCTTGAAGCCACGCATTGAAGCGAACATAGGCGGATTGGCCCATTGGGGCGAACGGGAGGAAGTGCATGTCGGAGCCAAGTCTCAGGGCGTTAGCTTCTCACAGGCGGGTCAAGCTCGGTACGCTCGTCGCCGAGTTCGCCACGCCGGGAATCGGTCACATCCTGAAGTCCGCTGGCTGCGATTTCGTCTTTTTCGACATGGAGCATTCGGGATTTAGCTTGGAAACGCTGAAGAGTGCGATCCGTTATTTCGAGGCGGCCGATCTGCCGGTCATGGTGCGTGTGCCGTCGCAGGACTACCATTTCCTCGCCCGCGCCATGGACATGGGCGCCGAAGGCCTGATCGCGCCGATGGTGAGCAGCGTCGAACAGGCGCAGCACATCATCAACTCCATGAAATACCACCCTGCCGGCGCCCGCGGCGTGGCGCTGCAGATCGCTCATGACCGTTACCGTCCGGGCTCGGTCGCTGACAAATTCGAGGCCGCCAACAAGCGCTCGACGTTCATCTGCCTGATCGAGACCGCCGACGGCGTCAAGAACATTGACGGCATCGCGGGACTGGACGGGGTCGATTGTCTGTGGGTCGGACATTTCGATCTGTCCGTCTCGCTCGGCATTCCTGGCGACTTCGCCCACCCCACTTTCACTGCTGCAATGGCCAAAATCGTTGCCGCCGCCAAGAAGCACAACAAATCGCTTGGACGCTTGGTGCCCAACGTCGCCCAGGGACACGAGTTCTACGCACAGGGCTTCGATTTCATTTGTTATTCAGGCGACGTTTGGGTCCTGCACGACGCGATCGCCGACGCGGTTTCCAAGATCCGGGCCGGGTGCCAATAGGAACGGAGGAGACGATGGACAGCGTGAAATTCAGGGTGGCGCTTTCCGGTGATTTCCGCAGGCCGGACGGCTCGCCGACCTACCCAGATTTCGATCTGGAGCCGCTGCGCAATGCGACAGCTGTCGAGATGGTGTTCCTGGAGTCAAACAGTCCGCTTCGCGCCGACCAACTTGAGGATTTCGATGCGCTGATCCTCCTCGCCCATCGTTTCGATGCCACGAGTGTCCCGAGGAGCGGCCGCCTGGCCGTCGTAGCCCGCTTCGGGGTCGGCTACGACACTGTCGACGTTGAGGCATGCACCGCAGCCGGTATTGCCTTGGTCATCACGCCCGATGGCGTGCGACGGCCCGTCGCCGTATCCGTCGTCACCTTCATGCTGGCGCTGACCGGCAAGCTGCTGACAAAGGACGCGCTCACCCGCAAAGGGTCTGTTGGTTTTGAGAAGCGCTCCGAACATATGGGGGTCGGCCTCGTCGGGCGTACGCTTGGGTCGCTGGGCATCGGCAACATCGGTGCCGAGGTCTTCCGCTTGGCGAAGCCCTTTGACATGCAATTCATTGCCCATGACCCGTTTGCCGACAAGGGGGTCGCTGCCGACCTGGGCGTCGAGCTGGTAGGGCTGGAGGATCTGTTTCGCCGCGCCGACGTGCTGTCGGTGAGTTGCCCCCTGTCGTCCCAGACCCACCACATCGTCAATGCCGAGCGGATCGCCCTGATGAAGCCGACAGCTTACCTGATCAACACCGCGCGCGGCCCGATCGTCGACCAGAAAGCTCTGACGCAAGCACTGCAGGAGCGCCGCATCGCCGGCGCCGGTCTCGACGTGCTGGAACAAGAGCCTCCCGACGCAGACGATGCGATCCTCAAACTCGACAATGTCATCCTGGCGCCGCACGCGCTTTGCTGGACCGACCAGTGCTTTGCCGGCAACGGTGCCGCGGACGTCAAAGCGGTAATGGAGGTGCAGCGCGGTCGCGAGCCGCGCGGCGTGGTCAATCGCGAGGTGCTTTCGAGCGAGCTGTGGAAGACCAGGCTGTCTGGGCTCGCCGCCCGCTTTGGAACCTAGGAGGACACTGATTTTCGGCGCGCCGCCGCGGCCTGTTTGCGGCGACCTTACGGGAGGAAATGCTTGACCGCTGCGCCGGCGGACGAGTGAAGCAAAAGGAAAATGGGAGGACCAAGCACTATGAACGATCGTGAAAAACGTGACTTTCAGGCAGGTCTCGAAGCAGAGGTCGACGCCTTCATGCGCGGCGAAACCACCCGCCGAACTTTCATCACCCGCTTCGGTCAGATGACCGGCATGTTGGCCGTGTCCGGCCCGCTGCTGGGGATGATGACCGATTGGGCGCTGGCGCAGCAAACATTGGAATTGGCGGACGGCACGTCGCCGCTCGGCCAGGCGCAGGCCGCAGCCCTGAAAGCATCGAAGGAAGGGCCTGCGGACGGTTCCGCCTTTCGCGCGGCGGAGGCGGCCAAGGCGCATTCGGGCGTCACCCTCAACATGACCTACGAGGCTGGCCTGCAGGCACTCGACCCGCGCAATTTCAGCGGGCCGATGTGGGAGCAGCTTACCGGGATGAAGTCGAATGTCGTCGAGCTGTCGAACCCGGACCAGTACTCCAAGGCGGTCGCCGAGCACATCGCCGGCTCGGGTGCCTATGACGTCCTCGACATCTCGCCGGCCTGGACGCCGTCGCTTGCCGATGGCGGCGTTATCGCCCCGCTAGACGACTACATCGCCAAATACATGAACCCGGCAGACCTCGAGGACTATCATCCCCTGTACAAGGCGCTGCCGACCTACAAGGGCAAGATCTGGGGGTTCTTCGACGACGGCGACATGTTCGCTCTCTACTACCGCAAGGACATTTTCGAGGATCCGAAAATGATGGAGGCTTACCAGGCGAAGTTCAACACCAAGCTTGGACCGCCCAAGACATGGGAAGAATATGCCCAGATCGCCCAGTTCATCACCGACCAGATGGCGCCAAAGGTCTATGGCGCGGGACATTTCCGCAAGGCGGGCAGCCCCGGCAATCAGTTCGACTTTCTGCAGCAGTACCGGGCCAACGGCGGAAAACTCTTCGGCGACGACATGAAGGCAGGTTTGGTTTCGGATGCCGGCGTCAAGACGCTGACAAACATGCTCGCCGCAAACAAGGCCTCGATCCCCGGCAACAACGAGCTCGACGCCGTCTCCTTGTGGGCGGCTTTCCTGACCGGCAAAGTCGCGATGATCTATTCCTGGCCTCCTAGCGGCCGTATGGCGGCGAACTATTCGCAGTCGGCCACGGCAATCAACTTCATTCCGCAGTCCCAAATCGCCGGCAAGGTCGGCTATGCCGTGGTTCCGGGAAATCCGGAACATGCCACCGGCTACAACAAGGCACTGTCGGCCGACTCGCCCAACCCTGAGGCGGCGTATCTGTTCATGCAGTGGGTATGCTCGCCACCCGTCTCGCTGGCACGTTGCATGCTGCCCTACGCGCTACGCGACCCGTACCGCATCTCGCACTTCAAGTCCGAGCTCTACGGCGCGCTCTTCCCGAGTGCCAAGGAGTACCTTGCCAACCTCAACAACTCGGCAAACGTCGGTCTGCTCGACCCGATCATGCCAGGCGCGCAGGACTACTTCTTGAGCATCGATCGCATGTGCACGGCGGTGTGGGCTGGTGCGGATCCGAAGGCGTCGCTTGAAACGGCGGCCGCCGAGTGGAACGAGACGACCGACCGACTGGGTGTGGATTCGCAGAAGGGCTTCTACACCGAGTTCTTGAAACTGCCTGGCGCCACCGCCGACAACACGGTGGAAAAACTTGGCATGGCGGTCACCCTCTGAAGGGAGGCGGACTCTCTGGAGCAATTGGTGTTGCGGGCGCTTGGCTCGCAACACCTCCCCGCTAAGCGGCGATAGGATACGCCTATGCAGCCCACCGCCACGATCCGTCATTTGAAGGCCGCCGGCGCACCGCCCCGGCTGTCTGCCTTTGCCCAATGGGCAGACCGTCATTTCAAGTGGCTGCTGGTCGGCCCCGCTGTGCTGCTGATATTGGCACTGTCGATCTATCCGCTTCTGTTCTCGCTGGTGGTATCCTTCATCAACTACGACTTCCAGGTGCCGGGCCACGCCTTTGTCGGATTGAAGAACTTCGAGCGGGTCGTGTTCGATCCCGTAGCACGTTGGTCCCTGTTGCTGACAGCATCGCTGTCGGGCATCAGCGTCGCTATAGAATTCGTTCTCGGCCTCCTGGTGGCGCTGACAATGGTGCGCAGCTTTCCGGGCCGCGGTGTGATCATGTCGATCCTGATCGTGCCGCTGTTCATCAGCCCGGTCATCGTTGGCCAAGCCTGGACGCTGCTCCTACAGCGGCCTTTTGGACCGACCAACTATGTCCTGACGCAACTATTGGGGCAGGAGGTTACGATCGGCTGGATGACGGAGCGCCCGTGGCTCTACGTCTCGCTGATCATCGCCGATGTCTGGCAGTGGACGCCGTTCATGTTCGTCATCCTGCTCGCCGGGCTGACCGCAATCCCACCCAATCTCTATGAGGCGGCAGAACTCGACGGCGTCAACGCCTGGCAGGTTTTTTGGGCGATCACGCTCCCGCATCTCGGGTCGATGATGCTGCTGGCGCTGACCTTCCGTCTGCTCGACGCAATCCGTATGTTCGATACCATTTTCATCATGACAGGGGGTGGCCCAGGAACACAAACCTACACGGCCTCCTATTATCTTTATACCATAGGCTTCACGCAGTTTCATCTGTCGCAGGCAACAGCAGGAAGTTGGCTGTTCCTGATCTTTACGGCGCTCATCGTGACGTTGCTGGTGCGTCGGCTCTTGAAGGTGGAACCGGTCTGATGGCCGCCGTCGCGCCCGCCCGCCGCAGGAAACGCCGGTCGTTGCCGATCGGCCGAATTCTGCTGCTGGGGTTCTTCCTGGTGTTCGTGCTGTGGCCGCTCTACTGGATGTTCAACACCTCCATCAAGCCCAGCGACGACTACCTCACCGTACCGCCTGTCTGGTTCCCCGCCGCTCCGACGCTTGTCCACTACAAAGCTGCGCTGTTCGCCTATCGTGGTCTCGACGGGCTCATCAACAGCCTGATTATTTCGCTTTCGGCCACGGTGCTTTCGGCGCTGCTCGGCACGCTGATGGCCTATAGCCTGGCGCGCTACGACACCGGCGGCAAGCATCTGTCTTTCTGGGTGCTGTCGCAGCGCTTTTTGCCGCCGATCGGCATCGTGCTGCCGGTGTTCCTGATCTATCGCCAGGTCGGGCTCTACGACACTCATGTCGGCCTGATCATCGCCTATACGGTCTTCACGCTGCCGGTCTCGGTGTGGATGATGTTCGCCTATTTCCGCGGCATGCCGAAGTCGATGGAGGAGGCGGCCCTCGTCGATGGCTGCACGAGATGGGAGGCGTTCTGGCGCGTTGCCGTGCCGCTCGCAGCACCGGGCATCGTCGCGGCGGCTGTCTTCGCCTTCATTGCATGCTGGACGGAGTTCTTCTTCGCTCTGATCTTGACCAGCCGAACTGCCTTTACACTGCCAACGGTCTTCCGCGCCTTCATCGGCTTCCAGGGCGCGCAATATGGCGAAGCCGCGGCCCTTGCCATCGTCTCCCTTGTGCCATCGATCGCCCTTGGGGTCCTTGCTCAACGTCATCTGGTGCGCGGGCTGACGCTCGGCGCCGTTCGCGGTTAGGAAAGCTCCCGCATGGCCGAAGTCAAAATTACCGGCTTGCACAAGCGCTACGGCGCGTTCCATGCCGTGCGCGGCATCGACCTGGACATTCGCGACGGCCAGTTCACCGTTCTGGTTGGACCGTCCGGCTGCGGCAAGTCCACGCTGCTCCGGACCATCGCCGGCCTGGAGGAGATATCGGAAGGCACGATCGAGATCGGCGGCGAGGTGGTCAATGATTTCCGGCCGCGCGATCGCGACGTGGCAATGGTGTTTCAAGATTATGCGCTCTATCCGCATATGAGCGTGGCCAAGAACATTGGCTTCGGCCTCAAGGCTCGCAAGATGCCGAAGCCAGAGGTCGAGGTGCGCGTGGCCGAGGCGGCACGCATGCTTGGCATCACTCCCTTGCTGGGGCGTTTTCCGCGCCAATTATCCGGCGGCCAGCGCCAGCGCGTCGCCATCGGCCGCGCCATAGTCCGCAACCCGCGCATCTTTTTGTTCGACGAGCCGCTGTCCAACCTCGACGCACAGCTTCGCGACGAAATGCGCGGCGAAATCAAACGCCTTCACCAGGACATTGCGACAACGATGATCTACGTCACCCATGACCAGATCGAAGCGATGACGTTGGCTGACCGCATCGTGCTGATGCGCGACGGGTTGATAGAGCAGCAGGGCGCGCCACTCGAGTTGTTCGAGCACCCGGCCTCAACGTTCGTCGCTGGGTTCCTGGGTTCGCCGCGGATGAGCTTCCTGCCAGGTACCCTTGCCTTGGACGCAGGCGCCGCTGCCATCCGGCTAGCGGATGCACTGCTGCCTTTAGCGCGCGGCAGGGGGCTGAAGGGCGTCGCGGACGGACAGCAGGTGCTGCTCGGGTTGAGGCCAGAACACCTCACTCGTGCGCACACTGCAACGCCGGAGCAGGGCACGTTTCGCTATGAGGCAACGATCGACCTGCTGCAGCCGACCGGCTCGCGCAGTTACGCGACATTCCGACTGGCCGGCGCGCCGGTGATGGCTGAGCTGCAGGCGCACGATGTCAGCCGTCCGGGCGAGAAGCTTGCGATCGACATCAACATGAACCGGGCCTCGATCTTCGACGCCACGACGGAGCGCGCAATTTGACCTCGGCAGCTTCCCTGGCAGTCCGCTTGTGTGGCACCGAACAGCTCGAGGCACCGCTGCGCACGCTGCGCGCGGGATCCTTGTCGGTCGCGTTCGACAATGGGGCGTTGCGTTACATCCACGTTGGGACGATCGAGGTCTTGCGCGGAATCTCGTTTCTTGTACGGGACGAAAACTGGGGAACATGTACCACCGTTCTCGATGATCTGCGGATCGACGAGAGGCCGGATGCGTTCGCCATTGAATACCGTGCAACATGTGCCGCAACATCCGGCCGCCTGATTTACCGGGCGCGCGTCTCAGGCAGTGGCGATGGTGCGCTGTCGTTTGTGGCGGAGGCAGAGCCCGAGACTGACCTTTTGACGAATCGGACCGGCTTCGTGGTCCTTCATCCGATCGAGGGCTTAGCCGGCAAGCCGATAAAGGTGCTGCATGAGGATGGTCACGACGAGCTATCGTTCTTTCCGGACCACATCGATCCAAAATGTCCGTTCACCGACATCCGGGCGTTGTCGCACGAGATCGCGCCTGGGATCTGGGCGACATGCACCATGGAGGGTGATGCCTTTGAGATGGAGGACCAACGCAATTGGTCTGACGCCTCGTATAAAACATATGTCCGCCCTCTGCGTCGCCTGTGGCCTTACAGACTGCCCAAGGGCCAGAAATTCACGCAGGCCGTCCGGCTTCACGTGTCAGGAACGCTCCCTGCCGGGACGTCTGAAAATCGCAATCCACTCATCAACCTGACGATCGGCGGACCGGTCGGCCGAGTGCCCCGCACTGGCGTCGGCGTCGCCGCCGACGAGGCAAAGCACGCGCTCGAAACCCCCGAGCTCCTACGACGAATGGCTCCGCAGTGGATGGTCTGCCAGGTCGATCTCCGGATCGCACACGGCCAGGACGAACTAGAAAGCTACGCCGCCCTCGCACGGCTGACCGGCGCTGGCGTGGTCCTCGAGATTGTCACCAAGGGCACGCGCGATCCATTCGGCGAATTGGCGCCGGTCGCGGATGCTGTCCACTCACTCGGCCTCAAACTAGAAGCTGTCTCCGTATTTCCGGCGCAGGACATGACATCCGTACAGCCGGGAGCACCGTGGCCGACTATGCCCAGCTTCCACGAAAGCTACTCCGCCGCTCGCCGGGCTTTCCCGGGCATCGCGCTGGGCGGCGGCATGGCCGCTTACTTCACCGAACTCAACCGCAAGCGTCCGCCAGCCGAAGCGCTCGACTACGTGACCTTCACCACCTGTCCAAGCGTGCACGCCGCAGATGATGTCTCGGTGATGGAGACACTTCAGGCAATCCCCCATCTAATCCGCTCCGCGCATGCTTTCATGGGGGAACGCTTGCCACTGCGTATCGGTCCCATCCAGCTCGGCTGCCGTGAGAACCCATACGGAAAATCCACTGCGCCGAATGAAGCGAACGCTCGCGTCTGTCTATCGCGCATTGATCCTCGTCAGCGCGGGCTGTTTAATGCGGCTTGGACTGTCGGATATTTCGCGGCCTGCGCTCGCGAAGGAATCGATGCCGTCGCGTTCGGTGACTTCGCCGGCCCCTTTGGCCAAATCCATAGGAAGGCTGATTTCGTGCAGCCATGGTATGACCAGCAGGATGGCCCAACGGTCTATCCCGCTTTCCATGTCTTGGCTGGTCTCTCAAAGCTCGGCGGAGCCACCTTGCTGTCCGTAGGAACTTCCGGCTGTGACGGCGTCGTGACGATCGCGGCTGAAAAAGATCGCCGCGTGACCCTGTGGGTCGCTAACCTTACCGCCAAGACGCAATCTGTGAGGCTTTCGGATTCGCCGAGCAGCGCCCGCATTGCTCTTCTCGGCGCCGAGCAGTTCGAGCGGGCGGCAACCGATCCCGACTTCATGGAAAGTTCCGCAAGACCGCTGGATGATCAAAGCATCTCGCTTGGCGCCTACGCCGTCGCGCGAGTCGACCTCGATCGATCGTCTCAGGCCTAGCCGATGTTCGCTGTTGGCCAAACCCCCGTCAAAGATGAGGGTGGTAGTTCCATACTCTAAGGCAGCGCGCGGGATCCATCTCGCTTATACGTTCTACTATCGCGACGGCGACCAGGCTCGCCAGGTTCCGCCTGCCGAGACGCCAAGTTTTGAGGCCGCTCGCGCCGAAGCGATCCGTTGCGTAATCGGCCTGTTGGCTGATCTGGGCGATGACGATATGACCGGATGGTTAGTGCGCATGCGCGATCAGGCAGGCAACGAGCTTTGCACGATCAGCGTCTGCGAGGCCGAAGCCGCACCGCAAACGGAAACAAGCCGGTTAGGCAGCACCGCTCACGTCTGTGTCGATACGCCAGCCCTTATTCAATTAGATCGTCGCCGGTCGGAACTTTTGTGATGTTGAGCCCTTGTCCATTGAACAGTGGAGGTACCAATGGCTAACCTGGGAAAATTGGCGATCGCGATGCTCGGCGTCTTGGCATACCAAAATCGCGACAAGATCGGCGACATGATCCGTGGAGCGGATGATCGCAACCCAAATGATCCGCAAGGCGGGATTCTGGATCAGCTTTCAAAAGGCGTTTCGGGGACCGCGCTTGGCGATATTCTCGACCGGTTCAGAGGGGCAGGCGCCGGATCGAAGGTCGATTCGTGGGTAGGCACCGGGCCGAACGAGCCGATCCAGCCAAGCGAGGTGGAAGCAGCCATAGACGAAGAAACCCTGACTTCCCTCTCGATGCAGACCGGCCTTTCGCGCGAGGAACTCATAAGCCGGATCACGCGAGATTTGCCTGAGGCCGTCAGCAAGATGACGCCTACTGGTGAATTGCCCGTTGAGGCGCCGAAAAGCTCCGGTGAGACGACCTTGCTCGACGACGTGCCATCGCACAGGACGCAAGCGAATTCAGGCGGTCAAAGCGATATCTAAGGTGACGGCTATCCATCAGGGAGAGATACTAAATCGTACTGGCGCGCGAGTTGGCATGATCGGGCAGGGCGGTCACGGTGGTCATACAGCAAACGTACTTGCCGAGTTGGATCTATTGGCCGCGCTACTCGATTCCCGCTGGCGCATTCCAGGCACATCAATTCGTTTTGGACTGGATGCGCTCGTAGGTCTGGTTCCCGTACTCGGAGATGCGGCGACGGGCATTATCTCGGCCTACATCGTCTTGCGAGCTCGAAACGTCGGTGCCGGAAATGGGTTGGTCGCCCGCATGCTAGGCAACGTGCTGCTGGATACGCTCGTAGGAAGTGTCCCAATTCTCGGCTCGATCTTCGACGTCTATTTTAAGGCGAACAATCGCAACATCAGACTGCTGCGCCGTCACATCAACAAGTGAGGCGGATAAGCAATCGTCGCGATGCAATTCTTCTAAAAGGCTCGGAACCGACAGGGGCGCTGGGGCTTGAGTCGCGATTCCTGGAGTCGCGAACATATGACCAGTGCCATTGACCGGCTTTCGTTCATCGAGTTCCAATTGCCCACACTGGTCGAGAAAGCTCCCGAAGGCGGAGATTGGCTTCACGAGATCAAATATGACGGCTACAGGACGCAGCTGGTCGTTGAAGGCGGAAAGGCGCGAGCATTCACGCGTCGCGGCTACGATTGGTCCCACCGTTACAAGAGGATTGTTCAGGCCGCGGCAAGCCTGCCGGTCAAATCCGCTATCATCGATGGTGAAGCTGTCGTCCTGGGCGACACCGGCCTGCCGGACTATCAAGCCATGGAACGTGAGCTGGGCAACCCAAGTTCGCTGCGGATGACTCTCTACGCTTTCGACCTCCTGTACCTCGATGGCCGTGATCTACGGGAACAACCGTTAGTGAAGCGCAAGGCTGCGCTGAAGAAGCTGCTGACCGAAACCGAGCCAACCCTGACTTATGCCGAGCATCTGGAGGTGAACGGCAAGGATATGTTCGACCATGCCTGCCGGATGGGCATAGAGGGAATCGTATCGAAGCGAGCGGATGCTCACTACCGCTCGGGCGTCCAGACCAGTTGGGTCAAGGTCAAATGTGTCAAGAGCGACACTTTTCCAATCGTGGCTTTCGTCGAGAAACTTGGCGCGCAGCCGCGCCGCATCGCATCGTTGTACATCGGCAGGCGAGAGGGCGACCGGCTGCTTTATGCCGGGAAGGCCCAGACCGGCTATACGCTGGACGCAGCCCGGCGCGTTAGGGAGCGGCTTGATCCGCTTGTAACCGCCAAGTCACCGCTGTCGGAGCCGATCAAGAAGCCCAAGGCGACATGGGTCGAACCAGACGTTCTTGCCGAGGTGCAATTCAGTGGCGTGTCGGACCGGGGCATCTTGCGTGAGGCGGTCTTCAAGGGACTCCGCGAGGACCTTCAGGCAATCCCGCCCAAGCCTCCGTCGCCGTCCAAGCGGAGGTCGGAAGGACAACACGGCGTCCCGCGCGAGAACATTCTCCAGCTGCTACCCGATGCGGTTGCACCTTCCAAGGAAGAGCTGGCAGACTATTGGCGGCGGGTCGCTGATCAAGCTCTAGTTGATCTGGTTCGGCGACCGCTGAAGCTGGTCCGCCACGCCTCCGGCGCAACCTTCTATCACAAGGGACCGCTACCTCGGATACCGGCGTCCGTACATCAGCTCCGGGTTCAAAAGCGCGAAGGCGGCGAAGGCATTCGGGTATGGATAGATGACATGGATGGTCTGCTTGGCTTGGTCGAGATGGATGCCGTTGAGCTTCATCCGTGGAACGCGACGATTGATGACATCGAACATGCGGACCGGCTCGTCCTCGACCTCGATCCCGGAGAAGGCGTTCCATGGGACGATGTGATCGAGGCCACGCTGGCGCTACGGGGCATCTTGGAAGCGGCAGGCTTGGAGAGCTGGCCAAAGGTCACTGGCGGCAAAGGCATCCACTTGATGGCCCCGCTCGTTGCGAAGATGACCCATGACAGCGCCCGGAAACTGGCCAAGTCGCTCGCCCACCGTCTGGTTGATACCGATCCTGACCGATACCTGTTGTCAGCTGACCCCGCAGCCCGAGGAGGCCGGATCTTTCTCGACTATCTCCGCAACGGACAGGGCAATACCGCAATAGGCGCTTTTTCCCCGCGAGCGCGGCCCGGCTTCCCAATTGCCCACCCGGTCACATGGAAGCAAGTCGAGGCGGGCATCCGGCCAGACGTTTTCACGCTCGCGCAGCCTTTCAGACCCGCTCGTCGAAAAGCCGCGTGATGCGTCGCGACCATCAGCCGGTATCAGCGAGTTTCCTTGCCTCGCGTCCGAGCCTCTTCCGGTCGTTGCCGTGTTCTCTGATTAGCTCGCGCGTTCTGGCGTGATACGATGCTGTTTGGCGAAATAGCCAACCTCATAATCTTCATCGACTGATACACGGTTGCGATCTCGAAAATCACGCTTGCTCTTATCGTCTGCCATCATCTTTCCTCCTGATCAGAGAAACAACGACCGACGTTGTATGTTCCCGGCGCCTCACTTCGGCCGCCAGAGGCGCGGGCTGTCCGACCGTACTGGGGCCGCAGCCATTGCGAAGGTGATCTGGCGAAAGTTGGTTGGCCAAAGGCAAGGGTGATTTCGTTTGCTGTTCGGGATAGCTGACCGTCGATCGAGCCTGTCTGCGGGCCTCTTGGTTTTTTACGACGCCAGTCGGAACCCAGACGGGTCGCAGATGATTCAGATGCGCATCCGGGCTATCAACGAGGATCGTGAGCAAAATGGCGGGGGGTGACCACGAAGGCGACAAAACTGCGCTCCGGGAGCCCAAGGTTTCGTCTAGGACGCATGACCCGGGTCACAGCGCCGCGGCACGAGTTCGACTTCATCACCAAGGTCGGCCGCATAGACCACGCCGGAGCTCTCGCAATGTTGCAGAGGCATATGGGAGATATAGAGGCGGTCTTTTTCGGAACTGATGTTTTGGCTAAAGCGCTAGACCAGCCTGCCGAGTGACGCTCAGTTAATCCCTATCGCGGCGCCCAGCCAGCCTTTCCGTTGCCGCTCAGTAAGCCGGCACAAGGCGCGTGTTTCGCAACGGCAAGGCCATGGTGAACTGCAAGCCGTCACGATGGTAGTTCAATTCGATCTTGGCGTTGCATTGCACGGTCACGACTTTTTCCAGAAGTGTCGTGCCAAACCCCCGGCGACTGGGCTGCTCGACTTTCGGCCCATCTCGTTCCCGCCAGTCAAGATTGACGATCTGTGTATCGCCGGACCCGCCTAACGACCAGCGGACATCAAGGCGGCCTCCCGTTTGCGAAAGCGCGCCAAACTTCGACGAATTGGAGGCCAGTTCGTGGAAAGCCATCCCGACAGGGACCGCAATGTCGGCGACTAGCGCTACGTTCGGGCCTTCCAGAACGATACGCGGCCTGTCGCGCGTCTCATAGTGGTCAAGCTCGCTTTCGAGCAGCTTGTGCAGGGAGGCAGTCTGCCAATAATCGTCGGTAAGCATCGAATGGGTCTGGGCCAGGGAAACGAGCCTGGCTGAAAAATCGCGTACGAAATCATCGACGTTGCCGCTCGACTTGGCCGTCGCGCCCATCATGGCGCGAACGTTGGCCAGCGTGTTCTTGACGCGGTGATGCAGCTCGCGGATGAGCAATTTCTGCCGATCGGCGACCTCCCGCTTCTGTTCGATGTAGGACTGGACCTCACGCTGGCGGGCGCGGGCACGCAAGGCGGAGCGCACCGAGTTGGCGAGGCTCGAAGCCAGAAATGGCCGTTCAAGCACGATCAGATAGCGGTCCAGAAATGCCATCCGCGTGTCGACTTCGTTCCCCCGCATCGTCAGAAGCACGATCGGAAAATCCGACCATGCGGGTTGGGCTTCAAGCCAGGCCGCAAACTGCGTTCGATCGGAACTGAGCAGGGCCTCCTCGGCCACGACAAGGCACTGAGCCTCGTCGAGAAGCGGCACTGCCTCTTCCAAGCTGCCGCACACACGCGAGGCAATCTGGTTTGTAGCCAGGATGGAGGCCGCGATCCTCGCGTCACGGCCAAGCGGCGCCAGCACGAGAACGGCGGGGCTGGACGACATCACAGCGCCTTATCCCTCAGAAGGTCTGTCGGCTTGCCTTCAAATTCCGGAGATCCCATCAGGATGCCGCGGAATTGTTCCAGTGGCTCACCTACGGCCACGCCGTTACCGCCGATTTTAAACTCACGAATCGTCTCTTCGTGGGGGCCGACACGTTTCTTGACAACGGAAATCGCGCGTCTCAACTGACCTGCGTTCTCGAAGAAGCGCAGAAGCATGATGGAATCGCAGAGATAGGTCATGTCGACCGGCGCTGCCGTTTGCCCAAACAGCCCGTGATTGGCCAACAGCAGGATCGTCGCCACTGCCTTCTGATTGAGATAGGTGAGGATCTCGTGCATCTGAAGCACCAGATGTTGTTCTTCGGACATGGCATTGAGATAGCCAGTTAGGCTGTCGATCACGACGATCCGCACATTGGATTCTTCGACGGCCGCTTGGATGCGCGAAGACAATTCGCCTGGTGAAAGCTCAGCCGGATTGACAGATTCAAGCATCAGCGTGCCGTCCTCGGCAAACGGCTCCAGGTCCATGCCGAGCCCGGCGGCGCGCGCCAAGAAGATGCGCTTTGTCTCGTCAAACAACAGCACCAGCACACGCTCGCCACGCTCGAGTGCGGCATAGCAATAGGTGCAGGCAATGGTAGACTTGCCAACGCCAGACGGCCCCATCAGCATCGTGCTGGTACCACGGGCCAGCCCGCCGCCAAGCAGGGTGTCGATCCGGTTGTTGCTCATGGCCGGCGTATCATGCTCGGCCACCTCATGCTCGGCTGCAACGAGCCGCGGATAGGCGATAACGCCGCCTGGGCGAATGACGAAATCGTGAAAGCCGCCCCGGATCTGCACGCCGCGCATTTTGATCACGCGTAGCCGCCGACGCTCTCCACCATAGACGGGCGACAGCTGCTCCATCCGAATGACGCCGTGACTGATCGAATGCAAATTGAGGTCATCCTGCTCAGCGGTCAGGTCGTCGAGCATAAGCACCGTCACATTGTTGAGCATGAAGAAGCTCTTCAATGCCAACACCTGGCGCCGATACCGCAGTGACCCTTGCGATAAAAGTCGAATTTCAGAGAGCGAATCGAACACCACGCGATCGGGTCTGACGCGTCCGATCTCGGCCATGGCAGACTGCACGGTTTCGCCGAGTTCCAATTCCGAGGAATGGATCAATGTCTGTAGCTGCGCAGGATCGAAACTGAGCTCCGGCGGCACAAGTTCAAGAATTTGCACCCCCTTCAGATCCCAGCCGTGACGGCCAGCAACCGAGAGCAGTTCGCGCTGGCTTTCTGACAAAGTGATGTAAAGGCATGTCTCGCCATTCTTGGCGCCCTCGATCAAAAACTGGAGGCCAAGAGTGGTTTTTCCAGAACCTGGTTTCCCTTCGATGAGATGGGAGCGGTTCCTGGCGTAGCCGCCACGAAGAATGTAGTCGAGGCCGCTAACTCCAGTTGTGATCGCCGAGGCGTCGTCTCTGTCCAACTAATCCCCCAATGTAATTTCGAGAACCAGATAACGACGGGCACCTTTCGCGGTTCCACGTCTCTCGGTGAGCGCCCTTGTCGTGAGACTCACGAAAAGGCGACAAGAGACGCGGCAAAAAAGGGCGCCGTACCTCTCGGAGCCCTTTTTCAAGTTCAGTTTGGAACCGGCGACCTACCAGCCTTGCCGGCCATACCAGTCATCGATGTCGCGCCGAGCGCGGTCCTTCTCAATGCCGTAGCGCTCCTGAATCTTGCCTTCCAACTGATCGCGGTTACCGGCAATACGGTCCAGATCATCGTCTGTGAGTTTGCCCCACTGTTCCTTGACCTTGCCCTTTACCTGCTTCCAATTGCCTTCGACACGGTTCCAGTCCATGGCACCTATCCTTGTTTGTTTCGGACTGAGAAAAACGCCGTAACGCTACCGGAGTTCCCGTCAAGTTTGAGCAGATCGACCGATCGAAGCGTGGCGAGGTAGGCGGCCCCGAAGCAACCCGCTCTGGAACGCGATGATGGCTTGCCGCGCCGGCTGTGTTCTCCACACTCTTGGCCACAGTCGCTCGCGAGACCAGCTTCGTTGGACAAACAGCGACAGGGATAGCGTGAAGCCAACTATGCTGCGTTGGTCATCCAAGCCTGGCGTCAGATACTAATTCTTGCTGTCGGGAGCCATGTTCCCTGCGGCTTTTGCCCTGAAGCGCCTTACCCGGCTGCGTGTGCCGCAGCTCTCATCCGAGCACCACCGTCTGCGCCCGCCACGCGAGGTGTCGATGAAAAGCCAACCGCAGTTCGGCCCGGTGCACTCGCGCACGCGGCGGCGGTCATTCCTGGACACCAAAAACTCGGCTGTCTCAAAGGCCACGCGGTGGCCGATCGTGTTCAGACTGGCTGCGTCGGTCCACTGCCAAGCGAGGCGGTCGCCGGACGGGAAAAGCGAGCGCTTCGGCAGGGCTAGGGCGACTGCATCGCGCACGATTTGCAAGGCATCGTCCGGCACCCGGGCGCCTGCCGCCTCGGCCTGGAGAGCCGCGTAAACGGCCTCGCGCAAAATCTTGGCCTTTTCCAATGCCGCCTCCGCAAGGAGCGGGCGGGCGGGAGCCTCCGCGAGCAGTGCTCGCGCCTCATCGACGTCGATCAAATCGGCACGTCCAGCCCAGACGACCAGGTCGGCATAGGTCTGCAAGAGGTCTGGCCCCCACACATCGCGTCGCGCGTCGACCGTGTTGACGAAGTCCAAGCAGGGGTGACCGCCAACCATGCGCATGTCGACGATAGTCTTCGCACCATCCATCCCGGAAACATCGGTTGGCGGAACCGTATTGGCAAGAGGCCGTTGTAACGAAATAAACGTCTTTTGGCCGTTACGACGAACCAACAACGCCCAGCGAAGGCTGCTTCCGATGAACCGCAACACAGCGACATTTCTGGTTTTATGTGTGATCTGGGGCACCACGTGGATCGGTATCAAGGCAGGGATCGCCACCGTGCCGCCTATGATGTTCGCAGGCACGCGTTTTACAGTAGCCGGCTTGCTGATCCTCAGCGCGACGCGCCTAAGGGGCGCTGCTCTACCACGGGTGGCGAAAAGGAGTTGGCCGCGTCTTTTCGTTGTTACGTTGTTCATGATTCCGCTTTGCTATGGCCCACTCTTTTGGGGCATGCTCTACGTCGATACGGGCACCGCGGCTGTTCTTGAGCTTTCGCTGACCCCCGTCACGCTGCTTGGGTTTGCGTTGCTTCTGGGGGACGAACGCTATGACGGCCGCAGGCTCTTTGCGATTTTGCTCGGTGCGGCCGGTCTGTGCGTCCTGTTCGGGCCCGAAGCCTATGCTAGTTGGACACACGCAGACCAGCAGGGCAGGGGGCTCCGGCTGCTGGCGATGACAGCGGTGGCGTCGGCAGCTTTAATCTATGCATGGGGTTCGGTGCTCGCGCGGCCGCTTCTTGAGGTATATTCATCGGACTTCATCGCCGGCTTCACCACCCTTTTCGGGGGCGCATTCCTAATTCTCATCTCACTCGTTGTGGAGCCAGGCGCGACCGCGGCTCTAAAAGGCAATTGGGGCTGGCCGGCCTGGGTCGGGTGGCTGTTCCTCGTGCTGTTTGGTTCGTTCATAGGCTACACTCTATTTATCCGGCTCCTGCACGAAATCGGCGCCTCGCGCGCCGGAGCATTTGCCTTCGTCTCACCCGTCATTGCCGTCGTGCTTGGCATCATCACCTACGGCGAGGAGGTTAGCCTGATCGACATCATCGGCATGGCTATCATGCTCTTCGCAGCGTTTATTGCGCTACGCGAGCGCAAACAGGAAACATCATCCGCTTCCCCGCCGTTGATTCCACGCTCCGCGCGGGCTGATGGCAGAATATGAAAGACGGCGCGCGCATCCAGCCGCCAATCAGCCTTGAGACGGAAAAGCACAAGGTTCGCGTCTATGCGAAAAGAGGGCTGTCCCGGCAGCGTATCCCGCCTTCCACCGGCGGCGAGGAAAGCTCCAGCTCATATGACAACACTAGTCGGCGAGGGATTTTGCCGAGTTGCTGTCAAGATTGCAGGCGGGATTTGATGG
Source organism: Mesorhizobium sp. M0771 (assembly GCF_040320155.1). Classification (NCBI taxonomy): domain Bacteria; kingdom Pseudomonadati; phylum Pseudomonadota; class Alphaproteobacteria; order Hyphomicrobiales; family Phyllobacteriaceae; genus Mesorhizobium; species Mesorhizobium sp. M0771. The sequence goes on along the minus strand of NZ_JAMYPC010000017.1, from coordinate 10,082 downwards.
AAAAATCGCGAGGCTGCAATCAGCGACCTATTCGTTCCGATCGCGATGCAGGCTATCCGCCAACGCGTCGACAAAGTGTCAGCCGCATCGCTTCAGTTCCGCCACCTGAACGCCGAGACGGAATGCCTGACCATCGGCATAAGAACGTGCATAGCTTTCTGCTTCGAACGGAAACGTCAGGGTGCTGCCGTAGGCGGTGATGCGGACCGTCCACTTCTTGTCGCGAACGAGTTCGACCGAATTGTCGGGCGACGTCATGATTTCCTCCGGCACCAGCAAGGCGAAGGCACGGATAACGTCGCAAAGGTCGTTTGAATGCAAACAATCCGACACGCTCATGTCGCTTGTTCTATACGCCCAGACTTTCTCTCGATTAGAGCAGCGCCCGGCTGCAATGTCGGTGGCGTTAAGTCCCCTAGCTGCCAAGACCTTTCCCATTGGGTCGGTCCCCTTGCGGCCTCACGCAGCGACCTTTCTGAACCCAATCGCCGAGATCGTCAGCCCGCAGTGTCTTCGAGAGAATAGCCGGCAAGCCGCAGGGTGCGAATGGCAACTCTGCGACGACTGCTTCAACAACTTTCGCGACTGGCTCATGTGAACGTCGACCACCTGGGCGCTCACACTGGCTTTCTGCGACCAGCCAGCTGCGATGAATTCATCACGGCTGATCACCTTTCAGGATTGTCGAGCATGTGGCGCACCAACTTGAACTCGATCGGCCCAAGAGGAATTTTCCCCGGTGCTGCAAAGACGGTGGTATCGAGCTCCATCTCGACGCCGCGATATGTCAGTGGTCTGCGCTTCTGGGCCAATTTTCGTGACGGTAGCCCAATCGCGAGCCTTCGCAGGTGTTCGAGGAGCTATTGCGGCGCAAATGGTCTGATGAAGCGTTCGTCGACCCCGGGCTGCAACAGCCGGTGCTGACCTTCAGCACCTGGGGATATCAAGGCGACACAGGGCAGGGAATTGGTCCGGGCATCCCGCTTCAGCCGGCCGCTCCCGTCGCCAGCTCATTGTCTGGCCGACAGTCCAGCACAATTCCCACGCACCGGCCTTTTCGCGGCAAGACCTAGCGCGTCATCGATCGAGCGGGCCAGCTTGCTGCCGAAGCCATCCACCTGCCGAATGTGGCTTAGGAGCAGATAGAACTCCGCATGCTGCGAGGGAGATGCACCGGCCCGCGGCTCCGTCGAACTCAGCGAGGGAAACGGAGGTCAGCTCTTCGCAGTCCAACTTCGAGAGCAGACGTTCCTGGATTGGCCTTGGCACATTTGTGAACGGTCGATTCCAATGGCTGTCAAAGAGTACGGCGCGACATTGAGGGCGCAGCGAACCACCTCGAAACCGGTCGAGCTAGTAGCCGGGCCGGGTCAATCCGAGACAATTTCGTAGTGAAGAAGCTGGGCTTCGTCGAGTGCCGACTTCACTCCAGGCGAGATGACGCCGCAGCCGAAGAGGATAATATCTTCACGGCGTACGAATACTTCATGGCCCAGTCCCATGGACACAAATGTGCCCGAAGAGCTTCGTTCGAGAAGCCGAGCTCTGCCATTCAATATGGTGAAGGCGGCGTGGCGCCTCGATACCCAGGGCCGCTCGACGATGATATCGCATTCCGCCGATCTGCCGACTGTCACGGATTCGCCGTTTCGACAGGATCGCAGCTGATCTCTGTAGCGGATGACCAGATGAATCTGCCGCGGCAGGACCGAGCGTCTATCTGTAGTGGCGCCATGGCTGGTGATCTGCGTACCGGGGCCCCCATCGTCGCTCCACAGGGTATAGACATCGAAGAACTCTTGCTTCCCCTTCAAGGCCATTTTGTCGAGGAGCCGCAGGCCCTTGCGGCTTCTCGGGGAAAGGGCTTCGCAGAAGCTCTGGCTGATCAGCACCTCTCCGGGGTTCGCCGTGGTGGACAACCTTGCGGTGACATTGACAACGTCACCGAATATCGCGCCCCGCGCGCGAATGACCGCCCCGAAATGCAATCCGATACGGGCGCTTAACGGACCTTTAGTCAGTTGGTGGCTGATTTGGCAGACGGCCGTCAGCGCCATTTCCGGGCTCTCGAAGAGGCTGAGTATGTCATCGCCCTTCGAGTAAATGAAATCACCACCGTGTTTGGCGACGATCTCGCGCATCGTGTCCAGGCAATCCGAGACCTGCTGTAGAGCGGCATCGTCTCCGATCCGCTCATAGAGTGGCGTGCTGCCCACGACATCAGCTAAGAGGACTGCGGCAAGAAGCGTTTCCTGGTCCATCGATCTCGTGTCCGACCCAAAAAGTCAGCGTGCGTGTATAACACACGAGGTTGCCTGCGACATATCTGCTCGTGCGCCTGGGGCCGGGGCGATGCCTCAGGTGATCGTCGCGGACGGACGGGCGTATGCCATTCGTCGGCTTCGTGCCGACATCCAGAACCCTCTTCGCCCCAATCGTTCGCGACTTCGGTGCTATGAGTGGACTTGGTCTTTTTAGGTTCGGAAAGGCTGACCGAGTTGCAACGGGCGACGGCCTTCTCATGCACCATCAACCACGACCCGATCTCGGCCCTCCGACTTCGCACGGAATAGTGCCAGATCGGCGGCTTTGACGAGATCATTCGGGCTCTCGTTCGTATTTGGGACCGGTGGCGACGCCAACGCTGTGCTTTGCGATACGATCACGGATCCATTGATCAGATTTCAGGTATATTCTCTTTGAAGATCACCTGAAGTCGTGGTTGATGCGGTTCATAGTTCAGGTGCCTGACAGAGTGGCTTAAAATGTTGAGCGCTTCCCGCGCCTCGACGCGCGGATTTTGATCTATGACCGCATCGAGCGTCCCATCCAACAAAAGTTCCTTGGTGCCGTCTGTCACCTCGTGGCCGAGAAAGAGAATGTCTTTGGCGCGTCCACGCTCCTTGAGCGCCCGAGCGATGCCGGTGTTGCCGGCGCCGACATTGTAGATCGCGGCAAGATCGGGGTGCCGGTCCAGAAGCGCTGATGCTTCCGAATAAGCCTTCTCTCGGTCATCCAGCATTTCGCGCATCTCGACGATCTTGAGGTTGGGCGACTCCTCGGTCAAGATGTGCCGGAATCCCATCTCGCGTTCCTCATGGCCGCGGTAGGACAGCGAACCGGCGAACAGCGCCACCTTGCTTGGGCGTTCGGATCCCATGAAGCGGTTGAGCAGATAGCCGGCCAGCCGCCCCGCGGCGCGGTTGTCGATGCCGATATAGGCCACTCTCGGAACATGCAGGATGTCGGAGGCGATGGTCACCACCTTGACGTCATTGGCTGACAGCGAGCGGATCGCCTCGCGCACCGTTGGATGATCGAGCGCGATCACGCCGACGCCTTGTGTCTGTCCACGCAATTCTTGCAGCAGGCGGGCGAGCCGGTCGGGGTTGAAGCCCTCTATGGTGGCGATGTGGACGTCAAGATCGGGGCGCGCTAGGGCCTGCGCCTCGATGTGTCGATGCAGCATCTTGATGAAGGAATTGGTGCCGGCCGGCAGGGCGAAGTCGAGACGGATGACCTCTCCAGGTGAGGGCCTGGGCGGCGCTCCGTTCGGGCCTTCCGCGATGTAGCCGAGGCGCTGCGCCATTTCGAGCACGATCTCACGCGTGCGCGCCCGCACACCGGGCCTGTTGTTCAGCACGCGGTCGACGGTGGCGGCGGAAACGCCGGCTTCCCGGGCTATGTCAGTCAAGGTGGAACGCACCGTCTTCATCTCCTCAATGCATCAGATCGCACAATGCCGCTAGCCCGTCCGACGGCCACAGCTGCCAGCCATCAGCGATTCTGATGGGAAATGATGTATCGAGCCTTAGCCGATGCGCAAGGAGGTTGGGCTAAATCGCGTCGCCCGGCGTGATAGTCGCGTGCCAGAAAGGCAGATTTCCCATCAAATCGAGGCATTGAGCCCGTGTGTCGACCTTTGCATGACGTATTTTCTCCGCGGTTGCGGTGTTACGATGTATTTTGAGTATTTATGATGTTGACAGCCTTCCGGTGCTGCCGTCAATATCCCTCAACGGGCTCGTGGAGGAAACATCGGCCCTGAGGGAGGAATTCCAATGTCTGATTTGATCCGCATATCGCGACGCGGCTTGTTGGCGTCCGGAGGGAAGGCGGCGGCGTTCGTGGCTGCGGCCGGTATCGCACCGCAATTCATCCGTCCCGGCCGTGCCGTTGCGGCCGACGCGCTGGCGCCAGGCATGGTAGGCGGTCCCACCGGTTTCGAGGGCGCCGAGCGCTATCAATATGGCGCCGACACGCCGGAAGCCCGTGCCGTTGAGGCGGCCAAGGCCTTGAAGGGAGCTGGCAAGGCACCGGCCAAGATCGTGCTTGGCCTGTCGGATGGCTCGATTGGCCAACTCACACAGCCTTTCCCTGCGGGTGCGCCGTCGATCAAGGAGCTGTGGGAAAAGGAAACCGGCATCCAGATCGAGATCGTCGGCCTGCCGAACGGCCAGGAATTCACCAAGACGATGCAGGACATCTCCACCAAGGGTGGGGCCTATGACATCTACTCGACGGAATGGAACCGCCTCGGCGACCTTGCCGAGACCGGCGGCATCGCCAAGCTCGACGACTTCGTCGCCCAGTACAAGCCCGAATGGGACGATCCCAAGACCGGCTATGTCGACGGCGCCAAGGGCGTGTCGCTGCTCAACAAATATCGCGGGTCCAACTATGGCGTGTCGCTGGACGGCGACTTCCAGACCTGGGTCTACCGCACCGACCTGTTCGGCGACGCTGCCGAGCAGAAGGCGTTCAAGGACAAATTCGGCTACGATCTGGCGCCGCCGAAGACCTGGAAGCAGCACAGTGACATCGCGGGCTTCTTCCAGCGGCCCGACAAGGGCCTGTTCGGCTCCACCGACCTGCGCAACCAGGGCTGGGGCTACACCAACTGGTATCAGCGCTATGTCTCGATGGCATCGCCCAACCAGTTCCTGTTCGGCGACGACGGCAAGCCGCTGATCAATTCCGAGCACGGCATTGCCGCCACCAACGAATATGTCGGCTCGCTGGTTCATCACTCGCCGGACGCGATCTCCTGGGGCTGGCCGGAGCAGTATGGAAATTTCGCCAAGGGCGGCGCGGCGATGACCTGCGCCTTCTCGAACCTGCCGAAATTCCTCGACAATGCCGGCAACAAGGATTCTGCCGTCACCGGCAAGATCGGCTCGATGCTGCCGCCCGGCCGCGAAGTCGACGGCAAGCTGATCAGCCGTTCCGTGCTGTGGTTCTCGCTGACCGGCATGGTCTCGTCGCAGTCGAAAAACCAGGAGGTCGCCTACCTTTTGCTGCAGTGGCTGGGCTCCGCCCGCATCTATGCCTGGATGAGCGCCAATCCGGGCGGCTATCTCGATCCGTTCCGGCTCTCGGATTTCTCCGATCCGCTGGTGCGCCAGACCTACCACGCCTACCACATCGACGTGGTGCGCGAGACCGTCGCCCGCACGGTGCCGACGATCAACTATCCCGGCGCCACCGCCTTCCACAACGCATTGGACGAAAATCTAATGGCGTCGCTGACCAAGGCCAAGACAGCGGAACAGGCGATGGCCGACACGGAAGCGGAGTGGAAGAAGATCGCCCGCCGCATCGGCGAGGACAAATTGCTCGAAGCCATCAGGACGAACAAGGAGGCCTGGCCGACGGTTCTCGACCCGATCAGCTGATCCGTCTCCCTGGATCAGCGCTGGAGGGGAGGAGCATCTGTTCCTCCCCGCCGCAGTCAACGCCACCAGCAAAGCAGCCAGATGAACCGTTCCGTCCCCTTCGAGATATTCCGCTACGCCGCGATCTTCGCGGCGATGGCGGTGACGCTGGTACCGATCCTGTGGATGGTGTCGATGGCCTTCAAGCCGATCGCCGAATGGTCGGCGACCGGCGCCGACCTGACATGGTGGCCGAAGAACCCGACGCTCGGCAATTTCCAGTTCGTCTTCGGCGAGTCCAACAACAATCTGATCGTGGCGCTCGACCGCACCGCGCTGAAGCCGATCCTGTCGTCGCTGCTGTCTTCGGTGTTCGGCACGGCGATCGCAATGTCGGCGGGCACGGCTGCGGCCTACGGGCTGTCGCGTTTCGGCTCCGGCCAGAACCTGCCGCTGGCGCTGATCCAGCTCAGGCTGTTTCCGCCAATGGCGGTGATGATCCCGGTCATGATCATGTGGGCCTTCCTGAACTTCACCGACAGCTGGTTTGGCCTGGCCCTGATCTACGGCATCGTCACCCTGCCGTTCGCTTTCTGGCTCATGAAGACCTTCTTCGACGACATGCCGCGCGAGATCGAGGAAGCGGCGCTTGTCGAAGGTTGTTCGCGGCTGCGCGTCTTCACGCGCATCACGCTGCCGATGATGCGCGCACCGCTGGCCAGCGCCGCCCTCTTCGTCTTCATCCTCAACTGGTCGGACTATCTGATCGCGCTGCTGCTGACGACGCGTGAATGGGTGACGATCCCGGTCTACATGGCCTCGCTGTCCTCCTCGATGACCGGGCAGCTCTATGGCGCCAAGGCCGCGCTCGGTCTTATCGCCGCGGTGCCGCCGGTCATCATGGGCATCGCCATCCAGCGCCATCTGGTGCGCGGACTGACGTTCGGCGCGCTCAAGCAATGAGCGCGGTGACCGTGACTGTCTCAAAGGACGCAAAGGCCGCGCTTGGCAAGCCCGCGCTGCGGGACGAGGGAGCGCGGCTGGGATTCCGGCTGACGCTGCCGGCCCAGGTTTTGGTGCTCTTCATCTCCGTCTTCCCGCTGCTGATGCAGCTCTACATCAGCGTCACCGACTGGTCGCCGCTCTCCGGCCTCGGCTGGTGGAACGCATGGGAGATGTGGAACAGCTTCGCCAACTACACCGACCTTGCCGCCGATGCGCGCTTCTGGAGCGCGCTGAGGCGCACGGCCATCGTCATGGTCGTGTGCGTGCCCGTCGAATTCCTGCTTGGCCTGGCATTGGCGACGCTGTTCGCGGACGATTTTCCGGGCAAGCGGGTCTTCTATTCGATCCTGCTGATGCCGATGATGGTGGTTCCGGCGGTGGCCGGCTACATGTTCTTCATGCTGTTCCAGTCGGGCGGGCCGCTGAACGACATCCTGTCGGCACTCAGCGGTTCCCGCGTCACCATCGCCTGGCTGTCTGACCCCACACTGGCGCTGATCGCGGTGATCATCGCCGATATCTGGCAGTGGACGCCGCTGATGTTCCTGATCCTGCTTGCCGGCCTGGTCGGCGTGCCGCAGGACCAGATCAAGGCGGCGACCCTGCTCGGCGCCAACCCGTGGCAGCGCTTCGTCACCATCGTGCTGCCGAAGATGAAGACGATCGTCATCATCGCGCTGGCGATCCGCGTCATCGAGAACTTCAAGATCTTCGACACGCTCTACATCATGACCGGCGGCGGCCCCGGCGTCGCCACGGAGACGATCTCCGTCTACATCTACAAGGTCACGACGCAGGACCTGATCTGGGGCTATGTGGCGGCGATCGCGCTGGCCATCCTGGTCGTGCTTTCGATCGTTGCCGTATTCGCCATGAAGCGCATGGCGCGCGCAAGGCTGGTGCCGGCATGAGCGCGATCCAGCTGCGCAACCTGGTCAAGACCTTTGGCGAGTTCACGGCGCTGAAGACCATGGACCTCGACATCGCCGATGGCGAGTTCATGGCGCTGCTCGGGCCTTCGGGCTGCGGCAAGTCGACGACGATGAACATGATCGCCGGCATGGAAGAGCCGACCAGCGGCAAGATCCTGTTTGGCGAGCGCGACATGGCCGGCGTGCCCATGGGCCGCCGCGGCGTCGGCTTCGTTTTCCAGAACTACGCCATCTTCACCCACATGACGGTGCGCCAGAACCTTGCCTACGGGCCGCGGATGCGCGGTGCGGCGACAGCCGAGATCGACCGCCGCGTCGGCGCCGTCGCCGAGCTGCTGCAGTTGACGCCGCTGCTCGACCGCAAGGCCGACCGGCTCTCGGTCAACATCCTGCAGCGGGTGGCAATCGGACGCTCGGCGATCATGGAGCCGGCGATCTTCCTGCTCGACGAGCCGCTGTCCAATGTAGACGCCGCCTTCCGGGCGGTAATGCGGACCGAGCTCAAGCAGCTGCAGCGCCAGTTCAGGCAGACGATGGTCTACGTCACCCATGACCAGCTCGAGGCCATGACCATGGCCGACCGCATTGCCGTCATGGATCACGGCGTGCTGCAGCAGGTGGGAACGCCCCTGGAAGTCTACAACAATCCAGCCAATGTCTTCGTCGCCCGCTTCATCGGCGCTCCGGGCATGAACCTGCTGAAGGGAAGGCCGGCGGAGAGCGACCGGGGCCTGGTGGTCGATCTCGGGCCACTGGGGGTCACGCCGACGCTGCCGGATGCGCTGGCCGCCACCTTGCGCGGATCGCGCTCTGAGGTGCTTTACGGCTTCCGGCCCGAACAGGTGTCGCTGGTGCAGAGCGGGCAGGGCCTCGCCATGCCGGTGAGCTTCGTCGAGCGGATCGGCGCGAGGACCATCGCCCATCTCGGCGATGGCGAGACCGCCGTGAAGGCGGTGTTCGACAATGCTGTCGGACTGTCGATCGGCGAGCTTGCCGTCGTCGCCCCCGTGGCATCGTCCGTGCGTGTCTTCGATGCCCGCAGCGGCATTGCGATGAAGGCAGGTTGACATGGCCGATATCGTCTTTCGCAATGTCAGCAAGCGTTACGGCACGACGCTCGCCGTCGTCGACGCCTCGTTCACCGTCAATGACAACGAATTCTTCTGCTTGTTCGGGCCGCCGCTGGCGGGCAAATCGACAATCCTGCGCCTGGTTCTCGGGCTGGAGACGCCTGACGCCGGAGAGATCCTGATCGGCGGCAAACCGGTCAACACCGTCTCGCCGGCCGAGCGCAATGTCGCCATGGTGTTCCAGAACCTGGCGCTGTTCCCGCATATGAGCGCGCGCGAAAATGTGCGTTTCCCGCTGGTCGAGCGCAAGGTCGCCGAGGCCCAGATCGAAACGCGTGTCGCCGATGTGGCCGCCAAGCTCCACATCGGCCATATTCTGCACAAGCCGCCGGCGCAGCTTTCCGGTGGCGAGCGGCAACGCGTGGCGATAGCCCGCGCCCTGGTGCGCGACCCGAACGCCTATCTGATGGACGACCCGATCTCTGCGCTCGATGCGCGGCTGCGCGAGGAAACGCGCGTCGAGCTCAAGCGCATCCAGCGCGAACTCGGCAAGACGCTGATCTACGTCACCCATGACCAGGAAGAGGCGATGTCGATCGCCGACCGCATCGCGATTCTGGAGAATGGCAGGATCCGACAGATCGGCGCCCCGTCCGAGATCTACGACCGCCCGGCGAACACCTATGTGGCGCGACTGCTTGGTTCGCCGATGATGAACATCCTCAAATCCGTTCGCGGCGAAGATGGCCTCGAGGCCGCCGAAGGCACGGTCAGCATCGACGATCGCGCTGCTCCGGCCGACGCGATCGAAATCGGGCTCAGGCCGGAGGACATCAAGGTCGGGCCCTGGGTCGAAGGGGGCGCTGGCCGCCCGGCGCGCGTATTCGAGGTCGAGCCCCTTGGCGGCTACACGGTGGTAACGCTCGCCGCCGGAGAGGCGCGGCTGAAGGCGCTGCTGCGCGGCCAGCCCGACATCAGGCCGGATGCGGTGGTAGCGATATCCTGCGAGCCGGCCCGGGTGCATTATTTCGGGCAGGACGGAGGCGCGTTGGCGAGATGATCGCGGCTGCGAAAACAGAATTGCGGGAGGAAGACATGGCGAGCGAAGGCTTCGAGCCGGACGTGAAGGTCCGCACGAAAGAATACCGTATCGGCTGCATCGGCGCCGGCATGATCATGGCCGAGTGCCATCTGGCAGCCTATCGCGAAGCGGGGTTCAACGTGATGGCGATCACCTCACGGACCCGTTCCAATGCGCAGAAGGTCGCCAAGCGTTGGGACATCCCGACCGTGCACGACACGCCGGAACAGCTGATCGAGGATTCCGAGGTCGAGATCGTCGACCTTGCCTTTCCGCCCGACCAGCAGCCGGCGCTGATCCGCCATGCGCTGAAGCAGCCTCACATCAAGGCGATCCTGGC